>NZ_CP023202.1:4432500-4733099 GCF_000220705.2 Streptomyces xinghaiensis S187 | reverse complement strand
CCGACCAGGCGGACCACCTGCGCCGGCTCGGCTGCGACACGGGCCAGGGCTGGTACTACGCCCGGCCGCTGCACCCGGAACGGGTGTCGTCACTGCTGGACGGCTGAGGCGGGGCGGCCGAGGCGGAGCGGCCGATGCGGGGGCGGCGGGTCCGGCACCGCGGGCCGGGGCCCGGCCGGCGAACGCGGGACGCCGGGCCCGGACCCGGCCGTCGAGCACCGGGCTGACGGAACGTCGGATCCGGCTTGCCGGTAACCGGTGTTCCCGGCCTGAATTACGGGCGAAACGGTCCTGTATGCAAGCCGGTTGAGAGCCCAGCGTTTTTCGCTCCGTGCCTCCGGGTAACTGCCCGTAGCATGGGAGCGCTCCCACTCCCCTGCTCCGCCCCCGGAACACCCGGACATCCCCACGGCCGAAAAACGGAGACCCCCACCATGCGTGTACACGGAGCCCTCGAATCCCCGAGATGGGCGCTGCGCGCCTTCGCGCTGCTCTTCGCCTCGCTGCTCTGCCTGGTCCCCTGGGCCGACACGGCGGCGGCGCACGGCTCGATCGTCAACCCGGGTGCCCGCGCCTACAGCTGCCACGAGCGCTGGGGCGGCGACCACATGAACCCCGCCATGCAGCAGGAAGACCCGATGTGCTGGCAGGCGTGGCAGGACAACCCGAACGCCATGTGGAACTGGAACGGCCTGTACCGCAACGGCGTCGGCGGCAACTTCCGCTCCGCCATCCCCGACGGCCGGCTCTGCAGCGGCGGCCACGCCGAGAGCGGCCGCTACCGCTCCATGGACGCCGTGGGCCCGTGGAAGACCACCAAGATCAGCAACAACTTCACCATGAGCCTGTACGACCAGGCCAGCCACGGCGCGGACTTCTTCCAGGTCTACGTCACCAAGCAGGGCTTCGACCCGGCGACGCAGCCGTTGACCTGGGGCAGCCTGGAACTGGTGAAGACGACCGGCAGGTACGCCCCCGCGCAGAACATCTCGTTCGACGTGAGCGCCCCCGGCCGCACCGGCAATCACGTCGTCTTCACCATCTGGCAGGCGTCGCACATGGACCAGTCGTACTACCTGTGCAGTGACGTGACCTTCTGAGCCGAGCCCCGCCGGCCGCCCGGCCGTTCCGGGCACGGGCGAGCCCTCCGGGCCGTCCGCGCCGGAGCCGCCGGACAGCGCACAGCGGGATCGCACAGCACACCAGCGGGCCCCGCCGGACCGTTCCGAGTCCGGCGGGGCTCTGCCGCAAGCAGCCGCGTCACACCGGTGTCCGCACGCCGGCGACCGGCGCTCGGACCGGCGCGCCGAACCGGCACCGACGGCTTTCGGCCGGGCCGGCCCCTGTCCGTCCCCTCATTTCGTGTGCATTTGCCAAGGGCACACCCTTGAATGAGCCAACACACAACCATAATCGGGCACTTGGCACCCACAGCCCTGAAACCCCTTCCGCGCCACCAGCCCGGCGCGCCCCCGGCCGTTCACAGCCGCCCCTGCGGCCTCACCCCTGCAGGAACACGGGCCCCCCTGGCCTCATCCGCCCGGGCGGTTGCTTCCCACCGGCGGCGCGTCACAGCGCACCACGCGACGGCCGAAGTACATGTTTCACAGGGAATCACCGCGACTCATACTGGCTGGAAGACCCGGCACACCCACGGGTGCGAGAATCGCGGGCATCACGACACCAGGCAGCCACGGAACCGGCAATTCCCTGTGAACCCGGCACAGCGGGGACGGACGCCCGGAGGACGCTCTGCGGAGCTGTTGGCTTCGAGCCCCGGAGTGCAGCCGGACCATCGATGCAGCAGAAACATATCCCCTTCGGAGGCCTGCGCCCGCATGCGCACACCCGCGGTTCACGCCCTGAGGACGCCCGAGTCCCGGACCAGTGGGGGAAAAGGTTGATCACCGTCTTGTTGTGCACGCACAACCTTCTGATCCGAAAAGGCCTGCGGAAAATCCTGGAGGAGGATGCCCATATTCAAGTGGTCGCCGAGACCGGGCACGCGGACGAGGCGGTCCGCCTGGCCCGGGAGTATTTGCCGGACGTGCTCTTCATCGAACTCGACGTACCGTTCGGCGAGGGCCTGCGGCTGAGCAGAATGGTCACCAGTACCGCCGGGGACCGTACGGCCTGCGTGGTGTTCCTCGCACAGTCCCTGGACTCGGCCACGGCGCTGCGGGGCCTGCTGGCCGGCGCCCGCGCGTTCCTGGCGAAAAGTGACCCCCCTCGCCAGATGGTCGCCGCGGTGCACGCGGTCGCGGCCGGCTATGCCGTGCTGCCGCCCGGGATGATCGCCGCCCTGGAACCCTGGGCGAACCTGTCGGCCGTCACCATGCCCGCGTCCGCGGACGTCTTCAGCGTTCTGACGGCCCGGGAGCTGGAGGTCCTGCGGCTGATGGCCACCGGGATGTCCAACGGAGAGATCGCCGACTTCCTCTCACTGGGGGAGGCCACGGTGAAGTCCCATGTGTCGCGGCTGCTGTCCAAGCTGGGACTGCGCAACCGGTCCCAGGCGGTCGCCAGAGCCTACGGAACCGGGCTCATCAGAGTCCCCACCCCCTGCGGGCAGTAGCCGGGACCGGTGCGCCGGGCGGACGCCGCAGGCGCTCCCCCGCTCCCCGGCCCTGTCCCGGCCCCGTCCCTGCCCGCAGCGGGGCACCCCCCGGGCGGAAGCCCCGGGCGGTCCCGGCACGCGGCGGTGTCCGCGCGCCGGGTGCACCCGCCCCCGGACCCCGCACCCCCACCGCGCCTCGCCCCGGACGGCCTCCGACGGCCTCCGACGGCCCCGGGGAGGCCCTCCGTCCCGGCGGGGCCCGTCTCACACCGGGTGCGGGTCCGCCCGCCCCGGTACCACGGCCGCCGGTCCGGACGGGGCGACGATCAGCCGCCGTTCGGTGACCAGGGCACTCACCAGTTCGGCGGGGGTGACGTCGAAGGCGGGGTTGATGGCCCTGGCCCCGGCCGGCGCGACGGACACGTCCGCGACATGGGTGACCTCCCGTTCGGAACGCTGTTCGACGGGTATGGCCGCGCCGTCCGGAACGCCGGGGTCGAGCGTGGACTCCGGTGCCGCGACGACGAAGGGGACTCCGGCGTGACGTGCCGCCAGAGCCAGCCCGAACGTGCCGATCTTGTTCGCGAAGTCGCCGTTGGCGGCGACCCGGTCGGCGCCCACCACCACCGCGTCCACCCCGCCGCGCGCGAGGAGGTACGGTGCGGCGCCGTCGCAGACGAGCCGGTAGTCGACACCCCACTGCTCCAGTTCCCAGCAGGTCAGCCGGGAGCCCTGGAGCAGCGGCCGGGTTTCGTCGACGATGACCTGCCGCACCCGGCCCCGGGTGTGCAGAGCCCGCACCACCCCGAGCGCGGTCCCCCACTCGATCCCGGCCAGCGCCCCCGTGTTGCAGTGGGTGTGGAGGCTCAGCGTCCCGCTCCGGCAGAGGCCGGCCAGGTAGTCGGCCCCCCGTTCGGCGATGCGCCGGCCGGCCGCCGCGATGCGTTCGGTGTAGGACCGGGCCGCGGCCTCGACGGCCCGGGCGCCGCGGTGGACGACCGGCTCCATGGCGGTCACGCCGGCGGCCAGATCGGCGGCGGTCGGCCGGGCCTCACGGATCCGGTCGAGCTGGCCGGCGAGCCGGGACGCGGTCCAGCCGTGTTGTTCCGCCCGGTGGACCGCCAGGGCGGTGCCCAGGGCACCGGCGGCCCCCAGGACGGGGGCCCCGCGCACCGCCAGTCCGCGGATGGCGTCCACCAGTTCGTCGACCGTGGCGAGGGTGAGCGTGGTGACCTCGTGCGGCAGCCGCGTCTGGTCCAGCGCCACCACGGCGTCCCCGCGCCAGCCGATCACCGGCGGGGTTCCGGGAGGGTGGGCCGCCCCGCCCGCGCCGGCCGCCCCGCTCATGCCAGCGCCGCCGCGAGCTCCGCCGCCCGCGACCGCTCCTCCCAGGTGAAGCCCGGCTCCTCCCGGCCGAAGTGGCCGTAGGCCGCGGTCGCCCGGAAGACGGGACGGTTGAGCCGCAGGTCCCGTACGATCGCCGCGGGCCTCAGATCGAAGAAGTCCGGCACGACCTTGGCCAGGCGCACGGGATCCACCCGGTCGGTGCCGAAGGTCTCCACGTGCACACCCACCGGCCGTGCCACGCCGATCGCGTAGCTCAGATGGACCTCGCAGCGTTCCGCGAGCCCGGCCGCGATGACGTTCTTGGCGGCCCAGCGCGCGGCGTACGCGGCCGACCGGTCCACCTTCGAGGGGTCCTTGCCGCTGAAGGCCCCGCCGCCGTGCCGCGCCATGCTCCCGTAGGTGTCCACGATGACCTTGCGGCCCGTGAGCCCGACGTCCGCCACCGGTCCGCCGCTCTCGAAACGCCCGGTCGGGTTCACCAGGACGACGGGCCGGTCCTCCGCCCGCTCCCCGGTCAGGCAGGGCTCGATCACCTGCGCACGGATCTCCGGTGCCAGGACGCGTTCCACGTCGACGTCGGGGGTGTGCTGGGCGGACACCACGATCGTGGACACCCGGGCCGGGCGCCCGTTCTCGTAATCCACGGTCACCTGCGTCTTGCCGTCGGGCCGCAGATACGGCAGCACGCCCGTCCTGCGCACCTCGCTGAGGCGCCGGGCCAGCCGGTGTGCCAGGGAGATGGGCAGCGGCATGAGCTCCGGGGTCTCGTCGCAGGCGTAGCCGACCATCATGCCCTGGTCGCCGGCGCCCTGGCGGTCCAGCGGGACGATATCTCCCCTGGCGGTGCGGCTCTCCCACGAGGAGTCGAGACCCCGTGCGATGTCGGGGGACTGCCGGTCGAGCGTGACGATGATGCCGCAGCTGTTGCCGTCGAAGCCCTGGCGGGCGCTGTCGTACCCGATGTCGCGCAGGACCGCCCGCACGACGTCGGGCACATCGATCCGGGCGGTGGTGCCCAGCTCCCCGGCCACCACCACGAGTCCGGTGGTGACGAGGGTTTCGCAGGCGCAGCGCGCCGCGGGGTCGATCCGCAGGATCTCGTCGAGCAGGGCGTCGGATATCTGGTCGGCGACCTTGTCGGGGTGGCCTTCGGTGACGGATTCCGAGGTGTATGTCTGGGCACGGGACATGGGCGCGTCCTCTCCTGAGGGCAGGGAGCCGGTCTCCGGGGCCGGCCGGGGCTGGGGTGGAGTGGGGGGGTGCCGGCGCGCCGTGCGGCCGCGCCGGGCGGGGTCTCAGACGGCCGTCACTTCGTCCACCACGACGAGACTGCCCGGGGCGATCCGGTCCAGGGCGGTCCGGAACCCGGCGATGCGGTCGGCGGTGTCGACGGCCACCAGCATCAACGGGTGGTCCTGCACCACCGTGAACCACCGCGGCCGTCGCACGGTCCGGGCTCTGCCGAAGCCTTCGACACAAGGGATCACGGTCATCCCGCGCAGACCGCTCTGCCGGGCGCACCGGATGATCGCCGAGTCGAGCGGGGAGCGTCCGGAGACGTCGGTGCTTCTGATGAAGATCGTCAGGCGCTGCATCGCCCGGCCGTCGCGGGCGGCACACCGCCGAGCGGGCTCGGCCGGCACCGGATCAGGAGGCCACGGTGTGGAGGATGTGGAGCGGGGTTCCCCCGAGCTTCTCCCGGACCGCCACCAGTCCGAGGTCGAGCAGCGCGGTGAAGCCCACCGGCACACCGTTCGCCCGGGCCACCAGGCGCAGCGCCGCAGCGGCGGTCCCCCCGGTGGCGAGGACGTCGTCGACGACCAGGACGCGCTCCCCCGGCTCGAAGGCGTCACGGTGCACTTCCAGCGTCGCTCGTCCGTATTCCAGGTCGTAGCCTTCGGCGAAGGTGGCCCGTGGCAGCTTGCCGGCCTTCCGCAGCGGGACGAAGCCCACGCCGAGCAGGTGTGCCAGCGGCGCCGCCAGGATGAATCCCCGCGCCTCGATACCCGCGACCTTGTCCGCCTTCCCCCGGAAGGGCTCCCCCATGGCGGCCACCAGCCGGCCGGAGACGTCGTGGTCGGCGAGCAGCGGGGTGATGTCCTTGAAGACGATTCCCGGCCGGGGGTATCCGGGAACGTCCACTATCGCTTGCAGCAGCGCGTCCGTTGAGCCGAGGCTGCCACGGTCCATGGGCCTTCTCTCCCTCGGGTTGCCGTCCGGCGGGTCGCCGGCGGGTCAGTAGCGGTAGTGCTCCGGTTTGTACGGGCCCTCGACGGACACCCCGAGATACTCGGCCTGCACCGGGGTGAGCCGGGTCAGCCGGACGTTGAGCGCCGCCAGATGGAGCCGTGCCACCTGTTCGTCGAGGTGCTTGGGCAGGCGGTGCACACCCAGGGGGTACTCCTCGGCCCGGGTGAAGAGTTCGAGCTGCGCGATGACCTGGTTGGCGAAGCTGGTCGACATGACGAAACTGGGGTGTCCGGTGGCGTTGCCGAGGTTGAGCAGCCGTCCCTCGCTCAGCACGATGACCGCGTGTCCGTCGGGGAAGGCCCACAGATCCACCTGCGGCTTGACCGGCAGCCGCCGGACACCGGGGTACGCCTCCAGTCCGGCCATGTCGACCTCGTTGTCGAAGTGCCCGATGTTCCCCACCACGGCCTGGTGCTTCATCCGCGCCATGTGCTCGGCCAGGATGATGTCCCGGTTGCCCGTGGCGGTGACGAAGATGTCGGCGGTCGGGAGCATCTCCTCCAGCGTGGCCACGGCATAGCCGTCCATGGCCGCCTGGAGCGCACAGATCGGGTCGACTTCGGTGACCGTCACCCGCGCGCCCTGGCCGCGCAGCGCCTCCGCACAGCCCTTGCCCACGTCCCCGTATCCGCAGACGACCGCCGTCTTGCCGCCGATGAGCACATCGGTACCGCGTTTGATGCCGTCGATGAGGGAATGGCGGCAGCCGTAGCGGTTGTCGAACTTCGACTTGGTCACCGAGTCGTTGACATTGATCGCGGGGAAGAGGAGCCGGCCCTCGCGCTGCATCTCCTGCAGCCGCAGGACACCGGTGGTCGTCTCCTCGGACACGCCCCGGAGGTCACGGGCGGCGGCCGTCCAGCGGTGCGGGTTCCCGGCCAGGCTCCGGCCGAGCAGTTCGAGGATCACGGCCTCCTCCTGCGAGGCCGCCGAGGACGGTGGCGGGACGGCTCCCCTCTTTTCGTACTCCACCCCACGGTGGACCAGGAGCGTGGCGTCTCCCCCGTCGTCGACGATCAGATCGGGGCCGCCCTCGGGCCAGGTCAGCGCCTGCTCGGTGCACCACCAGTACTCCTCCAGCGTTTCCCCCTTCCAGGCGAAAACCGGTACGCCGCGCGGCTCTTCGGGGGTGCCGTCCGGGCCGGCCACGACGGCGGCCGCCGCGTGATCCTGGGTGGAGAAGATGTTGCAGCTCGCCCAGCGCACCCGGGCGCCGAGCGCCCGCAACGTCTCCACCAGCACCGCGGTCTGCACGGTCATGTGCAGGGAGCCGGTGATGCGGGCGCCCTGGAGCGGCCGGCTGCCGGCGTACTGCCGACGCAACGCCATCAGACCGGGCATCTCGTGCTCCGCCATACGGATCTCACGGCGCCCGAATTCGGCCAGCGAAAGATCCGCGACCCGGAAATCCGGAACCTCCGGCGCCGGTTCCTGAGAAATATTCGTCACAGCCGCACCCCATCACCACGTCATATCGGAGAAGAGTCGCAGACAAGTCTGGGCGGGCCACCGGACGGTGTCATCCGTCCTGTTGTTGAATTACGCCTCCACCTTCGGTCGGAGCATTCCTCCGCCTCCGCCGCCCGAACTAATACGAAAGGTTCAGGCCGACCGCAGAGCGGTTGAAATTCCGCAGTCCCGTGGACAGCGGCGCGCTGTCACAGGTATCAAGAGGTCGGATAACTGCAGACGGCAACGGAGGGTTTCGGATGTCCCTGGCTACCCATGAAGTCGCGCAGACCCTGATCGCCCTCATTCTCCTGCTGATCGTCGCCCACTGCGTTGCCTACCTGTTCAAAGCGGTGAGACAGCCGCCCGTCATCGGCGAGATACTGGGAGGGCTTCTGCTGGGGCCGACCGTTCTCGGCAATTTCTCCCCGGAGTTGCAGCGGCAGCTCATTCCCGCGGAGGGCCCGGCCGCCTCCGCGATCGGCGCCATCTACCAGCTCGGGCTGCTGCTGCTCATCTATCTGGCGGGCACCGAACTGCACGGCCATGTGACGAGTACGGAGCGCCGGACGATCACCGCCGTATCGCTCTCCGGACTCCTGATTCCCTTCGCCGCCGGACTCGCGATCGCCGCCTCCTTCGATCTCGGGGAGCTGACCGGACCCCATGGCTCCGACGCCACACTGGTCCTCGTGTTCGGCATGGCCATCGCGCTCACCAGCATCCCGGTGATCTCCAGGATCATGCTGGACCTCGGCATCCTGGGAACGCGGTTCGCCCGGATCGTCCTCACCGTGGCCGTGCTCGAGGACGTCCTGCTGTACGTGGTCCTCGCCATCGTCCTGGGGATGGCCGGCGCCATGTCCGGTGACGCCTACGGGCTCGGCATGTTCTTCGCCGGCGGGCCGGTCGTCTGGAGCGCCCTGTACTTCACCGCGGCCCCCATCGCGTTCCTCCTCGTCCATCTCCGGTACGGACGGACGTACTTCACGGCCGCCGCCCGGCTCCGCTGGAACGTCCTGGCGCACCGCAGCCCCACCGCGTATCTGATGGTCTTCGTCTTCTCGCTGTGCCTGGTCTGCATCGGCCTGGGCCTGGACCCGATCTTCGGGGCCCTCACGGCCGGCATCTGCGATGCCGGTACGGCCCGCGGGGAGCAGGCCCGGGAGACCCTGCGGAAGATCTCTCTCAGCTTCTTCATCCCCGTCTACTTCGCCGTCGTCGGACTGCAGCTGGATCTGATCCGCCACTTCGACGTCCTGTTCTTCCTCTGGTTCCTGGCGGTCGCCTGCGCGGTCAAGTTCTCCAGCGTCTGGCTCGGAGCGAGGCTGGCCGGCCAGAGCCGCGGATCGGCCGCCAACATCGCGGCGGCGATGAACGCCCGCGGCGGGCCCGGCATCGTCCTGGCGTCGGTCACCTTCAGCGCGGGCATCGTCAGCGAGGGGTTCTTCACCTCACTGGTGGTCCTGTCGATCGTCACCAGCCAGATGGCCGGGATGTGGCTCTCCAGAGTCGTGGACCGCGGCGACCCGCTCCTCTCCGAGGACCCCGAGGACCCCGACGCCGCCGAGGCGGCGGGACGTATGGACGGCGGCAGCGACCGGAAGGCAGTGACCCCTTGATGCCGTACCAGCGAAGCGACGCGAACGCCGGCCTGTCCCGCGAACCCGTCATCAGCGTCGCCGTCGTGGACGCCAGCACCTTCTTCCGAGCGGGGCTGGTGCACTTCCTCTCGGCCGACGACACCTTCTCGGTCGTGGCCCACACGGCGACGCTGCGCGAGATGCACGCGGACACCGGTGCGCTCCGGCCCGACGTCCTCCTCATCGGCGTCGAGCACGCCGCCGCGGAGGTCCTGCGGGATCTCGCCCGGCTGCGGACCGCCGCCCGCGGAACCCGTGTCGTCGCCCTGCTCGCCGCGGACGATCCGCTCACGGTCAGGCGCGCGCTGACGGCGGGGGTCCAGGCCGCCATCCCCCGGCACGCGACGCCGCAGGAGCTGGCCGGGACGATCCGCGGCATCGTCCGCGGCGACGACCGGATCGTGCTGTCGGTGCCGCAGCACACCCTCGTCTGGCTGCGGGAGCAGACACCGCAGCTCCTCACCTCACGGGAGCGGGAGATCATCGGCCTCGTCGCCCGCGGCCTGCGCAACTCGCAGATCGCCGACCGGCTGGTCATCACGGAGAGCACGGTGAAACGGCATCTGTCCAACGTCTACGCCAAGCTGGACGCCGCCTGCCGTACCGAGGCGGTGCGCAAAGCGGTCGAGCACGGGGCGATCCCGGCGGTGGTGGCCGCCGCCCGGCCGGCGGGCGGCTACGAGGCCGCCGGGTAGGTCATGACGAGTACCGCGTCCACCCCCGGCCGCAGGGCCTGGTAGAAGTGCGCCACGTCGGCCGCGAACGTGACGAAGTCCCCCTCGGCCAGGTCCACCGGGGCGTCGACCGGCCCGGCACGCAGCCCTCCGGACAGGACGACGATGCGTTCGATGGTGCCCTGGGCGTGGGCGGGGCTGTCGATCCGGTGACCGGCGCCGGCGATGCGGATCCGCCAGATCTCGCTGAACCCCCCCGGCGCCGATCCGCTCCAGGAGTTCCTGCTTGCTCGTCTCCGGGGCGGCCGTACCGTGCCGCAGCACCGGTCTCTGCGGCACGAGGTCGACGAGCAGATCACCGAGCGGCAGCCGCAGCGCCACGGCGATGGCGGAGATGGTCTCGACCGTCGGGTTGCCCTTCCCCGACTCGATCCCGGAGAGAGTCGCCCGGCTGACGCCCGACAGCCGTGAC
This sequence comes from Streptomyces xinghaiensis S187, assembly GCF_000220705.2. Classification (GTDB taxonomy): domain Bacteria; phylum Actinomycetota; class Actinomycetes; order Streptomycetales; family Streptomycetaceae; genus Streptomyces; species Streptomyces xinghaiensis. The sequence goes on along the minus strand of NZ_CP023202.1, from coordinate 4,722,707 downwards.
AATTCGGCCAGCGACAGCTCACGCGCGTGCCGCAAACGGCGCACCTGCGCGCCGACCGTCGCTCCGACACCACGAGTCGTCGCCGATGCCGCTGTCCCAGCCACTGCCCGACCGTCCATATGGCGGATCTCTCTTCCGTCGCTCCCCAACAGCTGATCACTGCTTCCTCGTAGAGCGTAGGGAAGCCCGCCCCGGGCCCGGCCCGGGGCAGGACGGCACGGCCTCCTCAGCGGCCGCGGGCCGCCCCCCGCCGAGCCGTTCCACCATCTCCCGGCACTCCTCGTACTCCGTTGCCCAGAAGACGAGGCCATGACGGCGGACGTACGTCATCCGGCTCTTGCCGGCCGCCTCCGCCACGGCCTCGGCCTCGGTCAGGGCCACGCTTCCGTACTCCTGCGGGGGAAGCACCAGCACGCCGCCGTCCTTGGTCGCCACCCGCACCACGCCGGCTTTCCCGCCGGCCGGCCGTCGCGGCGTCCGGACAGGACACCAGGCCGGCCGCCGGCCAGTGCTCTGGCGGCGGCCGACCCGGTGCGGCGTCAGTTCGTCTCGACACGAACCTTGAGGCCGGCCTTCAGATTGAACGGATAGGCGAGGCTCGCCGCGTTGCGCGCCAGGGACAGGTAGCCGCGGCTGTTGAGGTAGGCCGCGACGCCGCCGATCTCCCCGGCGTCCGCGAAGGTCGGAACCAGCGTCTGCTCGAACGGCAGGACGTCATCCAGGATGATCTTGATGCGCTTGCCGTAGCCGATGCCGGCCTTCTCCAGGTGCGTCCGGTGGATGTTGGTCCACACGTTGCCGAACGGGTGGTCGATCGCGGAGACGACACCGGTCAGCGTGTCCCCGGATATCTCCACCTGAGGCGGCTGGTAGCGGACGATCTCGCTGTCCTCCAGCGGGCGGCCCACCTCCGACAGCGGGAAGCCGGCGGCGAGGTGGGCGGCCGGGATGGCGACCATCTCACGGCTGTAGAAGGTCGGTTCCGGCCGCTCGGGGATGACCTTCGTGGAGCTCACCTCGTACGCCTCGATGTAGCCGTGCTCCTCCAGCACCGTGGTCAGCAGCCCGTTGTTCGGGGCCACGTAGATGTACGACCCCTCGGCCCGCTCGAAGCCGCCCGCGGAGCCCGCCCACTGACCGCGCGCGCCCCCCTTCGCGGCCTGCTTGATGCGCACGGCGACGGAGCGGGTCTCGGTCCCGGTCGCCGGGTACGTGGTGGTGGCGAAGACCGTCCCCTCGGGAAAGAACCGGGGCAGGTCGACGATGTAGCGCGCACCCTCCTCGACGTCCCACGGCGTCATCGAGTGACAGACGTCGATCACCGTGACACCGGGGCAGATACTGTGCATGAGCCCCTTGCACTGGGCCACCGAGTCGTCCGTGGTACCGAGATCGCTCATGAAGCCGATGATGGGTCGCTGTGTGGGGTCTGCAGACACGCGTACTCCTTTTATCTCCGGTCACGGGCATTTCCAGCGATCACAACACTAGACAGGAAACCGGGGAAAAGTAATTGGGCGTAGGTGCTATGCGGTCTGCAACGAAAGGCGCAGAAGGCATCACCACCTTCGGCCCATGAATTTCTCCCGCAAAACCACTAGCCTGTCTGGGGACTCACTCGCGATGTCCGGAGGTTTGCGTTATGCGGGAAACCAGAGGCGCGGCATTCCACTCGGCCGATCTCGGGATCATTGGCGGCAGCGGAATATACGCCTTCGACGGCCTGGAGGACGTGGAGGAGATCGAGCTGAGGACTCCGTACGGAGACCCCAGCGGACCGCTTGTTCTCGGCACCACGGGAGGCCGCAGGGCCGCGTTCGTCCCGCGGCACGGCCGCGGGCACTTCATCCCTCCGTCCGGAATTCCCTCCCGGGCCAATATCTACGCGCTGAAGTCACTCGGGGTCCGCGAGGTGATCAGCGTCAGCGCCGTGGGCAGTCTGCGCGGCGACTTCGCCCCGGGCGACATGGTCGTTCCGGACCAGATCGTCGACAGAACCCGGGGTATGCGCCCGGGCTCCTTCTTCGGCGACGGCATGGTCGCCCATGTGTCGCTGGCCGACCCGTACTGCGTCCGGTTGCGGCCGCAGCTGGAGGCGGCGGCGGACGTGGTGCACCCGACGGTCCACGACGCCGGAACCTACTGCTGCATCGAGGGACCGCAGTTCTCCACCCGCGCCGAATCCGAGCTCTACCGCTCCTGGGGCATGGACGTCATCGGCATGACCGCGCTGCCGGAGGCGAAGCTCGCCCGTGAGGCTGAACTCTGCTACGTCGCCCTCGCCCTCGTCACGGACTACGACTGCTGGCACCCCGGCCACGACTCGGTGGACGCCCACAGCGTCGCCGAGGTGATGGCGGCCAATGTCTCGGCCGCTCAGCGGGTGCTCGCGGAGTTCGCCGCGGCGACGGAGCCGGCCTCGTGCTCCTGCCATCGTGCCCTGGACGGAGCCATCATGACGGACCGCCAGATCATCGCGAGGGCGTCCGGGGCCCCGGTGCCGACGCTGTTGCGCGACCGCGTCGCCCCGGTAACGTGAGCGGGCCCGCGTCCGGCGAGGGGCCCTCGCACTCGACGCGCCCCTCGGGCGGGCGGCGGGGCGGAGCGGCGGCACACCGCACCTCCGTCACCCATTCCCCGTGCCGCACCCACTGAGAGGCGTCCGTTGGAAACCGGTCTGGACCTGTACGAAAAGCTGGTGGAGCTGCTCGACCACCACGGTGCCGAATACCGGCTGATCGACCACGAGCCGGAGGGACGCACCGAGATCGTCAGCCCGATGAGGGGCAATGATGTCGCCGACGCCGCGAAGTGCATCGTGGTGATGGTGAAGCTGGGCAAGAAGGTGACCAAGTACGTGCTCGCCGTCGTCCCCGGTGACGCGCGCGTCGATCTGAACGGCATCAAGCGGCTGCTGGGCGGCACCTACGTGTCGTTCGCGAACGCCGAGACCGCGGAGCGCCTGGCGGGGAGCGTGGCGGGGGCGATTCTGCCCTTCTCCTTCCACCCCGACCTGGAACTGATCGTGGATCCGTCCCTGCTGGAGAAGGAGGAGATCTTCTTCAACGCGGCGCGGCTGGACCGTTCCATGGCTCTGCGGGTGAAGGACTACGCCGCCATCACCTCGCCCCGGCTGGAGCCGATCGCGGCACCAGCGGTCTGACCGCACCCTCCCGGCACCAGGCTCCGGCGAGGGTTTTTACCGCTCTGCGGCGTTCGGCATAATAGTCAATGCAGACAGTTTACCGAACGCCGCAGAGGCGCTCTCACCAGTCCGATGAGCCGCACATGCCCTTATCCGATCCCGGCGGTCCCGGTACGTCTACGCCTTCTTCATCCAGCTCCGGGCGGCCCGCGGCTCCAGTTCGGCCCGGGTGGGCCTGATCCTGGCCACCGAACCGCTCTTCGCCGCCGTGTTCGCCGTCGCCGCCGGGCAGCACATCGGCCTGATCCAGGGCACGGGAGGCGCGATGATCGTCCTCGCCGCCCTGGCCGGCCGGCGCTTCGGAGGGCGGCCCGTGGGAAAGCCGCGCCCGGCCCGGCCGGGGTACGCGGACGAACCGAGCCGGACACCGAGCTCGGAGGAAGCGACGGAGGGTCAGGGCCCGGTCCGGTAGGCCCGGACCTCGTCCAGGACGACCAGGCTGCCGGCCAGCAGATGTTCGGCACCCTCCAGGAACGCCTGGATCCGCTCCTCGGCATCGATGATGGTGATCAGCAGGGGCAGGTCGTCGCTGAACGACAGCAGCCGGTCGCTGTGCAGCACCGAGGGCCGGCCGAAGCCCTCGACGCCCCGTGACACCGTGGCGCCGGCCAGCCCGCACTCACGCGCCGCGCGGAGGATCTCGGCGCACAGCGGCGTCCCGTCACGGGTGTCCATCTCCGAGACGAACACGGTGACCCTGACCGCCGGACCCGGCAGACTCATGAAGCGCTCCGCCCCCCGCCCGTACTCCGCCGGCAGTCCCGCGCGGGTGGTGGCCGCCCTCCCGCACCGGGCCGCGGCGCACTGTCCGGCAGCGGCCGCGGCGCGGCGGCGGATCTCCCGTGTCCGGCGGGCGCACGCGGGAGATCCGGCAACGCCGTGAGGCACCGCACGCCCGGCGGGGTACCGGCGGACACCGGTCAGCTCTCCCCGGTCTCCACGGAGGCACGGCCGATCTTCTTCTCCAGACTCGTGGTGAAGCGCTCGACGTCGATCACGGCGCGTTCATGGGTCCCCGCACCGATCTCGTGCACCCCGTCGTGTGCCGTCACCTGCCATTTCAGCCGCCGCCCCTCGATGCCCAGGAGTTCGGCCGTGACCGTGACCGTGAACCCGGGCGGCGTCGCGGCGGTGTGCGCTACGCAGATCGCGGTGCCGAGGCTGCCTTCTCCCGCTTCCAGGTAGGGCTCCATCGCACGGACACAGGTCCACTCCATCAGTCCCACCATGAACCCGGTGGCGAAGACCTCCGGGAACGTGGAGAACTCCGGGGACTCCCGGTACAGGTGCGGAACCGTCTTGTCCCGGGGGACACGGTAGCGATGAGTGAACTTCTCTCCGGTGAGCAGGCCTTCCCGCATCCCATGACTCCTCGTAGGCAACTCGCCACAACATTCGCACTGCACAGGAAAGCGCAGCGGGCACACTCATGTCGACCGTGCCATTCGGAGCAAACCATCCCGGCCGCGAACCCCGTGCCCCCGGCGGCGCCCGGTGGTCCGTCCACCGCCGCGCCGGGGGGAGGAAGCCCCGGTGGCCGGGTACCCCGTGGTCGCCTAGCGTGGGGACGGCGGTGTCCCGGCCTCCGTTCCCCGGGTGGTGCCATGTGCTGGAGTGCGACGGCCGATCTCGTGACGGGCTCGGGCATCTGCGCGGTCGGCGTGGCCACGCTGGCCGGAGTGCGCCGCGGCGGCGATCTGCCCCTCGCCGCTCTGCCGCTGCTGCTCGGCGCCCACCAGATCATCGAGTCGTATCTCTGGCGCCACGGCGGCGGCTCCGGCCCTCTCGCCCTCGCCTGGGCGGCGATCGCACTGCCCCTGCTGCCACTGTGGATCCCGCTCGGCGTGCTGCTCGCCGATCGGGCGGGTACGGGCCTCCGGCCCGGGCGGGCAACCGAAGGGCTCACCGTCGTTCCGGTCCTCCGGGCCGTAACGGTCGCGGCCGGCTGCGCCACCACGGCCGTCCTCGCGTACTCCCTGGCCACGGGGACCGTCACGGCCGAGGTGCGCGGCCGCACCATCGGCTATGCCGTCGACGTACCGCTGCTGCCGCTGGTCCTCGCCGGGTATCTGGTGGCCACGCTCGGCGCCCTGCTGCTGTCCACCGACCGCCTGCTGCGGCTGCTCGGTGCCGTCATGGCGGCCGGCGCGGTGGTCTGCGGGACGCTGTGGCGGACGGAATTCATCTCCACCTGGTGCGCGTTCGCGGCGGTGGCGTCCGTACTGATGCTGCTCTGGGTGTGGCGGCGGACGGGAGCCGGGGCCCCGCGCCGCCCACGGCACCCCCACCCCGTCGTCTAGCCTGACGGGATGCCGCGGCTCCAGCTTCTCCGTCCCGATCACGCCTCCGCCGTCCTCGGGTTCGAACGGGAGAACCGGGCCTTCTTCGCCGCCGCCGTCCCCGACCGCGGCGACGCCTACTTCGCGCACTTCGACGCCCGCCACCGCGCACTCCTGGAGGAGCAGGCCGCGGGCGTCTGCTTCTTCCACGTCCTGGTGGACGACGACGGTGAGGTACTGGGCCGCGTCAACCTGGTCGACGCGGCAACGGACGGTTCGGCGGAGCTCGGCTACCGCATCGCCGAGCGGGCCACCGGACGGGGCCTGGCCACGGCAGCCGTCCGCGAGGTGTGCACTCTCGCGGCCACGGAGTACGGCCTGACGACGCTGCACGCCGCGACCACCCTCGACAACGCGGGCTCCCGGGCCGTACTGGCCCGCACGGGCTTCACCGCAATCTGCGAAACGGAACTGGACGGCCGCCCGGGTCTCCGCTTCTTGCGCGACTTGCGCGACCTGCGCGACCTGCGCGACCCGGACGGCCTGCGGCCGTGATCGAGCGAGCACGGTCCGGCGTGCTGCAGCGGAGACCGGCCAGACCACGGGCCGGGACGGTGGAGGAGATCGGTTCGCTGTTGCGAGCCGGGCGGTGCGGACACCGGTGGACCGCTTCAGTGCCCGTCGGTGGCGAGGGCGGCCGGGAAGGCCGGCGCGAGCCGTTTCACCCGGAATGGATCCTGCTGCCCGCAAGGAGCCCACCGAATTCCATGACGAAAAGGCCAAGGAGGGTCCCCCCGAGTTCCCTCATCGGCCTTTCGCCCGCCTGACGGTCCGGCTACTTCGACATCACCGCCCGGAGCGTTCCCGCGGTGGTGGCCTCGAACTCACCGAAGGCCGTCGTTCCGTCGGAGAAGAGGACGTAGGCCCGGGACCCGGCGATGTCGAGGATGCGCACTCCGGCCGACGCGGAGCCGGTGAAGTCGGGGTCTATTCCGCTGAACGCCACCTGCTCCCCGGGGGCGAACCCGGAGAAGTTGGCGATCACCACCTCGGTGTTCACGCCGACCGTGCTGGTGAGCGTCGCGGGGCCGGAGAAGCTGCCCATGCTGTCCCACGTGACGGGGAACTTGGCGGTACGGCCGCTGATACCGAACGACTGGACCTGCGCGCCGCTTCCATTGTTGATGGTGAGGTTGACGGAGAACGAGCTGAGTGGACCAGCAAACGTGGCCACGACTTCCTGAGCCATGTGCAACTCCTGTCTCATCACTGCCGGGCCGAATTCCGGCCCGTGCGGACGTGTTTATGGTGCGCTCGTTTCGGCATCGTCAACCGGTTCCGGGACCATCGAAAAGGAGCACGGTGGCGCTGACGGAAAATCCTGCGTGAGGTCGCACTTCCCCCCGGTGCACCATTGCGCCGTTTCACCCTGACGCCGGATGGTAATACCACGAACAAAATGGCGCACGATACCGAATTCGGATAGTGCGAGAATCAGCACGCGTTCGCCGTGCCGGGTGCTGGACGCCGACGCGGCCGAGGCGTGGCCCGACGACGGTCGGCTGACGAACCCACCGGCCAGATCGCGAAACCGGACTGGAGTACTAAGCGCTATACCGCGAACGCGATGGTACGGTCCGCCGACTCCGCCGACGGACCGTCACGAAACATCGAGGCTGGGAAGATTCCTCAGAGTGAGAGCTTTCGGGGGGCTTGATCCACCGTGTCCATGTACTCGGTATCGGTCACGTTGATCTTCATGTATTGCGCTCCCGAAAAAACCCAGTACTTATTCGGATCTCCTGGCACGGGCACCACCTCATCGATACCGTTTTTGAATCCTGGAGTACTACCGAAAGTACTCTTCCACCCCTCGCCGATATTCATCGGGCCCGTTTTTACTCTTCCATTGGGTTTCCTGCTCGAAGTTTCTACGCCGATTTTTACCCGGGCGTACTTTTCTCCAGCGAACACCCATACCTGCTCCGGATCGTCCGGCACCGGCATCAGAGCATCGATGTCGTGGAGTCGGAGACCTCTAAAAATATTCTTCCAATCATCACTGATCGGCTTGGGGCCGTCCAGCAGCGTGTCCTCGTAGTACGGCGGGGTGTCGGCGATCCTGATTCGCATGTACTTATCCCTCGAGAACACCCAGTACTCGTTTTGATGACCCGGGACATGCAGCGCCGCGTCGATGCCGCTCCGGAACTCTGGAAATTTATTGAGAGTTCCGGTCCATCGGACGATTGGTGAGACAGGTGTCAACTGGTCATGCACGGGGTTGGTTGAGTGCTGCTCCGTGGAGAGGCGAACCCGGATGTAGTGATCGCTGGAGAAGAGCCAGTACTTGTCCGGCGCACGGTCCAGGCCATCACGGTCAAGGCTGTCCGGTGTGGGAAGTGCCGCATCAATGTGGGTGGGTGAGTCGGGTGGCGGGGCGTGATGGGACGCTGGAGGCTTCTCGTCAGGGGCCGCATCCGCGGTTCCGCCCCGCGCCCCGTCCGTCGAGCGGTTCGAGAGCAATCCTGCGGTGATGCCGCCGACGAGGAGTACGGCGGCCGAGATCACGACCGGGGAAAGCAGACGACGTCGACGCAGGCTGATTCCAGGGGTTCGATCAGGCTGCGGAGCGTGGTGTCCAGGTCGTCCCGGAGAGGAAGGGGGACGGGGAACAGGCTCGCCTTCCGGATCTTGAGGGAGGGGAGTTGTCGGCACGGCGGATGCGCGGTGGGCGTATGCCCTGGCCCATCGGCGGTGTAACTCGCTCAGTTCGGCGGGGGTGGCCTTGCACAGGCGGGCGAAGCGCTCGATGGGAGCGTAGTCGGTGGGCACGCTGGTGCCGTGGCAGTACCGGTGGAGTGTGGAAGGGCTTGTCCCCAGCCGCTTGGCAAGGGCGCTGTAGCTGAAGGGAGTGCGCCCCTTCAGCTCCTGGAGGAGCTCCGCCAAGCCACCCACTTCGGCATCCGTCATAAGTGCCCCCGCTTACATGATGTCCGGGCTCCGGGCCTCTTGCCGTGCTGTGTTGCGTTGCGTTGCGTTGCGTTTCAGAGGCTATCCCACCGACCCGCATTCCTGCAGGACAACCAGGGTGGAACGTTCTGACATCCCATTCTCCCTCAGACCTCTGGTGATGTGAGGGCCGCTTCGGTCAAGGTGAGATGGCCACCACGGCAAGACCGCCTTCATTTCCGCACAGCGGTCCCGCCGGCTGACGTCTCCCGCAGACGATGGCCGATGCGACCACAGTGCGGCAGTGACGAGCATGGACACGCGTCCGGGAATGGCACAACGCGGATGGGATGCGTTCTGGTGGAGGTACGAGTAGTTGTGAGTCTTCGGTGCAGTGGTGGACAGCCACCGTACTGATCAGGATGGGACGGCCTCGTCCCCGAAGCTAGGGAACACTGCATGAAAAGAATGAGTGTTCGGCGCAGGGTTGCAGCCGGCGTCTTTGTCATCGTCACGGTCACGGCAATCGTTGCTTTGGGGCCTGGCAGCTCGGTGGGGCAGGTCAACGCCAAGCCTGGCGTGCCCGCCGCCGAGGAGCGTGACCGAGGTGAGAGGGAGGTCGGGACGAACGACGATTCGTTGTCCACGCGATCTTCAGAGGCAGGCGACAAGGCGCGAGCCGCTTCGATCAACACAGACTTTCTGATCGTTGACGCGGCACCAAGTCAGGCACCTGGGATGACCGGTGTATCCGTTCACTGGATCGGCCCTTCCCATCGCAGCCCGTACTCGGAGTGGGACTGGATTGAGATCCTCGAAGGCCCTTCGCGGGTGACATGGGACTGGGTATGCACCAAGAAGAAAAATCACTGCGACGGCGCCAATGGGGCGACGTTCATTGACACCGGCGACCTGGAACCCGGCAAGACATTCACCATCAAGTACTGGTCCAACGGTGGACGGTTCACCAACGGCACACTGCGTGCTGAGGCGGAGTTCGTCTCGTGAGCGCCCCGAAAGGAATCACTTGGTTGTGGATTCGCGTCCTGGCCGGGATCATCACGCTGATGCTCGCAACCTCGTGGATCTACCCCAGCTCCACGGTGGCAACGACAAAGACCCCTGCTCGGGTGGCAACGCTCACGACGAGCGTGGAGCAGTCCGACGCCGTGCTGGAATTCGCTCTTGCGGTTCAGAGGTTGATCTGCAGTATGCGCGAAAGATTCGCGGATCCAGATCCCACACCAGTCGGGCCTCACGGGTTCACCCGTAGGCTCATCGGAACAGGCGATGAGGGAACTCGGAATTGGGGCCTGGTCGGGGTCGGCCACCTCAACTATCTCGACGCCGATGAAGTTCAACTCGTCGTGGACCCGGACGACCTGTATATCCGGGGGTTCTATCGGCGGTCCAACAACACTCTTTACCACTTCCGGGGAGCTGGGGTTCCCGACGAACTCCTCCGAGGTGCGAACAGAGTTCAGCTCGGCTTTCCCGAGAACTATCGTGACCTCGCCACAATCACGGTCGATCAAGCCAACATCAGGGGAGCCGTCGACAGCCTGCTGCACAACAGCCAGACGGGCGTGGGCAGTCCGCTTCAGAGCGCGCTGGAACTCATGGCTGTCACACTCGCTGAAACCGCCCGTAACAGGATGATCAATCACGAAGTGTACAACGCGCTTCGCCAGGACGGTGCATGGCATGTCGGAGCACATGCCGACGTCATCACCAGTTGGAACCACATGGGCGGTGACATCAGGGCTGCACTGGAAGACGGCGACTGGGACCGAGAGCGCGGACGATATCTTCTCGACGGCCAGCATGGCGGGAGCCGTAGGGCCTACAGCGCCACCTTTCTGCTTGGGGTCGTCTACCTGGTCAAGAGGCGATAGAGTTTCGAGGCGGCGGCTGCGAGTCGGGCGCAACGGGCCGTTAGCCTCGATCTTTCATGACGGGCCGTCGACGGAGTCGGCGGCCCGTTTCGCTGTCCGTGGCCGCAACCCCCGCCGGTGCCCTCACGACCGGCCGTTGGCACGCCCGCTCCAGTCGCACGGTCGGCGGCCTCGACGAGCCGGCCGGGCACCCAGAGATAGGCGAAACGCGTGGGTGCCGGAATGCGACCTGGCTCTTCGACACCCGGACTTCGACCGTTCCCTCCAGCAGGGAGCGCACTCGTTCGAAGACCGCCAGGCCGAGAGCGTCGCTCCCGAAGAACCGTTCCTAATCAGCGAGCAGGAGTGAGTCTTGGACCCATGCCTGGTCAGCTGGCGCATCCCGAACGGTTGTGGATGCGCTGGTCACCCGCGTTCGCGCCGCGTCCGGCGACACGGATCGTGTCCGTGGTCCGGGGATGCGGGGGCGGGTTTCCTCACGCCCGCGGGTGCCGTGTCCGGCCTGGGCGGTCCGATGCCCCACACGATCTCTCTGGTCGTGTGGGGGCGGTGCCGTCCGTCGCCGGACGCGGTGCCCGAGAGCGCGTCGCCCGATCGCGACGCCGGCGGCGTCGTGGCGGGTGGTCTTGCGGTTCTTGCTGCTGAGGGGTTTCTGCCAGTGCTCGGCGCCCCAGCGGGAGGTGTAGGCGGGGTCGACGACGACGATGGTGATGCCGAGGCCGGCGGCCATGGACACGAGCCGTGCCCGCAGTTTGGCGACGGGCATACCGGAGATCAGCTTGCGGAACCGCTTCTTGCGGCCGTGCTTCTCCCGCGTCTTGTCCGCGCCGAAGTCCAGGTCCTCGATCGCGATGGAGACGCCTTCGCGCCGTGCCCAGTGAAGGAGGCGGGTGAGGGCGTGCCTGACCTGGGCGTCCCGGTAGGTGGCCGGCCCGTCGAGATCGTAGAGGAATCGGCGGGGCTCACCCGTCGGGTTGCCGTGCTCGTCCAGACGCCACGCTGCGAAGTGGTCGGCGTTGGTGTCCACACCGATGAGCCCGTTCGCTCTGGCTGCGGTCAGGGGAACGGTCTGGGCCGGCGGGATCGTCCACGACGCGGTGAGGTACCAGCGGTTCCGGTCCGCGTCCAGGTGGATGCGGTAGGCGACAGCACGGTTCGCCGTCACGCGGTCGGCCCACTCTTCGCCGCGGTGCCGGAAGGTGATCCGGCCGTCGAGCACATACCGGCCGTGCGGGGCGTTGGCCAGGTGCGCCAGCGGAGCCGGAAGCCTGATGCTGACCTCGCCGTCGGAGCTGACGCGGATGGTCTCGTTCCCGAAACGCTTCCCCGACTCCCCGTCTGCCTGGAGGAACCAGCGTCCGGCATCCCAGCGCCTGCGTCACTTGTACTCGGTCAGCTGGGCGGCTTGCAGATTGTGCCGGTTGCGGGCCAGTCGCTTCCCGCCCCGCGCCACGTGCACGACACCGGCCTCACGATCGGACCCACGAGGAGATGGACGAACGCCTCCACCGGGTGCTCACCGCCAGGACACCCGGGGACCTCGCGCCCGCGCTGGCGTCCCTCCCCCAGGGCACAGCGGACACCACGTCCACCCTCGCCGCTCTCAGCGGACGGATCCGGCGGCGCGGCGCCTGGCGGGTGCCTCGGCGTCTCAAGGTCGAGTCCGCCTTCGGAAAGGTGCACCTGGACCTGTCCCGCGCGGTCATCGAGCACCCGGTGGTGGACATCGAGCTGCAACTCGGCACGGGCAGAGCCAAGATCACGGTGCCTCGCGACGCGGTCGTCGACACCGAGAATCTCCAAACCGTGTGGAAGGACCGGCTCTACAAGCCTCGGCAGCGCACCCGCCCCGGCGGTCCGAAGATCCGTATCGCCGGGACCATGGGCTTCGGACGGCTCAAGATCCGCCACGCGCGGCGCTGATGCCCGATCTTCCGGACTCCCGGGATCACCTGCTCTGCGCCCGCCGTCCCCGTCCCCGTCCCCCCACGAACTCACGGCCTGTAGACGGACTGCAGCTTGGCCACCTGCCCCTCTCCGTCGAAGCTCAGGTCGTACCCGACGCCCGCGGCGGCCGCGGAGTCCAGTCGCTTCAGCAGGGTGACGAACTCGGTCTGGGAGAACGGCAGAGGCTCGGCCCGGCTGCCACCGGACGCGTCGGCGTCCCGTACCGGGGCCGTCAGCAGAACCCGGGCGTCATCGGCCATGGCCACCGTGGTGAAGGCCCCCGGTGGCGGGGATGATCTCCCAGGTGTCGAACCGGGTGTTGACCTTCTTCTGGGCGGGCCGCACCGTCGGCGGGACCTTCTGGGGTCCAGCGAGGCTGACCCGACGAATGATCTCGTGAGGCGACTCGGCCCAGGCTTCCCGCGCGCCGTGATGAGTTCTGCGGCCTCCGGCGGTCGTACTGTCGAACCCGTCACCAAGGAGGACTCCGATGCGCAGCGTGACCTACTCGATGAGCGTTTCACTGGACGGCTATATCGTCGGGCCGGACGGCGACTTCGACTGGGGGGCACCCGACGAGGAGGTCTTCCGCTTCTGGATCGACGAGACCCGGGAGGTCGGCGTCCACCTGCTGGGACGACGGCTGTACGAGACGATGCTGTACTGGGAGACCGCCGACCAGGACCCCTCGCTCGACGACGCCATGCGCGAGTGGACCGCGCTGTGGAAGCCGCTGCCGAAGGTGGTGTTCTCCACCACGCTGTCGGCGGTGCGGGGCCAGGCCCGCCTGGCGTCCGGCGGCCTGGCGGAGGAGATCGAACGGTTGCGCACCGAGCCGGGCGAGGGCGACATCGCGATCGGCGGCGCGACCCTGGCCGCCGAGGCGGCCGCGTTGGGTCTGATCGACGAGTACCGGACCATGGTCTACCCGGTACTGGTGGGCGGCGGCATCCCGTTCTTTCCCCGGCACGAGCGCCGGGTGGATCTCGAACTCGTCGAGACCCGCACCTTCAACTCGAAAGTCGTCCACCTCCGCTACCGCGTGGCGCGTTAGCCGACCCGCCGCCTTGCCCATCAGCCCGCGGGGAAGCGTGTCCTGCTGCTTGTCGATACGCGCGTAGCGGGTGGCGTCCTATTCTCTGACCGGCAGGTATTCACGAAGCGGCGGTCCAGCAGGGCGAGTCGGCCGGTGGTGGCTCGCGAAGTTCCACTGTGAACGGTCAACATCCGGGTCCCAGTGAAGCAGCACCGCCGTGCGCCGGAACTCCCCGGCCATCGCGGCCGGTTCGCCGTTTCCCGCGCGCACCGCGGCGATGCGCTCCGGCAGGTCCATCGCAGCCCCCCGCACTCCCCGTCGCTCCCCGTGACGTTCCGTACCGTGCCGGGCCGCACGGACAGGAGGTCGCCCCGCCCGGCGGGCGCGGGCGCGGGGGCGCCCGCGAACATCTTTGGGCCGTCGGGGTGTTCGCGGGGCGCGGGTGGCTCGGGCCGCCTGGGACCCCGGGGCTCAGGCCGCGGCGGGGCCGTCCGGCATGCCGTAGGCGTCGGCGATCAGCTCGTACGAGCGGAGGCGGGCATCCGCGCCGTGCACGTTCGAGGTGAGGATCATCTCGTCGGCACCGGTGCGCTTCGCCAGTGCGTCCAGCCCCTCGCGGACCGCTTCCGGGGTGCCGTGGACGATGTTGCCGACCCAGCTGTCGACGAAGCCGCGCTCCCGCGGGCTCCACGGGTACGCCTCGGCCTCCTCCGGGGTCGGGACGAGGCCGGGCCGGCCGGTGCGCAGGCGGAGCATCGACAGGGCGCCGGTCATGATCTGGCGGCGGGCCTCCTTCTCGTCCTCCGCCGCGAGCACCGCGACGCCGATCGCGGCGTACGGCTCGTCGAGGACCGCCGACGGGCGGAAGGACTCCCGGTACAGCTCAAGGGCCGGAAGGGTGTTCGCCGCCGAGAAGTGGTGGGCGAAGGAGAACGGCAGTCCGAGGGAGCCCGCCAGCTGTGCGCTGAATCCGCTGGAGCCGAGCAGCCAGACCTGCGGCCGGCCGGCGGACTGCACCCCGCCGGGCGAGGTGGCCTGGACGGGGCCGGGGACGGCGTGGATGCGGCTGTACGGATGGCCGTCGGGGAAGGCGTCGTCCAGGAAGCGGGTCAGTTCGAGGAGTTGCTGCGGGAAGTCGTCCGCGCCCTCGTTGAGGCGGTCGGTACGGCGGAGGGCGGCGGCGGTGGCGCCGTCGGTGCCCGGGGCGCGGCCGAGGCCGAGGTCGATCCGCCCGGGCGCGAGGGCTTCCAGGGTGCCGAACTGCTCCGCGATGACCAGCGGGGCGTGGTTGGGGAGCATCACGCCGCCGGAGCCGAGCCGGATGCGCTCGGTGTGCGCGGCGAGGTGGGCGAGGATCACGGCCGGGGAGGAGCTGGCGATACCGGGCATCGAGTGGTGCTCGGCCACCCAGAAGCGGTGGTAGCCGCGGCGTTCGGCGGTACGGGCCAGTTCGGTGCCGGTGCGCAGCGCGTCCTCGGCGGTGGATCCGCTGCCGACGGTGGCGAGGTCCAGGACGGACAGCGGGACCGGGGCGGTGCCCCGCGTCGTGCCGCGGATGGTGTCGTGCTCGGTGGCCATGCGGCCTGCCTCCCTGATGGGTCTCTGTCCGGGCGCTCACGCGGCGCGCTTGCCGAGGTCCGCGTGCGCGTTCCCGCGTGCCGGCCGGACAACCGGAGAGCTACTCCGGTTATTCCCGGCCCTTCCCGCCGCCCTCCCCGCACCGCTCATCACATAAATGGGCGAATGAGACAGAGCGGATCGAATATCGCCAATTGCTCCGGAACCCCTCCAATCAGCCGCCCGTCTCTCCTAGATTGATGGCCGCGCGCCGCCGCCCCGGGGGCAGGGTGCCCTCGGCGACTTCGCGGCGGCACGGGGGAGTTCACATGCTCAAGACAGTGAGGAACACCACGGTGATCAGCGCGCTGGCGCTGGCGCTGGCGCTGGCCGCTCCCGCCACCGGGGCGGTGCACGCGGTACCCGCGAAGCCGGTGCCCGGGAACGCCGGACAGCCGGCCGCGGCCACGGCCCACCCGGGCACGGCGGCGGACGCCCCGGCCGGGAAGCGGACCTTCACCTCGACCGCCGTCAGGGACGGCGGGAAGTCCACCCTGCGCATCACGCTCGACGCGGCACCGGACGGCTCCGCGCCCGCGCTGACCGGCGCCGAACGGAAACAGCTGCGGTCCGTCCTGGGCACGCCCCCGGCCGCCGCCCTCTCCGCTCCGCCGGCCGGAGCCCGGACCCCCGCGGCGGCACCGGACGTGAAGCGCCGGGGACCGGCCATCCTGCGCTGCGACAAGAACCCGAGCTGGAGCGACGCCAACGGCACCCTCCACGCCCGCTTCAACTGCCGCCACTCCACGATCAACTGGGGGTTCCGGATCTCCGCGCGGGTGCAGTCCGTCATCACCGGCCCGGTCCGGGAGAGGGGCGTCTCGTGGTGGAAGAACGGCAAGGCGATGCCGAGGAACGCCGGTCACGTGGTGGGGAAGAACTACCTCTTCCACGGCACGCTCAAGCCGGTCCGGCATGATGACGTCGTGCAGTTCCAGGACCACATGACCTTCCCGGTGCGGATCGGCGGGCGGCCCGGGGTGGGCACCCTCACCTGGGCCGCCGCCGTCAAGGCGAAGAAGTAGCGATGGGCCCCGGCACCACCGCCGTACGGAGCTGGGCGGAGGCGATCCTGCGCCAGCTCGGGGACCCCGCCGGTCACACCCTGGAGGTGACGGGCGGGGCACCGGACGGGCCCGCGGCACCGGAGCCCGGCCCGGCGGCCTTCACCTCCCGGCTGCGGGTGCGCTCGGACGAGAGCCGGACGGATGACGGGGGCCGGACGGACGACGAGGGCAGGTCGAACGACGGGGGCCCGGCGGGCGACGGGCGTGCCCACGGCACCGGAGCGGGCGCCGGGGAGAACGCCGCGCCGGGTGGCGGAGAGCACCGGGCCTCCCCCGTGGCCGTCACGCTGGCCTTCCGCGACGGCTCCGCCGTGGAGGTGCTCCTCGGCGACGGGCTGAGCGAGGCCGAGGCGGTGGCTCTCCTCGCCGGGCAGTTGCAGGAGGCCGTCCTGGAGGCGGCCGGCGGCGCGCCGGTTCCCCCGTGCCCGGTCCGCGGGCACGGCCACCCCCCGGTCGCCGAGGTCGTCGACGGGACCGCCTCCTGGGTGTGCCCGCAGGGCGGCGGAACGCGTCCCGTCCTCCCCGCGCCGGGAAGCCGGCCCGGGACCCGGGCCGGGGGCGGCACGGGGACGTAGCGGGCCGGTGCGCGGGGCCCTCCTCCACGACTCCGCACCGCGCCCGGCCGCGCGGACACGGCCCTCCGGAGCACCGCTCCGGAGGGCCGTGTCCGCGGTCCTCCTCTTTCTCCTCCCCGTCAGGCCGCGGCCGCGGCCGCGGAGAAGAGCGCTCCGAGCCGCGGCCGGTGCGGCACCGGGTGTGCGAGCAGCCGCAGCCCTTCGCGGACGGTCACCTGGTTCGCGGTGAGCACCGGCTTGCCAAGCTCCGCCTCCAGCCGGGCGATGTACGCGGCGGTGTGCAGCGCGGTGTCCGGCAGCAGCACGGCCTGCGCCTCGGGGTGGTCGCCCGCGCGGGCGAGGGCCCGTACCTCCTCCCAGCCCCAGGTGCCGACCTCGGCGGCCGTGATGATGCCGCTGCCGCGCATCGCCACGACCTCCGTGCCGAAGGACTTCAGAAAGGCGGTGAACAGCTCGGCGACGTCCTCCGGATAGGTGGCGGCGACGGCCACCTGTTCGACGCCCAGGTCTCCGATGGCGTGGGCGAAGGCGAAGGAGGTGCTGGAGGCCGGAAGCCCGGCCACCTGCGCCAGTTCGCGCACCTGTTCCTGTGCGCCTTCGCGGCCGAAGACGAAGCTGGCGCTGGTGCAGGCCCAGACGACGGCCTGCGCGCCCCGCGCCCGGAGCTCGTCGACCCGGGCCGCCAGGCGGGCGGCCGACCCCATCTCCAGCAGGGCGTCGACGCGGTGGGCGTCCTCGCCGATGTCGGTGTGGACGAGCGGCAGCCGGACGGCGGGGGAGGCGCCGGTGACGGCGCCGGCCAGACCGAGCGCCCCGTCCCCGGCGCCGGAACCGCCGGTGGCCGCGCTCCCCGGCTCCATGTCGCCGCCGTCCCCCGGGCCCGCCCCGGCCAGCATGGCCTCCAGCCGCGGGTAGTCGTCCTCGGCGGAGTACCCCGGGTACAGGAAGCCGACGGCTGCCGCGCCGGGGCCGCCCGCCGTCTCCGTCCCGGCCTCCGCCGCCCTGACCGCGGCCGTTGCCGGCGCCGCTCCCGTCACCGGGCCGGCCGTCGTGCCGGTCGCGGCACCCGTCGTGCGGGGCGTGGTGCCGGTCGCGGCGCCCGTCGTACCGGTCGTCGTGCCGGAAGGGGTGCCGGGGGTCGTCAGCTCTGCCATGCGTCTCGCTCTCCTGCCTGTTGGGTCTCGCCGTGCCTGTCGCCCCCGTTCCCCCGTCCCCCTCCCCGCCCCTCCCTTCCGCTCGGCCTGCCGGCCTGCCGGCCGTACGCGCCGTACGGGTTCAGAGCGGTGCCGGGCCGGCCGGATCGTCCGGGTACAGCGGCGCGTCCAGGGCGTCCGCCGCCTCGCTCTCCGCCCCCGCGCCGCCCGCCGCCCCGGCGAACGCCGCCTCCGGCTCCCCGCGCCCGTCCCCGAACGGCACCACGGGGCCGAGCCCGCCCGGGCCGCCGAGCACCTCCGCAGCCGCCGGGCTCTCCGGCAGCACGCCGGACGGTGCCGGGGGCACCGCCTGCGGGGGCGGCGCCGGGGATGCGGGGGGCGAGGCCGTCATCGACGCCGGACCGCGTCTGGCCACCGGGTCGAGCAGCGCCTGGTAGGGCCCCACCGCCCGCTCCCCGATCCGCCGCAGCGCCGACCACATCGTCACCTGATTGGCCGACAGCACCGGCATCCGCAGCTCCGCCTCCAGCTGCGGGATGGCGTCGTACGTCGGCAGATTCGTACAGCTGATGAAGAGCGCGTCCGCGCCGTGGGTGACCGCCCGCCGGGCCATCTCCACCACCGACCGGTAGGAGACCTTCCAGATGTGGCAGGTCAGGCCGAGGAACTCGCGGTCGGTGACGGTGACCCCGCCCTCCGCCAGATACTCCTCCAGGGACTGGGTGACGGAGGCGGTGTACGGCGTGACCAGGGCGATGCGCCGGGCCCCGATCTCCGCCAGCGCCTCCAGCAGGGCACCGGAGGTGGTCAGCGCCGGGATCTCACCCGCCTGGGCCATCGCCGCGCACATGGCGCGCTCACCGGCGAGGCCGCCGACGAAGCTGCCGGAGGTGCAGGCGTAGGCCACGACCTCGGGGCTGACCGCGCGCAGCGTGTGCGTGGCCTCCCGGAGGGTCTCGTGCTCACTGACCAGCCGGGCCAGGTCGAGACTGACCTCGACGGGCACGAACGGCGTACGGGTCAGATGCAGCGAGACCTGGTCGGGAGCCCAGCGCCACAGCTCCCGGTCCAGCGCGAAATCGAACGGTGCCACGACACCCACGCCACGTTGCGGGCGAGGGCCACCCAGAAAAGAGATGTCCATTCCGAAGCCCCAATACGAACGGAGGGCAGGCCGAAGCCGAGGAAAGAGGGCGGTACCACAGAAGCGAAAGCCGTGCACGCCGGGGCGCCGGGACAGAAGCCGACACGTCGTAAGCCGGGTCGGCATTACCCGTATTGACGAAGGTAGTTTCCGGTCCCTAGCGTGGTCAATCCCAGTTCTCCCGCCGTTTTTCCCGGCTCCTCTCCAGCGAAGCGGAGAGACGTTTCGAAATGGTTTCCCACCCATGACCGACAGCACCCTGCTCGTCCTCGGCGGCGAGCCCGCCCCCCGGCTCGACCGGCTCTCCGGCCGGGCCCGAGTCGTGCACGCCCGCGACGCGGAGTCGCTGGCGGCGCTGCTGCCCTCCGCCGACGCCCTGCTGGTGTGGGACTTCACCACCGATGTGCTCCGCGGCGCCTGGCCCGGCGAGGGGCGCCGGCCGCGCTGGGTGCACACCGCCAGCGCGGGGGTCGACCGGCTGCTCTTCCCGGAGCTGACGGACTCGGACGCGGTGGTGACCAACGCCCGGGGGATCTTCGAGCAGCCCATCGCGGAGTACGTCGCCGGGCTCGTGATCGCCTTGGCCAAGGATTTGCCGGGCAGTTGGGAACTCCAGCAACGGCGGCAATGGCGGCACCGGGAAACGATGCGGCTGGCGGGCAGCCGCGCGGTGGTGGCCGGCTCCGGCCCGATCGGCCGGGCGATCGGCCGTACACTCGCGGCACTGGGTGTCGTCGTGGAACTCGTCGGGCGCACCGCGCGGGAAAACGATGCGGAATTCCATCGCGTGTACGGCAACGCGGCTCTGAAAGATCTTCTGCCTTCCGCCGACTGGGTGATTGCCGCGGCTCCGCTGACGGAGGACACCCACGGAATGTTCGACGCGCAAGCTTTTTCGCTCATGCGCCCGACAGCCCGGTTCATCAATGTCGGGCGGGGGCAGCTGGTGGTGGAACGCGATCTGACCGAGGCCCTGGTCAAGGGTTCGCTCGCGGGCGCCGCGCTGGACGTCTTCGAGGAGGAGCCGCTCCCGCCGGACAGCCCGCTGTGGGACGCCCCGGGGCTGCTGGTCTCCCCGCACATGAGCGGGGACACGGTGGGCTGGCGCGACGCCCTGGCCGAGCAGTTCATGGACAACTTCGACCGCTGGGTGGCGGGAGAGCCCCTGGTCAACGTGGTCGACAAACGGCTCGGTTACGTGCCGGTGCCCTGAGCACCGGTGGGCACCGGTGCCCCGAGCGGCCCGGACACGTCCGGCGCTCCCGGCGGCTCCCGGCCCGGCCCGCCACCACGCCCGGCCCCGGGCGCGGCACCGCGGGCACCCCGGGCGTCCGCCCCGCACCCGCGCAGCCACCCCCCGCACCCACCCGCCACCCGCAGCTCCCCCGCCGCATCCCCTGGAGGCCCCGATGACCGAGCTCTGCGACCTCACGGCCACCCGCCTGCTCGCGGGCTACGCCACCCGCGCCTTCTCCCCCGTCGAGGTGGCCCGCGCCGTCCTGGAGCGGATCGAGCGGACCGAGCCGGTGGTGGGCGCCCATGTGCGGGTGGACGCCGAGAGCGCCCTCGCGCAGGCCGCCGAGTCCGAGCGGCGCTGGCTGCGCGGCGAGCCGGCCGGGCTGGTCGACGGCGTGCCGGTGTCCGTGAAGGATCTGCTGCTGCTGCGCGGCGGGCCCACCCTGCGGGGTTCGCACACCGTGGACGCCGGTGATCCGGCCGCCTGGCAGGAGGACGCCCCGGCGGTGGCCCGGCTGCGGGAGCACGGCGCGGTGTTCACCGGCAAGACGACGACCCCCGAGTTCGGCTGGAAGGGGGTCACCGACAGCCCGCGGCACGGGGTGACCGTCAATCCGTACGATCCGCGCCGCACGGCGGGCGGGTCGAGCGGCGGGAGCGCGGCGGCGGTCGCGGTGGGCGCGGGGCCGCTGAGCCTGGGCACGGACGGCGGCGGCTCGGTCCGCATCCCCGGCTCCTTCTGCGGGATCTTCGCGCTGAAGCCGACGTACGGCCGGGTGCCGCTCTACCCGGCGAGCCCGTTCGGGACGCTGGCCCATGTGGGCCCGATGACCCGGGACGCCCGGGACGCGGCGCTGATGATGGACGTGATCACGGGCCCGGACTGGCGGGACTGGTCGCAGTCCGACCGGGTGCCGGCCGACTTCGCGGCGGGTCTGTACCGCGGAACGGAGGCGGTGGCGGGGCTGCGGGTGGCGTACAGCGCCTCGTTCGGCGGGCGGGTGGCCGTCGAGCCGCGGGTGGCGGCCGCGGTACGCCGGGCGGTGGATCTGCTGTCCTCGCTGGGGGCCCAGGTGGAGGAGGCCGAACCGCCGCTCGCGGAGGACCCGGTGGAGGCGTTCCACACCCTGTGGTTCAGCGGGGTGGCGCGGGTGGTGCAGCCGCTCGGCCCGGAGCGGCTGGAACTGCTGGAGCCGGCGCTGCGCGAGGTGGCGGAGCAGGGCGCGGCGTACACCGCGCTGGACTATCTGACGGCGGTGGACGTCCGGATGGCGCTGGGCCGGGAGATGGGCCGCTTCCACGAGACGTACGACCTGCTGGTGACGCCGACGATGCCGGGCACCGCGTTCGAGGCGGGCGCCGAGGTGCCCAAGGGCTCCGGGCACGCGCGGTGGACGGGCTGGACGCCGTTCAGCTATCCGTTCAACCTCACGCAGCAGCCCGCCGCGACCGTGCCCTGCGGGCTGGACGGCGACGGGCTGCCGATCGGGGTGCAGCTGGTGGGGCCCCGGCACACGGACGGTCTGGTGCTGCGCGCGGCGCACGCGCTGTACGAGGCGGGCGTCGCGGACGAGGTGCCGCCGCCCGCCGCGGGCTGACCGGGGCCTGCACCGGTGCGGCCCGGGCCCGGCGCGCCCCCGTGGGACGGCGCCGGGCCCGGGCCGGGGGGCCCTGCGGTCAGACCCGCCGGAAGGTGAGGCTCTCGCCCAGCGCCCCGGCCCGCCACAGGTCCTGGCAGGCCTCGGCCATGCGGTCGAGGCCGTCGACGACCGCGCCCCAGACGATGCCGGGGACCCAGCCGGCGTCCCCGTTGATCAGCAGGTTGTTCCGCTCGTAGAACAGGGCGAGGTCGATGACCTGCCGCCGGCCCCGGTGTCCGGCATTCTCCTCGTAGCCGTAGGACTTGGTGGAGAGCTGGGTGTCGGTGAAGGTGAAGTAGCAGAGGTCGCCGGGGATCGGGGTGATCGTCGGGTTCTCCAGCGGGGGCTCGGCGGGGGCGAACGGGGGGAGCAGGGTGTAGATCTCGTTGCGCGCGTACTTGGCGTGGTAGACGTCGCCGCCGAGCGGCAGCGCGTTCCAGACGGCTTCGCAGGTGATCGGGGCGCGGTCGTCGAGGAGGCGCGCGGTGCAGGTCACACCGCGTTTGGCCAGGGACACCTCGATGTGCCGGGCGGAGCGGTCACGCGGTGCGGAGTCGGTCATTCGGATGCTCCTGTCAGTCGTCCCGGACGGGTCCCGGCCGGTGCGGACGCGGGGCTCTTATGGTGGCGCAAGTGGATCAATGACAACAGAACCGGCGGCGGTCTCAGCTCGGTTAAGGCTGGAAAAGAGCGGCATGAATTCTTGCTCTTCGGGTAGCGAGCCGCCCATGGCTCGACCACGCGGGAACGATACGTACCGGATCGGCCGCCGCTCCCTGCTCGCAGGGGCGGCGGCTTTGAGCGCGTTGGGGGCGGTCGGTTGCAGCCGGGTCTCCACCGCAGACGTCAAGGACGGGGGAGATCTTCTGGAGCGCCTGCGGGCGCAGGGTGTCGTGAAACTGGGGCTGGCCGGCGAGCAGCCGTACAGCTACATCGGCAAGGACGGCGAGATGACCGGCTACGCGCCGGAGGTGGCCGCCCGCATCTTCGAACGGCTCGGGGTGCCGAGGGTCCAGCCGTTCCCGACGGAGTTCGGTTCGCTGATCTCCGGTCTGAACTCACAGCAGTTCGATGTGGTCGCCGCCGGGATGTACATCAATCCCGAACGCTGCCAGCAGGTGCTCTTCGCGGACCCCGAGTACCAGATGCTCGACGCCTTCATCGTCCGCAAGGGCAATCCCAAGAACCTCAACGACTACAAGGACGTCGCCGAGGCCGGCGCGACCCTCGCCACGGGTGTCGGCTATGCCGAGATCGGCTACGCCGAGGACGCCGGGGTCAAGAACATCATGACCCTGCCGGACCAGCTGGCCGGACTCCTGGCGGTCGAGCAGGGGCGGGCCGACGTCTTCGCGGGCACGGCCGTGACCGTGCGGAACGTCATCAAGGAGACCAAGTCGAAGCGCGTGGAGGCGACCGAGGAGATCCAGCCCATCGTGGACGGCGAGCCCGTCGTCGACGCCGGGGCCTTCGCTTTCCGCAAAGCCGAAACGAATCTCCGGGACGCCTTCAACCGCGAGCTCCACAAGATGAAGGACAGCGGTGAACTTCTGCGGATCATGCGGCCCTTCGGCTTCTCGGAGGAGCAGATGACGGATCTGACCGCAGAGGAGAAGTGCACACCATGAGTGAGATCACCTGGGGTTTGTGGCAACTCCTCCTCGAAGGCCTCTGGGTCACCGTCCAGCTGACGGTCTACAGCGCGGCCCTCGGCGCCGTCGTCGCCTTCACGGTCGGCATCGCCCGGACCCACCGGCTGTGGATCGTCCGCTTCCTCTCCGGCCTCTACATGGAGGTCTTCCGGGGCACCTCTGCCCTGGTACTGATGTTCTGGCTGTTCTTCGTCCTGCCGGTCGCCTTCGGCTGGCAGCTGCTGCCGCTGTGGGCGGCCACGCTGGCGCTGGGCCTGTCCTACGGCGCGTACGGCTCGGAGGTCGTGCGCGGCGCCGTGCAGGCGGTGTCGCCGGCGCAGCGGGAGGCGGGCATCGCGCTCAGCTTCACGCCGATGCAGCGGATGCGGCGGATCATCCTGCCGCAGGCCTGGCCGGAGATGCTGCCGCCCTTCAACAACCTGCTGATCGAGCTGCTCAAGGGCACCGCCCTGGTGTCGATCATGGGTGTCGGCGACATGGCCTTCGGCGCCTCGCTGATCCGCAACGCGACCGGGGAGAGCGCCCCCGTCTACACGATCATCCTGGTGATGTACTTCGTGCTCGCCTTCGTCCTGACCCGCGGCATGCGGGTGGTCGAGCGGCAGGCGAAGACCCGGATCGGGCAGCGGCCCGCGAAGGGCGGCGGGTTGCTGAGCAAGCTCAATCTCCGTGAGCGCACCGACATCTCGGCCGACGCGGCCGGCGCTGGGGGTATCTGATGCAGTGGGACTGGTCGGCCGTCGCCGACTTCATGCCGGATTTCTGGCGGGGTCTCCTCGTCACCCTCCAGGCACTGGTGCTGGGCTCGCTCATCGCCTTCGCGCTCGGCCTCTTCTGGGCCCTGGCACAGCGTTCGGCGCTGCGGGCGGTGCGCTGGCCGGTGCAGGTGTTCACGGAGTTCATCCGGAACACGCCGCTGCTGGTGCAGCTCTTCTTCCTCTACTACGTGCTGCCCGAGTGGGGTCTCACCTTCTCCGCGCTGACCACCGGTGTCATCGGCCTCGGTCTGCACTACTCGACGTACACGGCCGAGGTGTACCGCGCCGGTATCGAGGGTGTGCCCACCGGCCAGTGGGAGGCGGCCACCGCGCTGAGCCTGCCGCGGACGCGGACCTGGTCCGCGGTGATCCTGCCGCAGGCGATCCGGCGGGTCGTGCCCGCACTCGGCAACTACGTCATCGCGATGCTGAAGGACTCCCCGATGATCGCCACGATCGGTGTGCTGGAGATGCTCGGCGAGGCCCGCCAGTTCGGGTCCGAGACCTTCGTCATGACCGAGCCGATCACGGTCGTCGGCATCGCCTTCATCCTCATCGCCTACCCGGCTTCCCTCCTCATGCGAGCCCTGGAGCGTCGTCTTGTCCGCTGAAAGCAGTTCCCCGAACGCGACCCCGGCCCTGGCGGCCGGCAGTGAGCTGATCCGTTTCGACGGGGTGACCAAGCGGTTCGGCAGCAATACGGTGCTGAACCACCTGGACTTCACCGTGGATGCCGGGAAGCACGTCACGCTGATCGGCCCCTCGGGCTCCGGCAAGACGACGATTCTGCGGCTGCTGATGACCCTGCTGAAGCCGGACGAGGGCACCATCTCCGTCGACGGCGAATACCTCACCCACGAGGAGAGGAACGGCAAGCTCGTCCCGGCGGGCGAGCGGCACACCCGTGAGGTGCGCAAGAAGATCGGCATGGTCTTCCAGCAGTTCAACCTCTTCCCCAATATGAAGGTGCTCCGCAACATCACCGAGGCCCCGGTCCACGTGCTGGGGATGAGCAAGGACGAGGCGACCGAGCGGGGCCGCGAACTGCTGGACCTGGTGGGTCTGTCGGACAAGGCCGACGCCTATCCGAACCATCTGTCCGGCGGCCAGCAGCAGCGGGTGGCCATCGCGCGGGCGCTGGCCATGCGGCCGAAGGTGCTGCTGCTCGACGAGGTGACCTCGGCGCTCGACCCGGAGCTGGTGGCCGGTGTGCTGGACGTGCTGCGGGACATCGCGCACACCACGGACATCACCATGCTCGTCGTCACCCACGAGATGAACTTCGCGCGGGACATCTCCGACGACGTGCTGATGTTCGACGCGGGGCGGGTCATCGAGTCCGGGCCGCCGGAGAAGATCTTCTCCGAGCCCGAGCACGAGCGGACCCGGGAGTTCCTGAGCGCCGTGCTCTGACCCTGTGGCGCGGGTGCGGGCGGCGGGTGTTCCCCGGCGCCGGACGGCACCGCCGTACCGTTCCTGCGGACGGCTGTCCGGGTCCCTGCGGACGGCCGTCCGAGCCTCCCGCACCCGGTCCGTGACCACGGCATATGCCACGGTGGCGCACTTCCCCGGCAACGGGGAAATGCGCCACCGGTGTGCACAACTCGGCCACCGGGGCGGCCTCTTGGCCGCTATCGTGGGTGCAGCCCGGCCCATGGCCGCGGCGGAGGCCGGCCCCACGGACAGCGGGGGACGGGCTTCCCCGTAACCAGGAGCGCGGCGACGATGCAAACGGTCACACCTGTAGGGGGACACCGTGGCGCAGCAACCCGAGCCGACCGCGCCCTTCCACGCGGTCCAGCACGCCCTGCGCGTTCTGGAGAGCGTCGCCCGCCACCACGGCGGCGTCACCGGGGAAGAGCTGGCGCGCGAGACCGACCTGCCGATGGAGCGGCTCACGCCCATGCTGCGGATGCTGCGCCGCGAGGGCTATGTGGACGAGGCCGCGGACGGCGCGTTCGCCGTCGGCCGGACGCTGCTGCTGCTCGGCTCCGCCGCCCGGGAGAAGGCCCTCGCCGACAAACTCCAGCGCCATCTGGAGGAGCTGCGCGACACCCTCGGCGCCGCGGTCTATCTGAGCCGCTACGTCGACGGCGAGGTGCGGATCACCCAGTGCGCCCACGGGCCGGACACCCCGAAGGTCAACGAGTGGGTGGACTTCCGCTCGGCGGCGCACGCCAGCGCGGTCGGCAAGTGCCTGCTGACCCAGCTCGACCACAACGGCCGCCAGGACCACCTCGCCCGGCACAAGACGGCCCGCTTCACCTCGCGGACCATCACCGACGAGAAGGTCCTCTTCAGCAGGCTGGACCACCAGCCGTCCACCGTTCCCGTGCTCGACCTCCAGGAGTACGCCGTGGGCACGGTCTGCGCCGCGGTGCCCATCGCCGCCGGCAAGACCGTCGGCTGTCTGGCGCTCTCGCTGCCGATCGAGCGCGCCCACCGGCTGCGCCAGGCGGCCGAGACGCTCAACCGCCGGGCGGCGCCGCTGGCGCTGTCCCTCACGTTCTGAGGCCGGCGGCGGGGCTCCGGGGGCCGGAGACCCGGGCGGAGATCCGGGCCGGAGCACCCCGGCGGACCGGGTAGGATGGCCGGGCGTCAGCATGCGCCGCTAGCTCAGTTGGTTAGAGCAGCTGACTCTTAATCAGCGGGTCCGGGGTTCGAGTCCCTGGCGGCGCACGCGCGATACGAGAGGCCCCTCCGTTCCGGCGGAGGGGCCTTCGCGTCTCTTGCGCGCCTGCGCGCCTGCGCGCCGCGCGGCCGGGCGCCGGGCTCCGGCCCGCGCCCGCCGCACCGTGCCGGCCGGCTGAGCCGCGCGACACGGACGTGGGTTCCGGCCACTGGAGGCGGCCGTGGAGTGAACCTCCACAAGCCGCGTGCGCCGGGTGGCGGCAGCCTCCGCCCGGCGCACGGACACCGCTCGTGCCGGCCCACTGTGGGCGGGTCCTCCATGTGCGGGGCCGGAGCGGTGTGGATCCGCCCCATTTCCCGTACCGCCGACGGCCGCTGACGATGTGCGGCATGGCGATGGTGACCCAACGTCGCGGGCTTCCCGGGCCGGGCCGAGGACCTGGACGCGATCCCGCGGATGGACGCCGGCACGTCCGGTGAGCAGGGACCGCGCGTCCGCCGCGCCGGCTGAACCGCCGGGCACCCCCCATCCCATCCCCCCGCCCACTCGTCAA
Source organism: Streptomyces xinghaiensis S187 (assembly GCF_000220705.2). GTDB lineage: Bacteria > Actinomycetota > Actinomycetes > Streptomycetales > Streptomycetaceae > Streptomyces > Streptomyces xinghaiensis. Next base: position 4,695,365 of record NZ_CP023202.1, on the reverse strand, counting down.
CGAGGAGGATCACCATGCCGGGCACAGATGTCCCGCGCCCCGGAAGCCCGGCAGGCGCGCGAAGGCGGAGTCCGCGAAGAGTGCGGACGGCCGCCGCCCTGTTCGCCGCGGCCCTGCTGGCGCTCGGCACCGTGGACGGCGCTGCCGCCGAGGTGCCGAACGGCGCACCGGACCCGTGCCGGCACGGTGACAGGATCGCCGTGCCCGGTGCGGAGTTCCAGACGCACGCCTGCCTGCCCGACATGACCACGGCCGCTCTCGCCGGGACCCGCTACACCGATTCCGCCGACTGGTCGTCACTGATAGCCCAAGGGACAAGGAACCCGTCCGGCGTGGCCGGCCTCCAGATCGACGGCTACTTCCCCGACACGTCCCGCCTGAACACCACGCACGGCTGGGACCACGACGCCCAGTTCGTCATCCGCCTCCCCGAGCGCTGGAACGGCGGACTCGTGGTCACCGGTGCCCCCGGGCTGCGCAAGCAGTACTCCCTGGACCCCCTGATCTCGGACTGGGTCATCGACCGGGGATACGCCTTCGCGTCCACCGACAAGGGCAACAGCGGCCCCGACTTCTACACCGACGGTGTCCGCCCCGGCGACGCGGTGGCCGAGTGGAACGACCGCACCACCGAACTGACCCGCGCCGCACGCACGGTGGTGAAACAGGCATACGGCCGCGCCCCGCGGCGCACCTACATGACGGGCATCTCCAACGGCGGCTACCTGACCCGCTGGCAGCTCGAAAACCACCCCGGGCTGTACGACGCCGGGCTGGACTGGGAGGGCGCGCTCTGGACGCCCGACGGCCCCAACCTCTTCACCTACCTGCCCACCGGTGTCGCCCACTCCCTGGGCCGCGCATCCGACCAGGACATGCTGGACGCCGGGTTCACCGCCGGCACCGAGTTCCTGTGGCCGTACCACGAGCAGGTCTACTACGGCCTCACACAGAAGGTGTACCGCGCCGAGTTCGACCCGGCCTACGACCCCTCCTGCCCCGGTCCGACGGCGGGCACGACGGTGACGGAGATCCTCGCACCGTGCGCCTCGGACGCCGCCTACGACTACGCTTCCCGCCCGGATTCGGTCAGGCGGGCGGTCCAGCGGGTCTCCCTCACCGGGAAGATCGGCAAACCGATGATCACCGTGCAAGGAGACCTGGACGCGCTGCTGCCCGTCGCCACCGACTCCGAGGTGTACACGAAGATGATCGCCGACCGTCACCGCGGCCGGCTGTACCGCTCGTACAGCGTCCAGGGCGGCACGCACGTCGACGGCCTGTACGACAGCCACCCCGACCGGCTCCGCCCCGTACTGCCCTGTTACCGCGCCGCGTTCGAGGTCCTGACCGACTGGGTCGAGCGCCGCGAAGCGCCGCCGGCGAGCGGGACGGTTCCGCGCCCCGCCACGGGGGATCTCGTCAACACGTGCTCGCTGCACTGACCGCACCCGTCCGCCCGCCGCACGCACCGCCGCACCCGCCGCACCACAACGCCGCCCCACAACTCCGCCCCACCGGCCGGTCTGTGGGGCGGCTCGCTGTGCCAGGGGGCGCCGTTCGCCGGCAACGGGTGCGGGCCACGGTCCTGCCCCGCACAGGGTGGACCGCATCGCCATACCGCCCCTGCGCGGGCGCCCGTAACGTCAGGTAACCCGGAGGCGGGACAGGGCCGTTCACAGAGCCTGCCGAACCTCCGGCTCCCCCCCGTTCGTTCACCGGCGCCGGCCAGGAGGCACGATGCACCCCTTCCCGCCCGAGCGGCACCGGGCTCGCGGAGCCCGGGCGCGCACCGCCCGTACCCTCACGCTCGTCCTGTCCTTGGCCGCCCTCGTCCTGGGCGGTCTCACCACCGCCCCGGCCCAGGCGGCGGGCCTGCGGGAAGTCACCGGCTTCGGCTCCAACCCCGGCAACCTGCGCATGTTCCGGTACGTACCCGACGGCCTGCCGACGGGCCGCCCCGTCGTCGTCGCGCTGCACGGGTGCACCCAGTCCGCGTCCGGCTTCGACGACGAGACCGGCTGGACCAGATGGGCCGACGCATGGGGATTCGCCCTGGTCCTGCCGGAGCAGAAGTCCGCCAACAACATGAACTCGTGCTTCAACTGGTTCGAGCCCTCCGACATGGCACGCGGCTCCGGCGAGGCCCTCTCCGTCAAACAGATGGCCGACCGGACGGCGGCCGATCTCGGCTCCGACACCGCGCGCGTGTACGTCACGGGACTGTCCGCGGGCGGGGCGATGACCTCGGTCATGGCCGCGGCCTACCCGGATGCCTTCGCGGGCGCCGCGGTCGTCGCGGGCCTCCCGTACGACTGCGCACGCACCGTCGTCGCCGGCCTGTCCTGCATGAACCCGGGCAGCGACCTCGGCCCGCGGCAGTGGGGCGACAAGGTCCGTGCCGCGCATCCCTCCTACGACGGCCCCCGGCCGGTGATGTCGCTGTGGCACGGGACGAACGACAGCACCGTCAAGCCGGTGAACCTGACCGAACTCGTCGAGCAGTGGACGAACGTCCACGGCACCGACACGGTCGCCGACATCAGCGACACCGTCGACGGCTACCCGCACCAGGTGTACGAGAACGCCTCGGGAGACGCCGCCGTCGAGTCGTACTCCATCACCGGCATGCGGCACGGCCAGCCGGCGGACCCCGGCGGCGGAGCCACCCAGTGCGGCATCGCGGGGCAGTACTTCCCCGACATGGGGATCTGTGCCTCCTACCGGATCGGCCGCTTCTGGGGGCTGGACAGCTCTCAGGGCGGCAGCGAGCTGCCCGCGCCCGCCGGGCCGGCCGTCACGGCCACCACCGAGACGACGGTGTCGCTGTCGTGGGAGGCGGTGGACGGCGCCGCTGCCTACCGCGTTCACCGCGACGGCGCCCAGAAGGGCTCACCCTCCGCGCCGTCCTTCACCGACACGGGGCTGTCCCCCGGCACCACCTACGCCTACACCGTCGCAGCGGTCGACGACCAGGGCCGCGCCGGCCCGGCCACGGCCGCCGTCCGGGCCACGACGGCCGGCTCGGCCCACCGGTGCTTCACCGGCAACAACTACCAGCAGGTGGCCGCCGGACGGGCGCACCAGGCCCTCGGGACCGTCTACGCCAACGGCTCCGGCCAGAACATGGGCCTGTACAACGTCTTCGTCACCCACACCCTTGAGGAGACCTCCCCGGGCCACTTCGTGATCGCCGACTCCGGCTGCCCCTCCCCCTGACCCGGGGCCGGGGCACGAGCCGCCGCCACCAGCGCCGGTCCTGGTGGGCGGAGTGCGTGTCCGGTTCGCGCGGTGGGCGGTCGCCCGGACGCCGAAGGTGCGCACGGTCGGGCCCAGCACGTTCGCGGTCCCGAACCGGCTGTTCACCAGCGTCCCGGAAGGGATCCCGCTCGGGTCGGTGGTGGACGGGCACCGCTACGTGTCTCCCGACGAGGAGACCGAGTTGACGGACGTCGCCCGCCCCGAGGGCTTGGTGCCCCCGGGGCGGGCGAGGTACTGCCCGAGGCTCCGGACGAACCGGCGGCTGGTGCTCCCACTCTCGGGCGGTGGCGTTGACGGTCGGTCCGGAGGTGCGGTCCGGAAGGTCTAGAACCGCACGTCGGAGCAGGCGTAGAAGGCGTTGCCGGTGTCCGCGACGTCCCAGACGGCGACGATCACGTGCCGGCCGGACTTACCGCCCGGCATGGTGCCCTGGTGGGTCACCGTGGCGTCCGGCTGACGGCCGTTGTAGGGGACGGTCAGGAACGGCTGGGACTCCAGCGCGGCCCGGGTGATCGGCTGGGAGGGGTTCCAGCCGTTCCGGGTGATGAAGTACCGGAAGTCCGTGGTGGAGTGCCGGGCGGTGAGCCGCCAGGTGAAGGTGCGGCTCTCCCCGGACCGGACGTCGGTGGCCGGCCACTGGCCGCCGCGCGGGTCGTCCAGTGCGGCGAACCGGCTGTTGCCGCCGGAGCAGATGGCGCCGTCGGCGGGTCCGGCGGCCGGGAAGCCCTTGGGGCCCTCGACGCTCTGCGGCTCCCACTGGATGCCGCCGCAGTTCTGCACGGTGCCGTTGGCGCAGAGCGCCTGCCGGCTGATCGGGGAGTCGGTGTAGCCGTGGCTCTGGGCACTGCCGGTGGTGGCGAAGAGGGAGACGCCGGCGATGCCGAGGCCGAGCAGGGTGGTGGAGATCTTTCTGCGCATGAGTCGCTCCAGAAGACGTGGGGGTGGTCCGGGCCCGCTGGGTCGGCACGGGCCCGGCTCTTTCGGCTCGGGTGAGGAGCGGGGGCTGCGGGGGGGTGGGGTGGGGAGTGGGTGGGGAGCAGCCCCGGGGTGGCGGTCTAGACCAACTGGGAGAGTAGTGGCGGGCGTTGATGATGTCTAGACCAATCTCAGAGGTTGTTGCCGGCCCGCTGAGGGGTGGGGTGGGGTGGCATGACGGCACGCACGCGCCGGTCGTCGGTCGCCGGTCGCCCGGTCGCCCGGTCGCCGGAGGATGCCGTGGTGGCAGGAGGCTTCCGCTCTCCCGGCCGCGGCGGCTGCTCTCAGTCCCGGCCGGTGCCGGTCAGGTCGAGTTCCGGGATGATCCGGTCGCACTGGGCCCGGAATCCCCTGACCCACTCGCCGTTGGGGTGGTCGTTGCCGTCCACCCAGGCGCGGGCCCCGGCCGCGTCCCGGCCGCCCGCGAGCTGCCGCTCGACCAGACGCGCGTCCCGTACGGCGTCGGGCGTCTCGACGTACCAGACCTCCGCCATCAGCCGACGCGCCTCCGACCACCCCGGCGCCACGCAGGCGAGATAGTTCCCCTCGGTGACGACCAGGCGCGTGTCCGGACGCAGCAGATGGCGGGCCGCGACGGGCTCGTGGAAGGTGCGGTCGTAGTCGGGTACGTAGATGTCCCGGCCGGTGTCCTCGTGGACGCGGCGGAGCAGGGCCTCGTAACCCCAGACGTCGAAGCTGGGCGCGGAGCCCTTGCGGGCGGTGAGCCCGAGGCGTTCGAGCTGGCGGTTGGAGAGGTGGAAGCCGTCCAGCGGCAGATAGCCGGCCGCGCCCTCACCATGGCGCCGCTCGATCCGGTCGACCAGCGCCGTGGCGAGGGTGGACTTGCCGGCTCCGGGCGGCCCCGCGATCCCGAGCACGGTCCGGCCCTGCCCGCCGCCGGTCAGGGCCCAGGCCGCGCCGGCCAGCTCCGCGATGTCCATACCGGCAGGCTACGTCCTGCGGCTGGGCGGGCGCGGACGAGGCGCTTGCAGCAGCCTGTTGCAGCTCTCAGGTGTCGTTCGGGGGCGCACAGTCCGTCGCACGAACAAGGCCCTTCTCTGCGCCTTTCCCGACAGAGGGCCCGACGACTGAAGGTGCCGAGAAATGCGGTTGCAGTGAGTGATCCGGTTCCGCAGACTCCGGGCCGTGGAGCGCTTGACGGAGATCGCGGATCGGTTGACCGACATCGGCGGAGTGGTCGGGGTGTGTCTGGGTGGCAGCCGAGCGAGGGGAACGCACCGGCCTGACTCCGATTTCGATCTCGGTCTGTACTATCGGCCGCCGCTGGACACCGCTGCCTTGCGTCTCCTCGCGGCCGAGCTGACTGGAGAGCCGGTCGACGTGACGGAACCGGGCGGCTGGGGGCCCTGGGTCGACGGTGGAGCCTGGCTGACCGTTGACGGTTGCCATATCGACTGGATCTACCGCGACCTGGACCGCGTTCACCGGATCTGGGAAGAGTGCCGCGCGGGGCGCTTCGAGGTGGGCATTCAGGCCGGTCACCCGCTCGGGGTGTACTCCCATGCGTACGTCGGCGAGGTCGCCGTGGGGCGCGTCATCGCTGATCTCGGTGGTGAACTGCGGGCCCTGCAGCACGAGACCCGGCGCTATCCGGAGCCGCTGCGCGAGGCGCTGATCGCCAACGCGCGGTGGGAGGCTCCTTTCACCTTGGCCGGCGCCCGCAAGGGAGCGGCTCGCGGAGACGCCTTCCATGTCGCCGGATGTCTCTTCCGGGCGGTGGGGCTTCTCGTGCAAGGCCTGCACGCTCACGCGGGTCGCTGGGTGCTGAACGAAAAGGGAGCTGTCCAGGCCGCAGGACAACTCCCGGCCGCACCGGCGGACTTCGCGGCGCGAGCGCACCAGCTGTTCGCTGTGCCCGGCACGGACCCGGACGTTCTGTCCACGGTTCTCGATGCCGCTGATGGGCTGGCTGCCGAGGTGTGCGACCGGCTCACGTCCTGAGGGAAACCACGGTCACGTGGTCGATCAGTCGGACGCCACGGTCCGGCGGCCCCCGGGAAGGGGACCGTCCGGCTGGACCGGGCCGGCCGGCTCACCGTCCCGCCGGCCATCACACGCACGCAACCTGTGCTTCGTCACGACCCGTGGGGCACCGTAGGCCCCATGCCTGCATACGAGACGATGCCGTTCCACCTTGAGACCGAGCGGCTGATACTGCGGCCGTGGGCCGAGTCGGACGCCGCAGAGTTCTGCGCCCTCCTCTCCGAACGCGGTGACGGGACGCCCACGGTCGGGCACATCCGGACGGCCATCGCGAAGCTCCTCACCGGAACGGCGGCAACGGGCATCGCCCTGCTCCCCGTCCAGCGCCGCGACCAGGGCGACTTCATCGGCTACTGCGGGCTCGTCATCGGCCGCGCCACCATGGAGGAGCCCGAGATCGCCTATGAGTTGTTCCAGAGCGTGCACGGGCGGGGCTACGCCACCGAGGCGGCCCGCGCGGTACTCGACGCCGCCACCGCGACCGGCCGGAAACGGCTCTGGTCGACTGTCGGCACCTGGAACACCCCATCGCTCCGCGTCCTGGAGAAGCTCGGGTTCGAGCGGGACCGCGTCTCCACGGAGGACAGCGGTGAAGTGGCATGGCTCACCCGCTCGTTGCCGTGACACGGGGCCGCGTCCCCGTGGCTCCGCCCTGTGCTCGGGCAGTGGGGGTCCCACACCGCCTTCGCGGTCGCTGCGGAGGCGCGGGCCCTCGCGCTCCAGGGGAACCGCAGCGAGGCCGCCGCCCGGGTCAAGGACGCCCATGGCGTCTTCGACCAGCTCGCTCCACGGAGCGACGACGACGCCTTCGCCTTTCCGCTGCGCCGGTTCCTGCTCTACCTCAGCGGCACGTTCACCGCGTTGGGGCAGGTGTCGGAAGCCCGGAAAGTCCAGGAAGAGGCGCTGTCCCTCTACCCGGCCCGCACCGGCATCGACCCGGCACTGCTGCGCCTGGAAGCCGCGATCTGCCTCGCGCACGACCGGAGCGCCACCGAAGCGTGCCAGCTCGCCACTGCGGCGTACCTCCAGGTACCGGTGGAGCACCGCACCGCCATTCTCGGTGCACGCGCAAGGCACGTGATCGACCGGCTTCCGGGTACCAGCCGGCGGATCGCGGCGGCGCGGGAACTGGGAGAACTACTCCAACTCCCCGGCAGCCACCTGTGACAGAACCGCTGGTCGTCCCTCAGCCTGACTTCATGACATCGGTCAACGCCATCGGTGGTTTCCAACCGACGCATATGGAGGGGGTCCTGCGGCGCGCGTGCGCCGTCGCCGGCCTCGACGCCGTCCACGACCGTGTGCTGCGCGGACACACCAACGCGGTGGTTCTCCTCGCCGGAGAACCGGTCGTGGTGAAGATCGCCCGACGTGGCAGCCCAGGGACCGACGCCCTCCGGACAGTGCGCTTCGTGCGATGGCTGATGGAACAGGACTTCCCCACGGCCCCGCTTCACCCGATCGCGGCCGAGCAACCCATGGTCGTGGACGGTCACGCTGTCACCTTCTGGACCTACCTGCCCCAGCCGCCGCACCCCGTCCGGGCGGGACAGCTCGCGGCTCCGCTGCACGCACTGCACAACCTCGGCACCCCGCCGGTCGAGCTTCTCGAACGGGACAATGTCACCGCCATCAAGTCTTCGATCGCGCGGATCACGAGCCTGCCCGCCCCGCTCATCGACGCGCTGTCCGCACGAGTGGACAGACTGGCGGAAGAGCTGCCCGGGGTGCGGTTCCCGTACCCCAAGACCGCCATCCAAGGCGACCCGCAGCACCGCAATGCCCTGCACCACGGCAAGGGCTCAGTTCTCTGCGACTGGGACACGGTCGCCTGGGGACACCGGGAGTGACTCCACCCACGCGTAAACGCGCGGGCTTCCTGTGTCGGTGGCTAGGCACCGGCGCAGAGGACCAGCCCGGCCCTGTGTTTGACGTTGAGCGCGCCGACGTGGTCGGCGTGTGCCACCAGGCCGCAGTTGACGCACGCGAACTTCGCCTGGGTGACGCGGTTCTCCTTAGCCACGTGCCCGCATCCGCCGATCTCCGGTGGGCATGTGCGGGACGTGTTGCGGGCGTCCACCGGGATCACGCGGCGACCGGCGCTTTCAGCCTTGTCCGCCAGGATCCGCAGGAACTGCCCCCACCCTGCATCCAGAATGCTCCGGTTCAGCCCGGCCTTCGCCGCCGCGCCGTTCGCCAGGAACGCACCCTCGTGTTCGGGATCGGGCCGGGGCGCGGGCACCTTCGTCATGCCCGCGGTGCTCAACCGCTCGTGCCCGATCACATCATGCTCGCGCACGAGATCGAGTGCGGCCTTGTGGTGATGATCCAGACGCCGCCGCCGGATCTTCGCGTGCAGCTTCGCGACCTTGCGGGCCGCGGCACGATGCTTCTTCGTACGACGCCGCGTGCGCCTCGGGAACGTCGCCAGGTGCCGCTGCGCTGCGGCCAGCTCCCCGGCCGAAGCCTCAAGGAACTTCGGGTTCTCGACGTGGCGGCCGCTGGAGTCGGTGAGGAAGTGGACCGTGCCCAGGTCGATGCCCACCCTGCTGCCGGTCGGGGGCAGCGGCTCGGCGGGCACCTCGTCACAGGCGAGGATCACATACCAGCGACGGCCCTCCCGCTTCACGCTCACCGTCTTCACCCGGCCCCGCACACTCCGGTGCCGGTGGACCCGGACATGCCCCACACCCTGCAGCCGCACCCGCGTCTGCGCGTCGTGAGGGGTGGAATCCCACCGGCAGCCGTCCCCGTCCCGGGGGAACGTCACGGTGTCGAAGTGCCCGACCCCCTTGAACCGCGGATACCCCGGGGCGCCACCGGCCCTCACCCGCCGGAAGAACGCCTGGAAGGCCCGGTCCAGACGACGCAGGGTCGCCTGCTGGGAGGAGAAGGACCACCGGCCCTGACGCTCCGGATCGAACGCCCGGATCTCCTTCAGCTGCGCCGACTGCTCCCCGTACCGCACCGAGGTCCGCGAGCTGTGCCGGTAGGCATCACGACGCTCCTGCAACGCACCGTTGTACAAGGAGCAGTGATCCCGCACCATCTCCGCCAGCGCCCGCTCCTGCCGGACCGTGGGACGCAGGAGAAACTTGTACGCCCGCCTCACACCCACCCCACCTCCCCCGTGTCCCCTGACCAATGCCGGTGTGCTCACGCTACCGGCCCCTACTGACAACGCAGCGTGCTCCGCCGCTGCGCGGCTCCGGCCCGAGGATTCGATTCCCCCACCGGCTGAAGCCGGTGGTCCCCTCGAAAGAAGGTCTGATGGGACCTCGTCACCATCGAGATCCACTGCAGACGCTTCGGCTACGGGGTTGAGCACTACCGCGACTTCGCCACGTCGTACGGCTACGACGTCACCGAATGGGACGGGTATCCGACACTCCGCGACCTGCGCGAACTGCGCATGATCACCACGAACGCCCGGAAGATCGCGCACGCGCCCGCAAGCCGTCCCGAGGTCATCCGTCGTATCGAGGGCCTGATCGCGGGGGACACCGGCCTCCGGTGGAACATCTTGTGAGAGTGCCAGTCGTCCGGACGGTCGAGGGCCGTTGAGGCGCCCGTGGAGGGCCGTCGGCACGGGCAGCTCCGGACGACCGCCTGTCCCGGTGGCCCGGGAGAGAAAGCACCGAATCCGGTATGTCTACATCGGCTGAACGGGGGCACCCGCTCAGCAGGGTGAGGAGCCCGGTCCGGCGCCGCTGGGGGCGACGGGCCGGGCGAACCCGTGTCTCGGCACCTTCTTCCGCCGACTCCCCCGGCCCTCCGGCACCGCTTCCCGGTTCCTTCGCGGCCCTGGCGTCGTACGTTCTCCGCTGTGCGCGCCGGGTGGCTCCTGCTGCGCGTTCGCGGTCGTCACCCCGCCTCCCGGCACGCCTCCGGCCGCCCGGTACGGCTACCCGGTCCGGTCGGGGAACCGGAGGGCCAACGGCTGGAATGCGGCCGGTACGGGCTACGGGGCGTCGTCCGACGGGCCTTCGCCGGGCGCCAGTTGGCGGGCCAGGGCGCGTTCGGTGGCCGTCAGGGGGAGGTCCGGGCGGAGGCGTTCCGGGTGGGCGGCCGGCGGTCCTGCCCGCAGCGGTCCGGCGACCGGCTGCCTCGTCTCCGTCGCCGGACGGCGCCGGTCCGCCTCCGGCGGCGGGACCAGGGGCAGCGGCGGCATCCACAGGCAGCCGGCGCCGATCACCGCGTCGGTCACCGCGGCCGCCGCCCGGCGCAGGGCGCGGCCGATCCTCCGTACGGCCCTCCCCCGCCCGGTTCTCATGTTCCGGGTGCGGGAGCGGTGGGCACGGAGATCCCCGCAGCCGGGGCGGGCTGCGGCCGGGCTCCGGGCCGGGCGTCCAGGGTGCCGTTGGCGTCCCGGGCGTCCGCGATGTCCGAGGCGTCCGGCCCGTCCAGGGAGGCCAGTGCGTCCGGAGCGTCCGGGGCCGCCTGCCAGGTCCACAGGCGGGACAGGGCCTCCGGGTCGAGGGCGTGGCCCTCCTGCCAGATCCGCGCGGCGGCGGCCAGGACGGCGGAGCGGTCGGCCCCGGGCGGTCCCGGCCGGGCCGGGAGCAGTGGCAGGGCCGCCGAGGCCCCGAGCCGTACGGCCCGGTGGCGGCGGGCGAAGGCGGTCAGCGTCTGCCGGGGCCCGGCCTCGACGAGCAGCATGTCGTCCACGGCGAGCAACTGGTCCAGGGCGGGCCGGAACCAGACGGTGTCGGTGAGCTGCCGGGCCCAGAAGCGCGGGCTGCGGGCCTCCTCCGGGGTCATCAGCTCGCCCGTGTAGCCGGAGTACAGGGGAAGCCGGGGCTCGTTGAGACGGATGTCGCGGTACGCCTCCTCGACGGCGTCGGAGGCCGGGGCCATCGCCGGGCAGTGGAAGGGGCTGGTGGCGGGCACGGCCACCACGGTGTGGCCGTCGGCGCGCAGGGCGGCGGCGACTTCGGCCAGCGGCTCGTCCGGGCCCGCCAGCATCGTCTGCGCCCGGGCGTTGACGGCTGCGACGGCCACGTCCCCGCGCAGGTAGGGGCGGAGGGTCTCCTCGGAGGCCGCGACCGCGAGCATGCCGCCCGGGGGGATCCGCACGGCGTGCCGCACCCGCTCGCGCATCATGGTGACCGCGTCGGGCAGCGAGACGACTCCGGCGAGGGTGGCGGCGACCAGCTCGCCCGCGCTGTGGCCCAGCAGGGCCGCGGGGCGCACGCCCCAGCCGATGACCATGCGGCCGAGGGCGTAGTCGACGGCGAAGAGCAGCGGCTGCGCGCGGCGCACGTCGTCGATGCCGACGGCCGGTGCCCTTCCGGAGGCACCGGCCAGCCAGTCGGCGCGGACCGCCGGGCCGTCCTCGCCGAAGAGGGCGAGGACCGCGTCGACGGCGGCGGTGAACACCGGTTCGCGTCCGTAGAGCCCGGCCGCCATCCCGAGGTGCTGGGAGCCCTGGCCGGGGAAGAGGAGGGCGACCGGGCGGGGGTGGTGCGCGGTGACGGCCTTCGCCCCGTCGACGGCGGCGGGGGCTCCCCCGGCGGTGGTGACGGCCGAGGCGCGCACCGGGCCGGGGGCCCGTTCGCAGGGCACCGCGGCCGGCAGGGCGGGGAACGCCTCGGGCGGGAGTCCGTCGAGCAGCGGGTGCAGCGCGGCGCGGACGGCGGCCTCGTCGGCCTCGTCGCGGCCCGACCAGAGCAGCAGCCGGGGCGCGTCCGGGTCGGCGAGCGGGCCGCCGTGTTTAAGGGGCCGCAGCACGGGCGGCTCGTCGGGGTCGTCGCCGGGCGCGGCGGGGTCGAGGACGCCGAGGACGGGGTCGCCGTCGGCCACGGCCTCGGCGGCGCGCCGCAGCGCGTACACGGTGATGGCGCCGGGCCCGGGCTCGCCGAAGCCCGCGACGAGCGCGAAATCGGTCTCCCCGGAGCGGAGTTCGTCGCGGGCGCGGCGCAGGGCACGGCCCGGTGAGACCGAGGCGCGGACCGGGAAACCCTCGTGCTCGGGCCCCGGGCGGTCGGCGGAGGACGCGGGGACGGCGGCGTCGTCGGCGCCGATGTGGACGACGGTGCGGGCCGGAAGGGACTCCGGTGGCCGGCCGAAGGCGCGCAGCACCGCGGAGACGGCGGCGGCCGTCGCCGCGAGGGGCGGGCCGGGGGCGGAGTCTCCGGCGGACGTGGCGGGCGCGGCGGGCGCGGCGGGCGCGGCTCCGGGACTGACCACGAGCCTGCGGACCACGGCGGTGTGGGTGGTGAGCGGCGGCATCGGATGCCCTCCTTCTCGGCGCGCTGTCCGGCGGGTGCCGGGGGGTGGCCGCCCCGCCGGGTGACGGCGGGGCGGCCGGGGGCCGGCGCGGGCGGGGGTTCCCGCGCCGGCGCTGGGGGGAGACGGGGTCAGGAGGCGGTGGCCCGGCCCGCGTTGACCAGTTCGAGCAGTGCGCGCGGGGTCTCCGCGTCGACGACCGCGTCGTCCGGTATCTCCCGTCCGTACTCGCGCTGGATCTGGCCGATGACCTGGAGCAGCGCGAGCGAGTCGTAGCCGAGCTCGATGAAGGTGGTGTCCAGGACGTCGCCGTCGAGGTCGACGCCCTCCTCCTCACCGGCGCTCTCGCGGAGCATCCGGGTGAGGTCGGCGAGGGTCACCTCGGTCGTGGTGGTGGTCGTGGCCGTGGTCGGCGCCATGGTGGGTCCTCTCTGTGATCGGTGAGCTGAACGCGCGTCGGTCCGCGCGGATCGGCGGTCGGTGCGGTGGCCGCCGGGCCCGGGTAGCCCGGCGGGCGGTGACGGCCTGCCCGGGCGTCCGGGTGGGCTGTGGCCTGGTGAACCGGTGGACCGGGCTGGCCCGGTGGACCGGTGGTCCGGGTAGCAGGTGGTTCGGGTGGCAGGTGGACGGGTGATCGGGTGGACTGGTTGTTCGGTTGGCCCGGTGGCCGGGTACCGGATGCCGGTGAACTCGCTCGGGCGGCACGTCGGTTGGCGTTCGCCGGGGTGTTCGGCCGTAGCCCGCCGCCGGCCCGGTCGCGGGTCCGGCCACGGGTCCGCCCCGTCCGGCCGCCCGTCAGGCGGGCCGGCGCAGGACGAGGGCCGCGTTGAAGCCGCCGTGGCCGCGGGCGAGGACCAGCACCGTGCGCAGGTCCGCTTCCCTCGGGTCCCCGGTGACGAGGTCGAGGCGGTGCTCCGGGTCCGCCTCGGTGACGTTGGCGGTGGGCGGGATGACGCCGTCGCGCAGGGACAGCAGCGCGGTGGCGGCGTCAAGGGCGGCGCCCCCGGCGAGCAGCCGCCCGGTCATGCTCTTGGGCGCGGTGACGGGCACGCCGTACGGGCCGAAGACGTCCTCCAGGGCGCGTGCCTCGGCCCGGTCCAGGGCCGGGACCCCGGAGGCGTCGGCGAAGACCGCGTCCACCTCGCCGGGCGCGACGCGGGCGTCGGCGAGGGCGTTGCGCGCCGCGCGGGCCAGCCGGCAGGAGCCGGGGTCCTCGCCCGGGTCCAGGGTGGCCGCGTAGCCGGCGATCTCGCCGTAGATCCGCGGGGCGCCGCGGCCGCGGGCGGACTCCGCGTCCTCCGTGACGAGGATGGCGCCGCCCTCGCCGGGGACGTAGCCGCGGGCCGCGGCGGCGAAGGGCAGATAGGCGCGGGCCGGGTCGCGTTCGGTGCTCATCAGCCCGGAGGCGATCTGCGGGACCCAGCCCCAGGGGCACAGGGCGGCGTCGACACCGCCGGAGACGACGAGCGGCACGCCCTTGCGGATGTGGCGGCGGGCCTGGCCGAGGGCGTCGATCCCGCCCGCCTGCTCGGTGAGGAGGACGCCGCTGGGACCGCGCATCTTGTGCCGGATGGAGATCTGGCCGGTGTTGACGGCGTAGAACCAGGCGAAGGACTGGTACGCGCTGACGTATTCCTTGCCCTGGCTCCACAGGTTCTGCAGTTCGCGCTGGCCGAACTCGACGGCGCCGCCGGAGGCCGCGGTGACCACGCCCATGCCGTACTCCGGCAGTTCGTCCGGCCGGACGCCCGCGTCCTCGACGGCCCACTCGGCGGCCGTGAGCGCGAGCCGCGTCATGTGGTCGGTCTGCGGCAGCAGCCGGCTGGGGATGTGCTCCTCGGCCGTGTAGCCGGGGACCTCTCCCGCGACGCCCGACGGGTACTGCGAGGCGTCGAAGCGGGTGAGCTCCGCCAGGCCGCTCTCGCCGGCGAGTGTGGCCTTCCAGAAGTCGTCGGTGCCGAGCCCGTTGGGGGCGGCGATCCCGAGTCCGGTCACCACCGTGGTGGCGGTCATGCGGCGCTCCTCTCCGGGCGGGCGAGCACCATGGCGCTCTGGAAGCCGCCGAAGCCGCTGCCGACGCTGAGGACCACGTCGGCGCGCTGCTCACGGGCGGTCAGCGGGATGTAGTCGAGGTCGAGTTCGGGGTCGGGTTCGTGCAGGTTGGCCGTGGGCGGCAGCACGCCGTGCTCCATGGCCAGGGCGCAGGCGGCGATCTCCAGGGAGCCGATGGCGCCGAGGGAGTGCCCGATCATGGACTTGATGGAGCTGATCGGGGTCTCGTAGGCGTGGTGGCCGAGGCTGCGCTTGAACGCGCCGGTCTCGTGGCGGTCGTTCATCTTGGTGCCGGAGCCGTGGGCGTTGATGTAGCCGATCTCGCCGCCGTCGATCCGCGCCTCGGCCAGGGCGGCGTCGATGGCCTCGGACATCTCCCGGCCGTCGGGTTTGAGGCCGGTCATGTGGTACGCGTTGCAGCGGGCGGCGAAGCCGGCGATCTCCGCGTAGATGTGGGCGCCGCGCCGCCGGGCGCTCTCCAGCTCCTCCAGGACGAGCACGGCGGCGCCCTCGCCGAGGACGAGCCCGCTGCGGGTGCGGTCGAACGGGCGGCAGGCGCTCTCGGGGGTGTCGTTGCGCGGGGTGGTGGCGTGGATGGCGTCGAAGCAGGCCGAGGTGATCGGCGAGATGGGGGCCTCCGTCGCGCCGGTGATCATGACGTCGGCGGTGCCCTCGCGGATCAGTTCCACGGCGTGGCCGATGGAGTCCAGGCCCGAGGTGCAGCCGGTGGAGACCACGGCGGCGGGGCCCTCGGCCCCGGCGGCGCGGCCCACCTCGGCGGCCATGGAGCTGGGCACGAAGTGCCGGTACAGCTCGGGCACCGCGTAGGTGTGGTCGACGTTCCAGTGCCGGCCGCCGTCGCTGACGACGACGTACTCCCGCTCCAGACTGGTGGTGCAGCCGACGGCGCTGCCGAGCGAGGTGCCGGTCCGGCCGGGGTCCAGCGCGCCGGGGTCGAGGCCGCTGTCGGCGACCGCCTCCCGGGTGGAGACCACGGCGAACTGGGCGGCCCGGTCGAGGCGGCGGATCTCCTGCGGGGTGAGCCCGGCGGCGGCCGGGTCGAAGTCGCACTCGGCGGCGACCCGGGAGCGGAACGGGGAGGCGTCGTAGAAGGAGATGGTGCGGGTGGCGGAGCGGCCCGCGGTGAGCAGCTCCCAGTACTCCTTGACGCCCACCCCGCCGGGGGCCACGGCGCCCAGCCCGGTGATGACGACTCTGCGCATCGCCGTTACCTCGTCTCCGGCCGGGCCGGATGTCCCTGCGGACGTCCGGCGGACTGAACTGTGCGGGCCACTGTCGATCCCTTCGTCGGTGACGCATCGGCGCTCCCGGAGGCGTCCGGGGCCCTGTGGAAGCGGTGCGCCCCTGTGGAGGCGGCTTCGGCGGCCGGGGCGGTCCGGGGTCCTGCCGGTTCCGCCCCGGCGCCGGTCCGGGCGGCCGCCCGCTTGTGACGTGCCGCCGCTACCGGTGCCGTCATGGTTCGGGCGGGTCCTCGACGGCGGCTCGCGCCGGAATGGAACACCGGTGCCGGATCCCGTTCACAGCGGGACGTTCCCGTGCTTGCGGGCCGGGAGTTCGGCGTGCTTGCCGCGCAGCATCGCCAGCGAGCGGATCAGCACCCGCCGCGTCTCGCCGGGTTCGATGACGTCGTCGACGAGCCCCCGCTCGGCCGCGTAGTAGGGGTGCATCAGCTCGGCCCGGTACTCCTTCACCAGCCGGGCGCGGGTGGCCTCCGGGTCGTCGGAGGCGGCGATCTCGCGCCGGAAGACGACGCCCGCCGCGCCCTCGGCGCCCATCACGGCGATCTCGTTGACCGGCCAGGCGAAGGACAGGTCGGCGCCGATGGAGCGGGAGTCCATGACGATGTACGCGCCGCCGTACGCCTTCCGCAGCACCAGCGAGATGCGGGGCACGGTCGCGTTGCAGTAGGCGTACAGCAGTTTGGCGCCGTGCCGGATGACGCCGTCGTGCTCCTGGTCCACGCCGGGCAGGAAGCCGGGGACGTCGACGAGGGTGAGCAGCGGGATGTTGAAGGCGTCGCACACGGAGACGTGGCGGGCGGCCTTCTCGGAGGCGTGGATGTCCAGGACGCCGGCCAGCGCGGCGGGCTGGCTGGCGACGATGCCGACCACCTGCCCGTCCAGGCGGGCCAGCCCGCAGACCACGTTGGGCGCCCAGGCCTCGTGCACCTCCAGGAACTCGCCGTCGTCGGCGATCTCCGCGACGACCTCGCGCACGTCGTAGCCCTGCGCGGGGTCGGCGGGCACCAGCTCCGCGAGGGCGCCGGTGTGCCGGTCGGGGGTGTCGTCGCCGTGGGCGGCGGGCGGCAGTTCGCGGTTGTTCGACGGCAGCATGGACAGCAGGAAGCGCACGTCCTCCAGGCACTCGGTCTCGTCGTCGTAGGCGAAGCCGGCGACGCCGGAGACGCGGGCGTGCACGTCCGCGCCGCCCAGCTCGTCGTGGGTGACGCGTTCGCCGGTCACCGCGTGGACCACGTCGGGTCCGGTGAGGAACATCTGGGCGGTCTCCCGCACCATGAACACGAAGTCGGTCAGCGCCGGCGAGTAGGCCGCGCCTCCCGCGCACGGCCCGAGGATCACGCTGATCTGCGGGATGACACCGGAGGCGGCGGCGTTGCGGCGGAAGATCCCGCCGTAGCCCGCGAGGGCGGTGACGCCCTCCTGGATCCGGGCGCCCGCGCCGTCGTTGAGGCCGACCAGCGGGGCCCCGGCGGACAGCGCCAGGTCCATCACCTTGTGGACCTTCTCGGCGTGGGCCTCGCCGAGCGCGCCGGCGAAGACCCGGAAGTCGTGGGCGTAGGCGAAGACGGTGCGCCCGTGCACCAGGCCCCAGCCGGCCACGACGCCGTCGCCGTGCGGTCTGCGGTCCTCCAGGCCGAAGCCGCTCGCACGGTGCCGGCGCAGGGGTTCGATCTCGGTGAAGGTGCCCTCGTCGAAGAGGACGTCCAGCCGCTCGTGGGCGGTCAGTTTGCCCCTGGCGTGCTGCCGCCGGGTGGCGGCGGGGTCGGGGCCGCGGCCCACTTCCTCCTTGAGGCGCCGCAGTTCGGCGGCGGCCCGGCGCAGGTCGGGCGCGGGAGGCGCGGGTGCCGCGGGTGCCGCGGGCGGCACGGGGCGGCCGGGGGCGCGGGGTGCGGAGGGTGGTGGGGGTGGGGTGAGGTGGTCGTCGAGGGTCGTCATCGGCCGAACGTAGGAAGCACACCTGGAGTCCGGCTGGAGGGGGCGCGGCGGTCGGCGGGCGGGCGGCGGCGCGCTGCGCATCGGTTCCCCGCGGGGCGGGCCGGCGCGGGACGGTTCAGCCCGCGGCGGGCACCGTCAGGTCGAGGCGCGGGTCCCCGGAGAGCACGGCGTGGTGGAGCTGCTGGAGCTTCGGCGAGGGTTCCATGCCGAGCTCGTCGACGAGGGTGCCGCGCAGCCGCTGGTAGGCCTCCAGGGCCCGCCAGGCGCCGCCGGCCCGGTGCATGGCCAGCATGAGCTGGGCGCAGAAGTTCTCGTGCATGGGGTGGCGGGCGGCCAGGACCCGTAATTCCGGGACGAGTTCGGTGTGCCGTCCCAGGCGCAGATCGGCGTCGATGCGGCGCTCCAGGGCGGCCATGCGGTCCTCGTCCATGCGCAGCACCTCCAGTTCGAGGGCGCTGCCGACGCGCACGTCCACCAGGGCCGGGCCCTGCCAGAGGTCGAGCGCGGCGCGCAGCAGCCGGGAGGCCGCGCGGTGGTCGCCGGCCTCGTGGGCGGCGCGGCCGGAGGCGGCGAGCTGCTCGAACTCCTGGACGTCCACCTGCCCCGGCTGCACCTGGAGCAGGTAGCCGCCGTGCTGGGTGACCAGGACGTCCTTGGCGTCCCGCGCCGGGTCGCCGCCGAGCGCGGTCGCGATCTTGCGGCGGAGCTGGAGGATGTACGTCTGCAGCGTGGTCGCGGCGCTGCGCGGGACGTCCTCTCCCCAGATCTCCTGCATGAGCGTCGGTACGGTCACGACGTGGTCGGCCTGGAGTGCCAGCAGTGCGAGGATCTGGCGGGGCTTGGCGGCGGTCGGCACCACCGAGATCCCGCGCTCCTGCGCCGTCAGCGGGCCCAATACCTTGATGTCCACAGTGCTCCTCCCCTTTCGAGCCGTCCGCACCGGCCGTCCGCCGGCGGGTCTTCTCGGAGCATGCGGTCGAGACTCGCACTCCGCCCCTTGAGCCGACAGTGAGCGGCTCATGAGCGCAATCATGAAAATCTCATGGCGAGGGGATGAGTTCGGCACTGCCGGTGAAAGGGCTTCCCACCACACAATTTCTCCACGATCCGTCGAACCCAGGCTCGTCGATCCAACGGAGGAATGGTCATGGCCACCATCGCACCCCAGACCGCGGCCGACGCCGTCTACACCCTGCAGGACGATCTCCGCTTCGCCGAACTCGCCGCCCGCACCGGGCTGGAGCCGGAGCTGGCCCGGCGCTGCGCCGACGACCCCGCGGCCCTGCTGGAGGAGTTCGGCCTGTCGGCCGCCGAGCCGCTCTACACCGGGCAGTCGGTCGTCGTCGAGGAACTCGACCGGGCGGACGGACTCGCTCTGGTCGCACCCACGCTCGGCTGCACCGTGGTGCCCGGGCCCGAGCCCACCCCGCTGCCGGCCGCCGGCCCGGGGGCGGTGGGCGTGTGAGGACTTCCGAAGAGGCCGCCGGGGGACGACCCTTCGTTGGTTTCAAGCGCCACTTCCGGGTCGAGGTGGTGCCGGGCGAGGCGGTGTACCTGCTGTCCGTCCGCGGTGTCTCGGCCCTGCACGGGACGCATGTGGAGGCGCTGGCACCACTGCTGGACGGCACCCGGACGCTCGCCGGGCTGCTGCGGGACGCCGGTTCCGCGGTCCCGGTCGCGGAGGCCGGGCGGGTGGTCGGTGAGCTGGCCCGGGCCGGTGTCGTCGGCTACCACCCCGCGGAGCCGGCGTCCGCGGAGCCGGACTCCGCCGCCGCCTACTGGGATCTGGCCGGTCTCGACGCCGGCCGGGCCGCCGAGGCCCTGGCCCGGGCCACCGTACGGCTGGTCACGGTGGGGCGCGTGGACGCCGGGGAGGCCCTCGCGGCCTGCCGGGCGTCCGGGCTGGCGGTGGCGGGCCCGCCCGCCGGACCGGAGCCGGACGGTCCCGGTACCGGCGCGGGGGAGGACGTGTTCTCCCTGGTGCTCTGTGACGACTACTTGGCGCCGGGGCTGGCGGCGGTCGACGCCCGGCACCGGGCCGCGGGCCGGC
This sequence comes from Streptomyces xinghaiensis S187, assembly GCF_000220705.2. Classification (GTDB taxonomy): domain Bacteria; phylum Actinomycetota; class Actinomycetes; order Streptomycetales; family Streptomycetaceae; genus Streptomyces; species Streptomyces xinghaiensis. The sequence goes on along the minus strand of NZ_CP023202.1, from coordinate 4,675,598 downwards.
CCTGGCTGCTGGCCAAGCCGTGCGGGGCGGAGCCGTGGGTGGGGCCGGTCTTCCGGCCGGGCGACGGGCCCTGCTGGTCCTGTCTCGCCCACCGGCTGCGCGCCCACCGGCAGTCGGAGATCCCGGTGCAGCGGGCGCTGGGGACGGAGGGGCCGGTGCGGCCCCCGGCGGCCTCGCTCGCCGCCGGGCGGTCGCTGGGCCTGCACACGGCCGTGCTGGAGGCGGCGAAGTGGCTGGCCGGGGCCCGGCACGAGGCGCAGCGGGCGGTGTGCACGCTGGACACGCTCAGCCTGCGCACCACCCACCACGGGGTGCGGCGCCGGCCGCAGTGCCCCGCGTGCGGGGACGCCGGGCTGGTCACGGCGCTGGGGAACCGGCCGGTCACCGTCGTGTCGCGGCCGAAGGCGGCGTACGGCGGTGCCAACGACCGTGCCCTCGCCCCGGAGCAGGTGCGCGAGCGGTACGGGCATCTGGTGAGCCCGGTCACCGGGATCGTCACCGGGCTCCGCCACGACCCCCGGCTGCCCGACGGTCTCAACTGCTGTACGTCCGGCCGCAATCTGGCCCTGGGCCCGCGGTCGCTGGCCGAGGTCCGGGGCGGGCTGCGCAGTCTGAGCGGGGGCAAGGGGGTGACGGCGGCGGAGGCCGAACTCGGCGCGCTCTGCGAGGCGGTGGAACGTTTCTCCGCAACCCGGCAGGGCGACGAGGCCACCGTGCGGGACACCCTGCGCGGCCTCGGGGAGGAGGCCGTGCACCCCAACGCCTGCCAGCTCTTCGCCGAGGAGCAGTTCCGCGACCGCGAGCGCTGGAACGCCGCACACCCGCTGTTCCAGCAGGTGTGCGCGCCGTTCGACGCGGACCGCCCGGTGGACTGGACACCCGTCTGGTCGCTCTCGTCGGGAACGCGCCGGATGCTGCCGACGTCGATGCTGTATTTCGGCCACGGTGCGGACCAGGAGGGCGCACCGCGCGCGGACTCCAACGGCAACGCGGCCGGCAGCAGTCTGGAGGACGCCATCGTCCAGGGTTTCCTGGAACTGGTGGAGCGGGACGCGGTGGCCCTGTGGTGGTACAACCGCACCCGGCACGCCGCGGTGGACCTCGACGCCTTCGACGAGCCCTGGCTGGCGGCCGCCCGGACGGCTCACGCCCGGATGCACCGCGCGCTGTGGGTGCTGGACCTGACCGCGGACTTCGGTATTCCGGTCATGGCGGCGGTCTCCCGGCGGACCGACAAGACGGCCGAGGACATCAGCTTCGGCTTCGGGGCGCACTTCGACCCCCGGCTCGCGCTGCGCCGGGCGGTCACCGAGATGAGCCAGCTGCTGGTCCCGGTCGCCGGTACCGGGGACGACGGGGAGTACCCGGCGGCCGGCCGGGAGCTGGTCTCCTGGTGGTCCTCGGCCACCATACGGAATCAGCCATATCTCGTCCCGGATCCAGCCGAGTCCCCCCGGAGCGCGGGCAGTTGGGACCACACGCCGCGCCCGGACCTGCGGCAGGACATCGAGGCGGCCGACGCCCTGGTGCGTGCCCACGGCATGGAATTGCTGGTGCTCGACCAGACCCGGCCTGACGTGGGATTACCGGTCGTCAAAGTACTGGCTCCGGGGATGCGGCACTTCTGGGCCCGGCTGGCTCCCGGACGTCTCTTCGACGTACCGGTGGCCCTCGGCCGTCTCGACCGGCGCACGCCCTACGGTGCCGTGAATCCCATTCCGCTCTTCGTCTGAACCCGGATGACCATTCCTCAACCATGGGCCCGGGAAAACCGTTGGCCATAATATGCGGTCCATACCCGAGGTTTCCGGCGAGGAGAAATCTGGTGATCGACCGCGTGGTTGGTGCCGAGAACGGCGTGCCCTCCGGCCGGCCCCCCGATTCACCCGGGGACCGGCCGGTCCCGGACCCGGCTCTTCCCGCGCCGAGGCTGGCCAGGACGATCACGGTCGGCGTACTGGTGTACTACTGCGGGATCGCCGTGCTGAACGTCCTGTGGAGCGGGGCCACCGCAGGCCGGCTCGCCGTCTGCCTGGTCTGCGTGGCCGCCGTCTTCGGCCTGCAACTGTTCCACGTCTCGCCCCGCGCCCGGCGGTGGCCCCTGCGCCGCCGGTCTCTCACCCTCGGCGCGCAGGCGGCCCTGACCTATCTGCCCCTCGCCGTGTTCGGGCTCGAATGGGGCAGCATGGCCGGCCCTCTGGCCGGCTCCCTGTTGCTGCTGCTGCCCCCGCGGGCGGCCTGGCCGCTCTTCGCCCTGATCGCCGCCGGAATGCTGGCGCTGTCGCTGCTGGAGGGCTCCGGAATCGTCATGGTCGTGTATCTGACCACCTCGACGATGATGGCCGGGGTCATCCTCTACGGCACCGCCCGGCTCTCCGACCTGGTGACCGAGGTCCACGCCTCACGCGGGGAGCTGGCCAGGATGGCGGTGAGCCAGGAACGGCTGCGCTTCGCGCGCGACCTGCACGACCTGCTCGGCTACAGCCTCTCCGCGATCACCCTCAAGAGCGAGCTGATACACCGGCTGATCACCAGCCGCCCGGACCGGGCGCGGGAGGAGATCGCCTCGGTGCTGGTGGTGTCCCGGCAGGCCCTGGCCGACGTACGGCTGGTGGCCAGCGGCTACCGGGACATGTCCCTGGCCGACGAGGCCGACTCGGCCGCCAGGATCCTGGCCACGGCGGACGTCGCCGCGGAGGTCTCCATCTCCACCGGCCGGCTGCACCCGGTGGTCGAGACCGTGCTCGCCACCACCCTGCGGGAGGGAATGACCAACGTGCTCCGGCACAGCAAGGTCGAGAACTGCACCATCACCGCCGAGGCGGACGGCGACCTCGTGCGGCTCACCCTGCTCAACGACGGAGTCACCGGAACACGGCACCGTTCCCCCCACAGCGGCAGCGGTCTCGGCAATCTGCAGACCCGGCTCTCCGCGATCGGCGGCCGGGTGGAGGCCGGCGTCCAGGAGGACGGCCGCTTCCGGTTACTGGCCGAGGCTCCCGCCCGGCCGCTCGGCACCGGTATCCCCGGGGACGGCGCCGCCGGCTCCCCGGCCGCGGCGGTCACCGCGGCATGACGCGCACCCGCTCCGTGCAGCGGCACAGGGCGACACCTTGGTTTGGGGGAACCAATGCTGTCCGTGAGGATCCTGCTGGCCGAAGACGTGCACATGATCAGGGGAGCCCTGATCGCCCTGCTGGAACTGGAGCCGGACTTCGAGGTGGTCGCCTCCGTCGACCGCGGTGACCTCATCGTGGCGGCCGCCCTGGCGGCACGGCCCGACGTCGCCGTCATCGACGTCGACCTACCCGGGACCGACGGCCTCACGGCCGCCGCCGAACTGCAGACGCGGCTCCCGGACTGCCGCACCCTGATCCTCACCAGCCTCGGCCGCCCCGGCGTCCTCCGCCGGGCGATGACCGCCCAGGTCTCCGGCTTCCTCCTCAAGGAGGCGCCGCCCGACCGGCTCGCCCAGGCGGTACGGACCGTCGCCGCGGGACAGCGGGTCATCGACCCCCAACTCGCCCTCTCCGCCTGGGACTCCCCGGAGAACCCGCTCTCCCCGCGGGAGACCGAGGTGCTCCGCCTCGCCGCGCGGGGCGCCGACGCCGCGGAGATCGCCGGCTGCCTGTACCTGACCACGGGAACGGTCCGCAACTACCTCACGGCGATCGTCACCAAGCTGAACGCCCGCAACCGGGTGCACGCCATCCGGATCGCCGAGGAGGCGGGCTGGATCCCCTGACCGGCCGCCCGGAGCGCCTTGGCCGCCCGGTCCGCCCAGCAGCAGGGTGTCCAGCAGCCCCTCGTCGAGCGCGGTCCGCACGGACAGGTCCGTGCCGCCGCCGAACCCGGCGTCGCAGACGGCGGCGCTCAGCACGTAGCGGCCCACCCGGAAGGTGGCGAAGGCCCACTCGTCGCCGTCCACGGGCGTCCCGTCCGGCCGTACGAGGCGGGCGCCCCGCTCCTCCCCCGGCGCGGCCGGGTCGAAGCCGAACTCCGTGAACCGGAACCGCAGTCCCTGGCCGACCGCCTTGCTGTACGCCTCCTTGAGCGTCCACAGCCGGACCAGGGCGTCGTTGCGCTCCCGGCCCGCCGTGGCGCGCAGCGCCGCGTACTCGTGCGGGGTGCAGGTCCGCGGCTCGGAGCCGGTCCCGGCCAGCCGCCGGTCGGCGCGCTCCACGTCCACGCCGAGCCGGCCGCGGCGGGTGATGCCCACCACGATCACCTCCTCGGTGTGGCTGAGGCTGACGTCGATCTGGTCGCATCCGCGGACGAAGGGGCGCCCGCCGGGCTGGTAGGCCAGGTCCACCAGGTCCGGTGCGGTGTCGATGACCGCCGCGACGGCGTGCCGCAGCACCAGGCGCGAGGCTGCGAACCGCCGCCGCGTCACCGGGTGGGTGAGGGAGGCGTAGCGGCTCCAGTCCCGGCCCAGCAGCGGGCGCAGCCGGCCGGGATCGCCCGCGGGGTCCAGCCAGTCCGCCTGGTACCCGTACAGCAGGACGGTGCCGGCCGCGGCGAGCGCCCCGCGCACCCGGGGCCAGGGGCCGTCCGGGCCGGGGACCGCCACCGGCGCGGGTATCCGTCCCGCGGATCCCGCCGCCACCTCAGACGCTCGCCGACGAGCCGGCGAGCGGCCAGGCGTCCAGGGCCGAGCAGACCCCGGCCAGGTCGACCGCGTCGCTCCGCGGGCCCGGGCAGGCGGGGAGGCACACCGGCCCGTCCGTGCCGCCCAGACGGCGCAGGAACGGGGTGAGCACCACCCGCGGGCCGATCTCGACGATGTGCGTGGGCACCTGCTGCGCCAGCAGTTCCCGTGCCGCGTCGGCGAAGCGGACCGGCGCGGTGATCTGTTCCGTCCAGTACGGGGCGTAGAGCGGCTCGGCGGTGAACCGGCCGTGGACGGTGGAGTAGTACGGCAGCCGCGGCGGGCCGCCGGGCAGCCGCCGGGCGACCGCCTCGAACCGGGGCAGCACCGGCTCCATCAGCGGGGAGTGGAAGGCGTGCGTCACCCGCAGCGGGCGGCAGGCGATGCCGTCCGCCTCCAGCCGGTCGCGGAGCCGCTCCAGCGCGCCGAGGTCGCCGGAGAGGACGGTGGCCCGGGCGGCGTTGACCGCGCCGATGCCCACGTCCGGCTCGGCGGCGGTCAGTTCCGCCAGTTCGCCGGGGGTGGCGCAGGTGGCCAGCATGCCGCCGCCGGAGGGCAGGTACTGCATGAAGGCGCCGCGCACGGCGACGAGCTTCGCCGCGTCGGCCAGGGTGAGCGCCCCGGCGACGGCGGCCGCCGCGAACTCGCCGATGCCGTGGCCGAGGACGGCCACCGGCTCGACCCCCGCCTCCTGGAGCGTGCGGGCGAGCGCGTACCCGACGGCGAACAGCGCCGGCTGCGCGAACGCCGTCTGGTGGACGCGTTCGTCACCGCTGAGGATCAGGTCCACCATCGACCGGCCCGTGTACGGGAGCACCGCCTCGGCCGCCTCGTCCAGCCGGCCGCGGTAGCCCGCGGAGTCGAGGTAGAGCCCGGCGGTCATGCCGGGGTGCTGGGAGCCCTGGCCGGTGAAGACGAAGGCGGCGCGGACGGAGTCGCCGCCGCCCGGCCGCGGCAGGCGCAGCTCCAGCCGACGGGCGAGCCGGCGGATCGTCGGGTACGCCCAGATGTCGGTGGGTTCGATCAGCGGACCGAACTCCTCCTCGATGTCGCCGTAGAGTCCGAGGGCGGCCACGGAGTCGAGGCCGTACTCGGCGAAGTCCGCGTCCTCGGGGATGTCGCGGCAGAGGTAGCCGGCGAGACGCCCCGCCAGCCAGGCCGGGAAGTCCGGTTCGCGCGCGTCGCTGGGGGGCCGCAGGGACATGGCCGCCTCCTTCTCATCGGTTGCGGGTGGTCCGCCGCCGCCGGCCGGGGGCTCCGCCGGCCGGGCCGCGGTCAGGCCAGGGCGGTGCCGTACAGGTCGTAGCTGCGCCGGCCGTGCAGCCGGGCGAGCACCTCGGCGACGACCCGGCGTCCGGCCTCCTCGGGCGGCGGGGGCAGGTGCAGGCCGAGCCGGTGGCAGAGGCGGTGCAGCGCGGCGGTCACCCAGGCCGGGTCGGCGAGGAAGGCGTCCGCGCGGCCCCCGCCGTCGCTCCCGCCGCCGTCACCGTCACGCCCGCCGCCGCCGTCGCCGTCGTCGCCAGCGCCGGAGCCGTGGAGCTGTCCGCGCCAGACGCCGAGGCAGGCGGCGGCCGTCAGCAGCAGGGCGTAGCGGTCCGCGAGGCCGAAGCTGTACGAGCTGACCAGAGCGGCCCGGTCGCCCGGCTCGATGGCGGCGAACTCCAGCCGCAGTTCGCGGAGTTCGCCGGTGAGGGCGGTGAGCGGGGCGTGCAGCGGGCTGTCCGCGGGCTCCCCGGCGGCGCCCTCCACGAGGGTCGCGGCGAGCGGGTCCGAGCCGCCGAGCAGCGCGGGGCTGCTCAGGTCCAGCGGCGGCAGCGGACCGTGGAGCCGGAAGAGCGCGGGGGGCGGCGCCGGGTCGGAGAACCAGGAGTGCCGGGCGAAGAAGGGCAGCTGCGGCAGGATGCTGACCTGGCGGCCGGCACTGCCCGCGTGTCCGAGGGAGGTCACCGGCAGGTCGCGCAGATGCTTGCGGAACATCCCGTACCGGCCGTCCTCGGCGAAGGTGCCCTCGCCGAGCACCGCCGACAGGGCGTCCATGGACTCGGCGACGAGTTTCGGCGCGACATAGGCGGCCGCGGCCGCGTAGGCGCTCATGGAGCGCGGCAGCACGTGCAGGGCGCGGGTGGCGACCAGGGCCAGGCAGTCGCTGAGCAGCTGGTCGAGGAAGGCGCCGGTCAGCACGGAGCGGACGTGCCGCCCGTCGAGCGGGGACCGCCCGTCCGCGCGGCCGCGGGCGGCGAACCCCGCCACGGTGCGCAGGGCCGTGTCGGCGCCGGAGAGGACGATGGAGGGGATGAGGCCGCGGATCACCAGGGAGGAGCGCAGGGAGAGTTCGTAGCCGTCCCCGGCCCCGCCGATCAGGGCCTCGCCCGGTACGGGGCAGTCCACGGCCTCCAGGCCGCCGAACTCGGCGCTGCGCATCCCGGTGGTGGTGTGCCGGCCGAGGTGGCGCAGCCGTCCGGCGGGGAGTTCCCGGCGGTCGAGGAGGAGGACGGAGTGGCTGAGCCCGCCGGGGGCGTCCGAGGTCCGGGCGAAGACGACGAGCCCGGCGGCGCGGGCGGCGTTGGCGATCACGGATTTGCGGCCGCTGAGCAGGAAGCCGCCGGCGCCGTCGGGTGCGGCGGCGAACTCGTCGCGCACGAAGTCGTTGCCGTGTGCCACCTCGTGCCGGGCGACCGCGATCCGGTCGCCGCCGAGCAGCAGCCGGGCGGCGCGGTGCCGCTGCTCGGCACGGCCCGCCGTCCAGACCGGGACGGCGGAGAAGAAGCAGTTGAGGCCGTAGCCGAAGCCGAGGGAGGCGTCGCGGCGGAAGACGGGGCGGAGCACCCGGCCCAGGACGTCCAGCCGGTCGAGCCGGCCGCCGAGCGGCGCGGGGACGAACTCGGCGTTGAAGTGCTGCTCGTCCAGCACGTGTTCGGCCCCGGGCGGGACCTCGCCGCGCGCGTCGGCGGCGAGCAGCGCGTCCTGGCCCAGCGGGTTGCCGGGCTCCTCCAGCGGGCCGAAGGACCGTTCCAGCCGGTCGATCCGCTCCTCGGGCCGCTCCGGCCCCGGCCCCGGCCCCGTCCCCGTTCCCGGCCCCGTCACCGTCCACCCGCCGGGAGCAGCGGTGTGACCTCGGGGTCGAGCCACTGGTGCAGCGGTTTCAGCTCGCCCCGCAGGAAGAGCCCGCGCATCGCCGCGCGCTCGACCTTGCCGCTGGTCGTCCTCCGCACCGTGCCCGAGCGCACCAGCAGCACCCCGCCCGCGCTGATCTCGAACTCCTCGGCCAGGCAGCGTTCGACGGCCGCGGCCAGCCCGGGCAGATCGACGTCGTAGCGGCTGCGGGCGCGCAACTCCTGCACGACGACGACCCGTTCGCGTTCACCGGGGACCGCGAAGACGGTGCCGGCGCCGAAGAGGGCGCTGACGCGCTGCACGGTGCGTTCCAGGTCCTGCGGGTACAGATTGCGCCCGGCCACCACGATCATGTCGCGGAGGCGGCCGGTGACGTACAGCTCGCCGCGGTGGAGCGTCCCGAGGTCGCCGGTGCGGAGGTGGCCGGCGGTGTCCTCCGGCCCCCGCGGCCCGGCGGCGGGCGGCCCGGCGGCGGGCGGTTCGCCGGCGGGCGGTTCGCCGGCGCGCGGTTCGTCCGGCGTGCGGGCGCCGAAGGTCCGGGCGCTCTCGGCGGGCCGTCTCCAGTAGCCGCGGGCCACGCCGGCGCCGCGCACCCGGATCTCACCAATCTCGCCCTCCGGGAGGACCCGCCCGCTGCCGGGGTCGGTGACGCGCACCTCGGTGCCGGCGGCGGCGGGGCCGCAGGAGAGCAGGGTCCGCGCGGGGCGGCCGGGGACCGGCTCGGCGATCTCGTGCCGTTCGAGGGCGGCCGCGTCCACCGTGAGGGCGGCCGCGGCCCCGTTTCTCCGGTCCGCCGCCGCGCCGGTCACCAGCAGGGTGGCCTCCGCCAGCCCGTAGCAGGGGGTGAAGGCGCCGGGCCGCAGCCCGGCCGGGGCGAACTTCTCGGTGAAGGCCCGCCGTGTCTCCTCCCGTACCGGCTCGCCGCCGCTGACGGCGGTCTCCCAGCCGGACAGGTCGAGGTCCGCGGCCTGCTCGTCGGTGATCCTGCGCACGCACAGGTCGTACGCGAAGTCCGGGGCCGCGCTGACCGTGACGCCGTACCGGGCGATGGCCTCCAGCCAGCGGACCGGCCGCCGCACGAACGCCTCCGGGGAGAGCACCACGGAGGTGCCGCCGAGCCACAGCGGGTGCAGCAGCTGGCCGGCCAGGCCCATGTCGTGGTGGAACGGCAGCCAGCCGCCGATCCGGGTGGCGGGGACGGTGCCCAGCGCCCGGCAGATCGCCCGCTGGTTGGCGAGGAGGTTGCCGTGGGTGATCACCACGCCGCGCGGCTCGGCGGTGGACCCGGAGGTGTACTGCAGGAACGCCACCGATTCCGGGCCGAGTTCCGGCGGGCGCCAGGGTGCGGAGCCCGGCACCACGTCGGCGGCCAGGCAGGGCACCCCGCCGTGGCCGGAGCGGGCGAGCAGCTGGGAGACCTCCGGGGCCGCGGCGGCGTCGGTGAGGACGACACAGGGCGCGGCGTCCTTGACGATGCCGGCGATCCGCGCCTCGTGGTGACTCCTTCCGCCGGGGCCTCCCGCCGGGGGCGGTGCCGGGACGGCGACGGCACCGGCGTAGAGGCAGGCCAGGAAGGAGACGGCGAACAGACGGCGGTCCGTGTGCAGCACCAGTACCCGTTCACCGGCCGCCCCGCGGTCCTGGAGCCAGCCGGCCAGCCGCCGGGCGCCCGCGTCGAGCGCCCGGTACGAGACGGTCTCGGCCCGGCCGCGGTCCTCGGTGTCGGGCAGCACCACGAGCGCCTCCCGGTCGGGTGCCTGTGCTGCCCTCGCCTGGACGAGTTCTGTGAAGTTCCGGTAGCCGGACAACGCTCCCCCTCACATGTCGCGGACACCGTCGCCGGCCGGCGGCGGCTCGAACACCGTCACGCGCGGGCGGACCAGGTCACGGGCGGCCGGAAGCGGTCCGAGCCCGGTCCCCAGCCGGCGCGCGGCGGTGGCGGTGGCGGTTCGGCGTCCGGGCCGCGGGCTCCGCGCAGCCGTGCCAGCAGCACGGCGGTGACGGCGGCCAGTTCGGCCTCGTCCGGCCGCCCCCGTACGACGGTGAGTCGCGTCTCGTTCGCCATGTGTGCAGGGTGCGCCCGGCCGCTCGAACCGCACTCGTGTGCGGAACGCGGACGAGCCGGGGACGCGTGGTCCCCGGCTCGCCCGGGAGCGGAGGTGGGTGTGCGGGTGCGGAGAAGAGGCCCGCGGGGCCCGGGGAGTCCGGGGGCCCCGGGCCCCGGGGGATCCCGGCGGGTCCGGGGATCAGTCGGTCGCGATCCGTTCGTACGCCACGTGCCGGGTGCGTTCGACCACGAGCCGGACGGCCGTCCCGGCCTGCCGTTCGCGCCAGCTGGCGAAGCCCGGGCTGCTCAGCGCCCGGTCACAGGAGCCGGTGTCCCGCCACCACAGCAGGCCGGTGTACCGGCGCGGGTCGATGGTGGAGCGGAGCAGATCGCTGCCGCCGAAGCCGCCGAGCCGCTCGCAGGAGGCGGTCAGCTCCGCGAAGCCCGCCTCGAACAAACGGTGTTCGCCCACGACCGTGGCATGGACGAGCACCACGTTGGCCGCGCCGACCACCGCGTTCTCCAGGGTCCGGCGGGCGACGCTCACCGCCTGGTCGGCCTCGGTCTCCACCATGGCGCCGAGCCGCCGCACATGGGACAGGAAGACGTCGTCGTGCACCACCGCGAGGAAGCTGTCGAGCCGGTTCCAGTGGCCGAGGTGCACATAGACGTCCGGCCGCTTCACGAGCCGCACGGTCACCAGGAACTCGAAGCCCGGCTGGCGGCGCAGATACTGCGAGTGCTCCCTGAACTCCCGTTCGAAACGCTCCACATCCCCCCTGACCGTGAAACGGTTGATCACGGCCAGGGGCCTGCTGAGGTCACGTCCGGGCACGCACGGCCTCCGCGAACTCCTTGGCGTGCCGCAGGGTGGTGGTGCTGTTGGTCCCCAGGGCCCGGCGGACGAGGGCGCGGGCCTCGGCGTACGTGGCCTGCTGCCCGAGGGCGTGCCGCACGCCCTCCGGATCGAGGACGACGCTGTGCCGGGAGGTCGCCCGCACCCCGTCGCCGTGCGGCACGATCTCCCACCGCCCGGTGTGGACGCTCATCGCCACCGGCACCCGGAGCTGCTTGTAGACGATCACATGGCGGCCGGGGAAGCAGACCCGCGCGGAGGTGGTGTTGTGCACCGAGCCGTCCGGGCTGCGGGTGTCCATGTCCATGCGCTGGATGCCCGGCTCGTCCTCGGTGAGCTCCAGGCGGGCCACGTGCGGCAGCCGCTCGGGCCAGCGGTCGGCACGGTCGAGGAAGGCGTACACGTCCTCGGCGCGGCCGGCGATGTCCACCGAGTCCTCGAAGGTGAGCGCGAGTTCGTCGCGCGCCGCGCCCAGCTCGGCGGCGTTCCGCAGAGCCGCCAGCTCGGCGCGGCTGTTGCGGTCCACGGCCTCCCCGATCAGCTCGACGGCCGCCGGGTCGTCGTCCACGGCGCGGTAGTCGTGCAGCAGGACGACGCGGCTGCCGCCGCCGTCGACCGGCTCGACGCGCCACTCGCCGCCCATGGCGGCCACCGGGTGGGCGCTCACCACCTGGCGGAAGGACACGGTCCGCGCGCCGGGGTCGAGAATCCGGCGGGAGGTCCAGTGCCGGACCCGGTCGCCCGCCAGGGCCCAGATCCGCAGCGTCTGCCGGCCGTCCGGCTCCTCCTCCGCCTCGGCGTGCACGGTGGGGCCGAAGACCTGCGGCCACCCCGAGACGTCCGCGATCAGGGCGAAGACGGCGGCCGGGGCCGCGTCCACCGTGACGGTGTGCTCCGTGCGGTGGGCCGCGCCGCCGGCGGCGGGCGTGGTCCTCGTTGTCGTAGCGGTCGTAGCGGTCGTAGCGTTCGGCGCCACGGCGAACCTTCCCTTCGGTCACGCCGTTCGCACGGCGGAGGTTGTCAGACTGCCAGCGGGCGCTGGAGCCCCGGTGGAGCGCGCGTCCCGTCAGGCCCAATCCGGCCGGTCGAGGATGTCCACCACCGCGCAGCCCCAGCTGTAGCCCGCGCCGACCCCGATGAGGACGCAGCGGTCCCCGGGCACGGCCGAGCCGGAGCCCACCAGGTAGTCCAGGCCCGCGAACTGGTCGCCCGCGCCCAGATGCCCCACGGTGCGGCTCCATTCCCAGGTGGTGCGGGCCGGATCGATGCCGTAAGGCCCGTAGTAGATGGTGCTGAGGCGGCGGCGGCCGAAGTGCGGCAGCACCACCCAGTCGGCGTCGGCCAGGTCCATGCCGGCATCGGCCAGGGCCTGTTTGACGACGCTCCGCTGGCCCGCGTTGGCCCGCGAGATGGCGTACGACATGCCGGCGCGGGCCGTGAAGGCGCGTTTCGCCTCCTCGAAGTCGACCGGAATGCGGTGGCTGAACGGCGCCTTCCCGAACGGGTCGTCACCGCGGTGCATCGGCTCCAGCTCGGAGTCGGCGAGCACGGCGAGCGACACCAGCCGGGCGTAGCCGCCGCGGCGGGAGAGGACCAGCGCGGTGCCGCCGTCGGCGTACGGGGTGCCGGGGTCGGTGCGCCAGCGGTCGATGCCGGGTTCGCAGAACCGGTCGGCGGTGGTGAGCAGCGCGTCGCAGCGGTGCGGGGCCGCGGTGAGATACGCGGTGGCGAGGTCGAGGGCGGCCATGCCGCCGTTGGACATCTGCCGGATCTCGATCGCGGGGCAGGAGTTGCCGGTGGTCTCGCGCTGGATGTAGGAGGCGACGGGCCACAGGTCCTGGCCCTGGTGGTAGGTGTCGGCGTGCAGGATCAGGTCGATGTCCCCGGGGGACGAGCCGGCCCGCCGCAGCGCGGAGCGGGCCGCGGCCACCGCCATCTCGGCCGCCGACTCGTCCGCCGAGTGGGACACCGACAGCACGCCGGTCGCCGACGCGAGCCGGGCCGGGCAGTCCCCGGCGGCCACGGCGTCGGCCACCCGCAGGGATCCGGGCAGCCGGATCCCGGTGCCCCGTATGAAGACGTTCTCCACGCGCACAGCCACTCCCCCTGTCGGTGATCCCCGGTCAGCCGGCCGCCGCGCAGCGGGCCGGCTCCGCGGCGGCCGGTGCCGCCGTGTCGAGCAGCGCGTAGTGCACCGCGTCCAGCAGGGCGCGCCAGGAGGCGGCCACCGTGTTCTCGTCGACGCCGACGGTGCCCCAGGTGCGCCGCCCGTCGCCGAAGGTGATCAGGACCCGGGCGGCGGCCTCGCTGCCGCGGCCCAGCACCCGTACCTGGTAGTCCGTCAGTTCCAGCGCGGCGAGCTGCGGGAAGAACGGGTCGAGCGCCGCGTGCAGGGCCCGGTCGAGCGCGTTGACGGGGCCGTTGCCCTCGCCCTCCGCGACGAGCGGCACCCCGTCGATCCGCAGCCGCACCCGCGCCCGGGTCGGGGCCCGGCCGGCCGGGCCGGCGTCCACCCGGACGTCCCAGGACACCACCTCGAACGGGCGGGCGGGGCGGCCGCCGCCGTCCAGTTCCTCGCGGAGCAGCAGCTCGAAGGAGGCGTCGGCGGACTCGAAGCTGTGGCCGCGGTTCTCCAGGTCCTTGATCCGGGCGGCGGCCCGCGCCACCGTCTCCGAGCCGGCGTCGACCTCGTAGCCCAGCTCGCGGGCCTTGAGCTCCACCGAGGAGCGGCCGCCCATGTCCGAGACGAGGGTGCGCATCCCGTTGCCGACCAGGGCCGGGTCGATGTGCTGGTACAGGCCGGGGTCGACGCGGAGCGCGGAGGCGTGCAGGCCCGCCTTGTGGGTGAAGGCGGCGGGGCCGACATACGGGGCGGCCGCCCGGCCCGGTACGCCGGTGAGCTCCGCAACGGCCCGCGCCGAGAGCGCCATGCCCCGCAGCCGGGCGGCCGGGACGACCGGCAGGCCGCGCTTGAGGACGAGGTTGGCCGCGACGGTGAACAGGTCGGCGTTGCCGCAGCGTTCGCCGTAGCCGTGCGCCGTGCCCTGGACGTGGCGGACCCCGGCGTCCACGGCCGCGATGGTGTTGGCCACGGCGCAGCCGGAGTCGTCGTGGCAGTGGATGCCGAGCGGCACCCCGGTCGCCCCGGCGGTGGCGGTGACGACGGCGCGGACGGCGTCCGGCAGCGAGCCGCCGTTGGTGTCGCACAGGACGACGGCCTCGGCCCCGGCACCGGCGGCGGCGCGGACCACGTCCAGCGCGTAGCCGCGGTCGAGCCGGTAGCCGTCGACGTAGTGCTCGGCGTCCACGAACACCCGCCGGCCCTCCCGGACCAGCAGCCGGACGGTGTCGCCGATCATGGCGAGGTTCTCGGCGAGGGTGGTGCGCAGCGCGAGCTCCACATGGCGCGGGTGGCTCTTGGCCACCAGGGTCACGACGGGGGTCTCCGCGTCCAGCAGCGCGCGCACCTGCGGGTCGGCGGCGGCCGCGACGCCGGGCTTGCGGGTCGCGCCGAAGGCCGCCAGCTCCGCGGTGCCCAGGCGCAGTTCGGTGCGGGCCCGGCGGAAGAACTCGGTGTCCTTCGGTACGGCGCCCGGCCAGCCGCCCTCTATGAAGCCGACGCCGAAGGCGTCCAGGTGGCGGGCGACGGCGAGCTTGTCGTCGACCGTCAGCACCATGCCTTCCTGCTGCGTTCCGTCCCGCAGGGTCGTGTCGTACAGCTGGAAGCGCTGCGCGGTCATCGCCCCTCCCTCAACTCGGTGGTGTCGTCGCCGGCGTCCGCGACCGTCCGGTCACGGTCCGGCGGCCGGCTGGAGCCGTCCTCGATCCGGCCTCGAACGGCGGTACGGGCCCCGACGGTGGAGCGGCCGGTGCGGCGGCCGGGGCCCGGAAGCGCGGCGCCGGGGTGGCCGGGCCGCTGCGCCGGGCCCGGTGGTGCGGGTGGTCCGCGGCCTCGGCGGCGGACAGCACCGGGGTGACGCAGGCGTCGGTGCCGGTGAACCGGGCGGCCCAGGCGTCGCGGTCCCGGCGCGCGAAGGCGGCGGCGAACCGCTGCCGCAGAGCGGGCCAGTTGTCCCGGTCCCAGCGGTCGGGCAGGTGCCGCCCGTCCAGGCCGAGCCCGTCGAGCAGGGCGCGGTAGAACGGCTCCTCCAGCGCGCCGACGGCGAGGTGACGGCCGTCGGCGCAGGCGTAGCAGCGGTAGAAGGGCGCACCGCCGTCGAGGAGGTTGACGCCCCGCTCGTACCGCCACTGGCCGGCTCCGGCCATGGCGACCAGCATGCCCAGCATCGAACCGGCGCCGTCCACCACGGCCGCGTCGACGATCCGCCCCCGGCCGGTGCGCCGGCGTTCGTACAGGGCGGCGAGCACCCCGGCGACCAGGAACATGCTGCCGCCGGCGAAGTCGCCGAGGAGGTTGAGCGGCGGCACCGGGGGGCCGCCCTCCTCCCCGACCGCGTGCAGCGCGCCGCTCAGCGCCAGGTAGTTGATGTCGTGTCCGGCCGTGCCGGCCAGCGGGCCGTCCTGGCCCCAGCCGGTCATCCGGGCGTACACCAGACCGGGGTTGCGCGCCTGGCAGGGGCCGGGGCCGATGCCGAGGCGTTCGGCGACGCCGGGCCGGAACCCCTCCACGAGCACATCGGCCTCCGCCGCCTCCCGCAGCAGCCGGGCCGCGCCCTCCGGGGTTTTCAGGTCCAGCTCCAGGGTGCGGTGCCGGCCGCGGTCCAGCAGCCGGTGCCACTCCGCGAAGGAGCGGCCGCCGCCGGGGCGGTCCACACGGACGACCGCGGCGCCCATCTCGGCCAGCAGCAGGCAGGCGTACGGGGCCGGCCCGATCCCGGCGAGCTCCACCACGCGGAGCCCGGCGAGCGGGCCGGCCCCGGACACGGCCCCCGGCAGGGCCTCGGTCACCAGGTCACCGGCATCTCGTAGACGCCGTACATGACGTTGCCGTCCTTGTAGGACAGCTCCTGCCAGGGCTTGGCCAGCCGCAGCTCCGGTATCCGGCGGAAGAGGGTGCTGAGGACGACGTCCAGCTCCACCCGGGCGATCTCCGCGCCGATGCAGTGGTGGACGCCGTGCCCGAAGGCGAGGTGGGTCCGGTCGCCCCGGCTCAGGTCGAGTTCGTCGGGGCGGTCGAAGACGTCCGGGTCCCGGTTGGCGGACATGCCGAGCAGGATCATGCCCTCGCCCTCGCGGATGACCACGTCGCCGATCTCGATGTCGGCGAGCGCGACCCGGGAGGTGGCGAGGTCGCCGGGGGACAGATAGCGCAGCAGTTCCTCGATCGCCTTGGGCGCCAGCTCCGGGTCGGCCCGGTAGGCCGCGAGCTGTTCCGGGTTCTCCAGCAGGGACATGACGCTGAGCGCGATCATCGCGGCGCTGGTCTCGTGTCCGCCGTTGAGCAGCAGCCGGGTCACGTTGCACATCTCGCGCCGGTCGTAGTTGCCCTGCGTCCGGTAGCGGGCGATCATCCGGCTGACCAGGTCCTCCTCCGGGTGCTCCTCCTTGCGGGCGACCAGTTCCTCCAGGTACTTCCCGACCCGGACGATGGCGGCGGAGCGCTCCTCGGCGGTGCTGCGCCCGCCGAACAGGATGTCGGTACAGGAGTGCAGGTAGTCCTGGTCCTCGGCGGGGATGCCGAGGATCTCGCAGACGATGGTCATGGGGACCCGCAGGGCCAGCAGGTGCACCAGGTCGACCGGGGGGCCGGTCTCCAGCATCCGGTCGATGCACTCGTCGACGATTTCCTGCATCCGCGGGCGCATGTGGCGCACGCGCTGCTTGGTGAAGTCGCCGGAGAGCGCCGCCATCCGGCGGTGCAGGGTGTGCTTGGGCGGGTCCCAGCCGATGAAGGAGCCCTCGGTGCGGAACTGCTGCGGCACGTCGATGTAGTACGGGAACCCCTCGTGCGCCCGGTCGGAGCTGGCGCGGGGGTCGGTCAGCAGCGCCTTGACGTGCTCGTGGCGGGTGACCACCCAGGCCACACGCCCGGTCGCGAGCCGGACCTTCTTGATCGGTTCGCTGGATCGGATCTCCGCGTACTCCTTGGGGGCGGCCATGGGGCAGCCGCGGTGCCAGGGGAAGTCCGGGAGTTCGGTGGCGGCCTGGGTCATCGCGTTCCCTCTCTGTGCGGTGCTCGGTGCGTGCTCGGTCGGTGCTCCATCGGTGCGCGGACCACGGTTGGCGGTGGCCCTGGAGTGCGGCTGGACGTGCTCTCGAACGGTTCAGCGGAGGGGGCCGAAGAACCCGCGCAGCTCGTTGACGAGGAAGTCCGGGCGCTCGATCGCGGGGAAGTGGCCGCCGCTGCCGGCGTCGCACCAGTGGCGCAGATCGGTGAAGCGGCTCTCGACCCACGCCCGCGGCATCCGGGCGTCCCGGGGGAAGACCGTGACGCCCGAGGGGACGGGCACCGGGTGCGCGGGGCCGTCGGCGTAACTCTCCCAGTAGAGCCGGGCGGCGGAGGTGGCCGTCGCGGTGAACCAGTACACGCTCGCGGTGTCCAGCAGCCGGTCGCGCGGCACGGCCTTCTCCGGGTCCCCGTCGTGGTCGGTCCACTCCGCGTACTTCTCGGCGATCCAGGCGAGCTGGCCGGCCGGCGAGTCGGTGAGCCCGTAGCCGAGGGTCTGCGGGCGGGTGGACTGGACGGCCGCGTAGGCGGAGCCGGTCCGCCGGAACTCCTCCAGCCGCGCCAGCCCGGCACGGTCCGCCTCGGTGAGCGGCGGCGCGTTCTCCGGAGGCCCGGCGAACGCCATCGTGACGTGCACGCCCGCGAGCCGGCCGGGGACGTGGTGCGCGAGCTGAGCGGTGACGAACGAGCCCCAGTCCCCGCCGTGCGCGGCGAACCGCTCGTAGCCGAGCCGGCTCATCAGCTCGGCGAAGGTCTCCGCGATCCGCTCCACGCCCCAGCCGGGAGCGGTGGGGCGGTCGCCGAACCCGTAGCCGGGCAGCGAGGGGCAGACGACGTGGAAGGCGTCGGCCGGGTCGGCCGGGTCGGTCAGCGGCCCGACGAGGTCGAGGAACTCGGCGAACGTGCCCGGCCAGCCGTGCAGGAGCAGCAGCGGCAGCGCCCCCGGGTGGGGGGAGCGCGCGTGCAGGAAGTGCACGCCCAGCCCGCCGATCTCGGTGCGGAACTGCGGATACGCGTTCATCCGGGCCTCGGCGGCGCGCCAGTCGTAACCGTCCGCCCAGTACGCGGCCAGTTCCCGGACGTAGTCCAGGGGCACGCCCTGCGACCAGTCGTCCACCGTCCCGGAATCGGGCCAGCGGGTGCGCGCGAGCCGGTCCCGCAGCTCGGTGAGCTCGTCCTCGGGTATCGCGATGCGGTAGGGCTCCACGGGCCGGCTCATGTGTCCTCCACGGTCACTCCACGGTCGGGTCGTCGGCGGTCCCAGACTGCGCATCCGCAGCTTGAGCGGCCCTCCAGCCGCTCTGGACCCCGGTGGGGCAGCCTGCGGGGCACCGAGCACGCACGGATCACCGATCACCGAGGGGGCCACCATGGCCGGCACCACGACCGACGCCGACCTCTACTGCGAGGTGGTGCAGTACTACGCCCGGCAGATGCCGCTGATGGAGGAGGGCCGGATCGAGGAGTACGCCGCGACCTTCACCGAGGACGGGGTCTTCGAGCACGCCATGGGCTGGCGCCTGGCGGGCCGGGAACAGCTCGTCGAGGGCACGCGGACCGGCGTCGCCCGGTACGCGGGGAAGGCGATGCGGCACTGGTACGACCGCATCACCGTCACGGCCGCGGAGGACGGCGAGGTGCACTGCGGGTATCTCGCGATGGTGAGCCTGGTCGACGCCGAGGGCCGGGTCTCGTTCGAACCCTCCTGCACGGTGCGGGACGTCCTGGTCCGGCGGGACGGCGAACTGCTCACCCGGTACCGCTTCATCCGCCACGACACGGCCGATCCCACCCGGATCTGGGAGGGACGCCTCGCCGAGCAGACCTGACCGGAGAAAATGCCGCATGACCGACACACCCGAACTCGACGACCGCGCGCTCAACCGCGCCACGCTGGAGCGCCAGCTCCTGCTGCGCCGCCACGACCTGACGGTCCCGGAGGCGCTGACCCATCTGGTGGGACTCCAGGCGCAGGTGCCCAACCCGCCCTATCTGGGCCTGTGGACCCGGCTCACCCGGTTCGCGCTGGACGACCTGACGCAGTTGCTGGAGCGCCGGGAGGCGGTGCGCGGCGGGATGATGCGCGGCACCCTGCACGTCGTCACGGCCGAGGACTTCCTCGCCCTGCGGCCGGTGCTCCAGCCGGTCTTCGAACGCGCGCAGCGCGGCTTCTTCCGGCGCGCCACCGAGGGGCTCGACCTGGCCGGACTCACCGCGTTCGCGGCGGAGAAGCTGGACGAGAAGCCGCGCAACGGTACGGAGCTGAAGGCCCTGCTGGCGGAGCGCTGGCCGGACCGGGACGCGCGGCAGCTCCTGTACTCCGTGCAGTACCTGCTGCCCGCCGTGTACGTGCCGCCGGGCGGCACCTGGGGCCGCGGCGGCTCCGTGCCGCTCACCACCGTCGAGTCCTGGTTCGGCCGGCCGCTGCCCGCGGAGACCGACCCGGCGCGGATGATCCTGCGCTACCTCGCCGCGTTCGGCCCGGCCTCCGTCAAGGACGTCCAGGCGTGGTCCGGGCTGACCCGGCTGGCCGCGCCCATCCGTGAACTGCGCCCGCAGTTACGGGTGTTCCGCGCCGCCGGCAGCGGCGCCGAGCTCTTCGACCTGCCGGACGCCCCGCGCCCCGGCCCGGACACGCCCGCGCCGGTGCGGCTGCTGCCCGAGTACGACAACCTCCTCGTCGCCTACGCCGACCGGAACCGGGTGATAAGCGACGAGCACCGGCGGATCACCAACACGAAGAACGGGATGGTGGCCGCCACCGTGCTGGTCGACGGCCGGGTCGCCGGACGCTGGCGGCTCGACCCCGGCCGGGAGTCCACGGCCGTGGAGGTCGAGCCCTTCCGGCGACTCGACGACACCGTGCTCGCCGCGGTGCACGACGAGGCCACGGCCCTGCTCACCCTCGCCGCGCCCGACGCGCCCCGGCACGAGGTCCGGGTGACGGACGTGGCCGCCGGCGCCTGAGGGCGGCGCGCCTCGTGCGGCGGCCCGGCACCGGTGTGGACCGGTGCCGGGCCGCCGACGGGCCGGTCTCAGTCCCGGAGCCGCAGGGTGGCGAGGTAGCGGACGCCGGCCCGCTCGACGGACGCCAGGTCCCAGCGGGTTCCGGCCAGGACGCGGCCCAGGTCGTCCGGGGAGATCATGGCGTAGTCGAACCACTCGCCGACCAGCAGCCGGTCGCGGAGCCGGATCCGGACGAAGCCCTCGGGCCGGCCGCGTTCGGCGTTCCACCGCTCGTAGGCGGCGCGGTCCGGGGGCACGGGCACGTCCAGCCCGTCGCCGAGGATCACCGCGCCCGGCGCGGCCACCTCGGCCAGCGCGCCGAGGGTCTCCCGGGCCTGTGCCGGGGTGCCGAGCAGGCCGGTGCCGTTGCCGAGCAGCAGGAAGGTGTCGAACGGTCCGGCTCCGTCCGGGAGCCGGGCGGGCAGCTCGGTGAACCGGGCCTCCAGCACGTCCAGTCCGCGTTCCCGGGCGACCTCGGCCGCGCCCGGCGAGGAGTCCACGCCCAGGACGTCGAGGCCGGCCTCCCGCAGCGCCAGACCGTGCCGGCCCGCGCCGCAGCCGACGTCCAGCACCCGGCCCCGGGCCCGCTCCACCGCCCACTGCTCGGTCGGCGGCCACTCCCCGGGCGGCGCGAAGTAGATGCCCGCGTCCTGCGCGATGATGAACCCGTCGTCGCGTTCGACGACTTCGAAGGCCAGGTCGCGGGTGCCGCCGCCGTCCAGGCAGCGCCGGAGCACCGCGCCGAAGGGATCGCCGAGCAGCGGCTCGTGGCCGGGGGCGCCGGCGGCTCCCGCGGGCACCGGGCCGGTGATCCCGGTGGTGGCCCCGTTGGCCTCCGTGACGGCGGTGCTCCCGGTGGCCTCGGTGATGTCGGTGGTCATGGCTGGGTCTGCCCTTCTGCTGTGAGTTCGAGGACGGCGACCGTCCAGACGTGCCCGGCGCCCACCCCGTAGAGCAGGACGAGGTCCCCCGGGCGGGGGCTTCCGGACCGCACCAGGTGGTCGAGGCCGGCGATCTGGTCCCCGGCCCCGAGCTGGCCGTGGTCCAGCGCCCAGTCGTAGGTGGTCGCCTCCCGGGAGAAGCCGAGCGGCCCGTACACGGCCGACTGCGCGACCGGTCCGGGGAAGGTGGTGTGCACGCACCAGCGGATCGCGGACAGTTCCGTCCCGGCGTCCGCCAGGGCGCGGCCGACCGCCTGCTCGGAGCCCTTCCGCAGCCGGGCCAGGACCTCCTCGAAGGCGAACTCGTTCTCCTCGGCGTCGAAGTAGTCCCGTTTGCGGGCCGCGAGATCGACCGGGGCGCCGCCCTCCAGCGGGGCCCGGGTCCACGGCCCCGGGCCGCGGTCGAGGATCTCCAGCGAGGAGTCGCCGACCGAGGCGGTGGCCAGCAGGCGCAGCGGGCCGGGGCGGGTGGAGAGCACCAGCGCCGCGCCCGCGTCGCCGTAGACCATCTGGTCGTCGGTGTTCCACCGGTCCAGGTAGGGGAGGTGGAAGGCGTCGCCGGTGGTGATCAGCGCCGCCCGGGCGTCCGGGCGGGCGGTGAGGTGGGAGGCGGCGAGTTCCAGGGCGGAGAGGCCGCCGTTGCAGCCCTGCCGGATCTCGTAGGCGGGTGCCCCGGAGGACAGGACGGCCATCTCCACGTAGCTGGCCGGGGACCAGATGTCGCGTCCCTGGTGGGCCGCGTAGGCGTGCAGTACCAGGGAGATCTCCTCCCCGCGCAGCCCGGAGCGCTCCAGCGCGAGCCGCCCGGCGCGGGCGGCCAGCACCGGCCCCGGTTCACCGTCGTCCGCGACCCGGACCGCGCGGAAGCCGCTGGTGTCGCGGTCGCGCGCGGTGTAGCGGCCGGCGGCGATCGCCTCCTCGGCCGTTTCGACGCGGTCCGGGAAGCGGCTGCCGAGTCCGGCGATGTAGAGGTCCTGCCAACGCACAGTGTTCTCCTTCCAGTGGGCGGGCCGGTCCGGCCGCCGGGGTCACCGCGCCGCGGTGTCCAGCAGTTCGGCGAGGCCGGCCGGCGTGGGGGTGCGGTACACGGCCCGGACGGAGATGCGCCGGCCCAGCCGGCCGCGCACCCGCTCGGTCAGCTCGGCGGCGAGCAGGGAGTGCCCGCCCAGCCGGAAGAAGTCCTCGGCGGGGCCGGGCGCCGGGATGCCCAGCACCTCGCCGAACAGGGCGCACAGGGCCCGTTCGGCCGGGGTGCGGCCGGCCGGTGCCGCGGGCTCCGCCTCGCCCGGTGCCCCGGGGTCGGGCAGGGCGGCGCGGTCGAGCTTGCCGTTGGCCGTCAGCGGCAGGTCGTCCAGCTCCACCAGGACCGCCGGCACCTGGTGGGCGGGGAGCAGCGCCTCCGCGTGCGCGCGGAGGTCCGCCGGGTCCACGGGGTCCGGGCCGGAGCGGGTCACGTAGCCGACCAGCCGGTGACCGCCAACGTCCCGCCGGGCCACCACCGCGGCCCGGCCGACGCCGGGGTGGCGCAGCAGCGCGGCCTCGGTCTCGCCGGGCTCCACCCGGAAGCCGCGGATCTTCACCTGGTCGTCGGTGCGGCCGGCGAAGACCAGTTCCCCGGCGGCGTCCCGGCGCACCAGGTCCCCGCTGCGGTACATCCGCTCGCCGGGCGCGCCGTGCGGATCGGCGACGAACCGCCGCGCGGTCAGGCCGGGCCGGCCCAGATAGCCGCGGGCGAGCTGGGCTCCGGCGATGTACAGCTCCCCGGTGTCCGCGGGGCGGAGCCGCTCGTCCAGCACATAGCAGCGGGCTCCGGTCAGGGCCGGGCCCAGCGGGGCGGCGGCGGGCCAGTCGGTGGGGTCGCCGTCGAGGGTGTACGCGGTGGCGGCGTGGGTCTCGGCGGGTCCGTAGATGTTGTGCACGCGCAGCGGGCCGGCGGGGCGGCCGGCCGCGAAGGCGCGGATGCGGCCGTCGACGGTCAGTGCCTCGCCGCCCTGGTAGACGTCGGTCAGGGCGGGCAGGTCGGAGCCCCGGGCGCGGGCGGCGGCGAGGAGCGCGTCGAGCACCGAGGTCGGCGCGAACAGCTCGTTCACCCGCTGCCGGTCGCACCACTCGGCCATGGCGTCCATGTCGGTGCGCACCTCGTCGGGCGGGATCACCACCGTCTGCCCGGCGACGAGGGCGGCCAGGATCTCCTGGACGGAGAAGTCGAAGCCGATCGCGGTGAACTGCGCGGTGCGCTTGCCCGGCCGCACCGGCATGGCGGTGCGGTGCCAGTCGAGCAGGTTGGCCAGGCCGCGGCAGGGCATGACGATGCCCTTGGGGGTGCCGGTGGAGCCGGAGGTGTAGACGACGTAGGCCGGGTGGTCCGGGAGCAGGCCGCTCCGGTCGGGGCCGGGGCCGTCCGCGGGGCCGTCTCCGGGGCAACCTCCGGCCGGTTCCCCCCGCTCTCCGGACTCCTCCCGCTTCCCCGGCTCGTCGCGCAGCACCGGGTGGTCCGGGGTGAGCACCAGGGCGGGGCGGGCGTCGCGGAGCAGGAACGCGACGCGCTCCCGGGGGTAGCCGGTCTCCACGGGCAGATAGGCGCCGCCCGCCTTCAGCACCGCCACCATGGCGACGACCAGCTCGGCCGAGCGGGGCAGCAGGACCGCCACCACGCTCTCGGGCCCGACGCCCCGGGCGGCCAGCCGGCGGGCGAGACGGTCGGCGCGGGCGTGCAATTCGCGGTGGGTGAGGGTCTCGTCCTCGTAGACCACCGCGGCCGCCGCGGGGTCGCGGGCGGCCCCCTCCTCCAGCAGCTCGGCCGGCATCCGGCCGGTGGCCCCGGCCGGTCCGGCCCGGCCGGCCGCCAGGGACGCCGGGCGCTGGTCGGTCCAGTGTTCCTCGACGTGGGCCACGCAGGAGTCGTACGGTCCCGGGCCGTGCACGGTGCGCCAGCCGGGCGGCACGGGCAGCGGCTCGGGCCACAGCGAGTGCCGGCCCTCGCCGTCGGCCAGGACCAGGTACCGGCCGCCGGTGTCCTCGAAGGGGTTCACCGGGCCGCCCCCACCGGCCCTGCGGCGAGCGGCCCCGTGGCCAGCGCGTCCGCGGCCTCGTCCAGGCCGGTGCGCAGGCAGGCCGCCAGCTCCTCGAAGTCCTCGTCGCCGTAGACGAGGGTGGGGATGAGCTGGACGCAGCCGGGGCCCGGTTGCACGGTCAGCCCGGCGCGGCGCAGCGCGGCGACCGTCAGGAGCACGCCGGGGAAGGGGAGTCGGCCCCCGTCGGTGCCGAGCCGCAGCGCCTGGAAGCAGCCGGTGCCGCCGTGCCCGGTGACCAGCGGGTGGCCGGAGAGCCCGGCCAGGACGCCGGTGAGCCGCTCGCCGGTCTCGCGGGGCGTCCGGGCGCCGTCGAGCCGCTCCAGCTCCCCGATGGACGCGGTGATCGCCGCGCAGGTGGTGGGTGCGGCGGCCTGGGTCTCGCCGTGCACCAGCACCGCGTCGGCCCGCTCGAACTCCTCGCACACCTGGTGGCTGACGAGGACGGCGGCCGCGCCGCAGGTGCCGTTGGTGAGCCCCTTGGAGGTGATCAGCACGTCCGGGCGCACCGGCCAGGCCTCGGAGGCGAAGTTCCGCCCGGTGCGCCCGAATCCGGTGGCGACCTCGTCGGCCACCAGCAGGAAGCCGTAGGTCTCCCGCAGGGCGGCCAGGGCCGTGAGCATCGTCTCCGGCAGCGGGAAGGCGCCCGTACCGAGGACGGGTTCGACGACGACCGCGGCCACCCGCTCGCCCTCGACGCCGAGCAGCGCGGCCAGTTCGGCCGGGTCGTCGTGGCGGACGTGCCGCACCAGGCTGCGGTCCACGGAGTAGGCGGCCTGGCCGAGGTCCTCCCCGGTCAGCCCGTGGGCGCCGTAGGTCATGCCGTGGTAGCTGCCCCGGAGCCCGACGACGAGGCGGCGGCCGGGCTCACCGCGCAGGGCCGCGTACTGGCGGGCGAGTTTCATGGTGACGTCGTTGGCGGCGCTGCCGGAGGTCGAGTGGATGACCCGGCCGAAGTGTTCCGGGCCGCAGAGCGCGACGAGGGCGCGGGAGGCGTCCACCGCGGGCCGGTGGCTGGTCCGGAAGGTGGGCAGGTAGGAGGCGGTGCGCAGGGCCTCGCCGATGGCGTCGGCCACCCGCGGGTTGTTGTAGCCGAAGTTGACGTTCCAGAGGCCGCTGGTGCCGCAGAGGCGCCACCGCCCGTCGGCGTAGAGGACCCTGGTGCCCTCGGCCCGGATCGCGGTGCGGGCGGGGTCGGCGAAAGAACTCGGCGGGCCGAACTGCTCCCACAGCGGATAGCGGGTCTCGGTCGTCATGCCGTCCTCCTCGGTCGGGTGGCCACGGCCGCATGCTGACGGCCGCGCCTCCAGCTCCGGTGGAGGACCGGTGCACCGGCGCCGCCGCCCCCGCGCGCGTCCGGCTCGACCGGTACTGCAGGGCCCCGGCGGACACTGCGCGCACCTGTGTTCGGAAGGGGGACACGCATGTACGACGTGATCATCGTGGGCGGCGGGTCGGCCGGCGGAGTGCTGGCGGCCCGGCTGAGCGAGGACCCGGACCGCCGGGTGCTGCTGCTGGAGGCCGGGCCGGACGACCCCGTCTTCCGGGGGCCCGCGCATCTCTGGGGATACACCGGCGAGGACGGGCGGCCGCTGCCCCGCGGCCGGATCCTCGGCGGCTGCTCCGCGGTCAACGCCGCCATCGCCCTGCACGGCCGGCCCGCCGACCACGACGCCTGGGCGGAGCGGTGGGCGGTCCGCGGCTGGTCCCACGCCGACCTGGCGCCCGCCCGCCGCGCGGTGGCGGAGACCGTTCCCGTACGCCGCCCGGAGCCGCGCGAACTGTCCGGGCTGAGCCGGGCGTTCCTGGAGACGGCGGTGACCCTGGGCCACAAGCCGGTGGAGGACCACAACGCGCCGGACGCCCTCGGGGCCGGTCCGGTACCGCTCAACGAGGCCGGCGGGGTGCGGCAGAGCACGGTGGTGACGCATCTGGCGGCCGCCCGCGGCCGGGCGAACCTCACCGTGCTCACCGGTGCCGCCGTGGACCGGGTCCTCGTCTCCGGCGGCCGGGCGCGCGGCGTACGGCTGGCCGACGGCCGGGAGTTCACGGCCGGGGTGACGGTGCTGGCGGCCGGCGCGTACGGCAGCCCGGCCGTCCTGCTGCGCAGCGGCGTGGGGGACCCGGCGGAGCTGCGCCGGCTCGGCGTGGAGCCGGTGCTGGACCTGCCCGGGGTGGGGGCGGGACTCCAGGACCATCCGCTGGTGACCCTGTGGCTGGAGGGGCCGGCGGGCATCACGTCACCGATGTTCCAGGCCCTGGTCACCGCGGGGGACGGCGTCCCCGAGCTGCACTTCCTCGCCGGGGCCCCGCCGCCCGCGCCGGGACGCGGGGAGCCCGGCCCGGACCGGGAGCCGTTCGTCGTCAACACCGGTCTGCTGAGGCCGCGTTCGCGGGGCCGGCTGCGGCTGCGCTCGGCCGGTCCCGCCGATCCGCCGCTGATCGACCTCGGCCTGCTCTCGGATCCGGCCGACCTGCCCGGGCTGCGCCGGGGTGTGCGGGAGCAGCTCCGCATGATCCGCACCGGGCCGCTGGCCGGGCTGGTGACGCGGGCCCCGGAGGGCACGCCGCACCCGGACGCGGACGACGCGGTGCTCGACCGGTGGATCCGGGCGAACACCGGCAGCTACCACCATCCCGTCGGCACCTGCGCGATGGGCCCGGACCCGGCGGCGGGCGCCGTGGTCGACGAGCGGTGCGCGGTGCACGGGCTGGAGGGGCTGCGGGTGGTGGACGCCTCGGTGTTCCCCGAGGTCCCCTCGGTCAACACCAACCTCCCGGTGATGACCGCCGCCGAGCACGCCGCCCGCCGGCTCTGACCGGAGCGGGGCCACGGCACGCAAGCACACGGCACGGCGGCACACGGGACGGCGCGGCGGCTCCCCGTCCGGGGGGCCGCCGCGCCGGGTCCGGGCGCGCGGGGTGTCACACCGCGGTGACGACCTCGTCGTACTCCAGCCGCGGCAGCCGGGGGTGCCCGGCCTCGCCGGCCGGCTTGCCGATGTTGAGGACCACCAGGGACTTGTGGGCGCCGTCGGGGAAGAACTCCCGGTCCATCGCCTCGGCGTCGAAGCCCGACATGGGGCCGACGTCCAGACCGGCAGCGCGCAGGCCGATGATGAAGTAGGCGATCTGCAGACCCGCGTTGAGCTTCGCGGAGTGGTCGCGGACGGCGGCGTCGCCGTAGAAGACGTCCTTCGCCTGCGGGAAGAAGGGGAAGAGCCGCGGGAGTTCCTCGTGGAAGTCGATGTCCGCGGCGAGCACGGCCACCAGCGGGGCCCGGCCCGTCTTGTCGCGGTTGGCGTCGACCATGCACGGCAGCAGCCGGGCGCGGGCCTCCTCGGAACGGATCAGGACGATGCGGAGCGGGGTGGAGTTGAACTCGGTCGGACCGTACTTCACCAGGTCGTACACCGCGCGGACGGTCTCCTCCGCGACGGGTTCGTCCGCGAACTCGCTCGCGGTCCTGGCCGCACGGAACAGCAGGTCCTGGGTCTCGTCGTCGAGTTTCAGCGGCGCGGACAGAGCAGTGGTCACGGCGGCTTCCTTTCCTCGGGGCCTGGGGTGGCACGTCGGCGCCACCTTCGCAGCGGGCGCTCGACCGGCGGTGGGGTGCCGGTGGCGCCCGCCGGGACGGGCGCGGGGACGGCGGACGCGCCCGTACCCCGCGCCCGGTGGACGCGGGGTACGGGCGGTGCGGCCGGTGCGGGTCCCGCCCGGTGCTCACGGCGCTCGGCTCGGCGCTCAGCGCATGGAGCCGACCTGCTTGCCCTCGATGTGGCTCTGCACATACCGGTAGGAGCTCTCGCCGACCTTGGCGCCGAGTCCCTTGCTCGCCTCGGTGGCGGCCTTGAAGTGCACACCGCCCCAGACGCGGCTCTTCGCGCAGTCGTCGACCATCTCGTTCCAGTCGGTCCAGCGGATCGAGGTGTCCTTCGCGGGCGTCACCCCGGGCTCGATGTAGGAGCCGCCCTTCTCGACGTCGTAGCGGATGTCCGTCCGGTCACCGCCGCCGACGAGCTTGCCGACCTCGGCCTGGGCCGCGCAGAAGGCGGTGGAGCCCGAGGGGTACTCCGGGTGGTCGGACACCTGGAGGTAGCTCTGCCAGTCCTCGGCCGGCATGTCGTCGACCGTCCCCTTGCCGGGGCCGCCCCAGGCCCGCAGCTTCTGGCCCGCGTACAGGTACCGGATGGCGGTGAACGGCCGGGGCGCGTCGTACTTCCGCTTGTTGTACCAGGAGGCCAGCATCACGTCGAAGCCCGCGATGTGCGAGGCCGTGGCGCTGTGGATGAACTCCATCAGGTCGTCGCTGATCTCGCCCATGAAGCCGGAGGCGAAGATGAGCTTGTCGTTGAAGAACTCGGCCTTCAGCTTCTGCTCGTCGGTGAGGTTGGCGGAGGCCCGCAGCACCTCCTCCGCCTGCCGCTTGTAGGCCGCGCGGTTGCGGTGGTTGCTCGACCGGGGCTTGGAGACCAGCAGGTCCTTCGGGTCCGCGAACGAGTACGGCTTGGCGCGCCCGAGCTGGGCGGTGACGAACGACTGGGCGGTGAAGATGCCGTTCCCCGTGGAGACGAGCGCCGGCTGCCAGCGCGAGGGGTTGCGGATGTCGTAGGGGGTGTTCACCGGCTTGTAGCCGGTGTAGTCGGAGTAGGGCCGCTGGTGGTACTTCTGCCCGCCCTCGTTGCCGAGCTGGTTCATGCCGTCGTTCTCGCGCTTCTCCACCACGGCGTTCCCCGCGGCGTTGCCGAGGCCGACCGGTGTGGTGCGGTCGGTGGAGTCGTCGTCCGGGTCGAGGCCCACGGAGGTGAGCATCTCGCGCCACTGCGCGTCATAGGTCGGCATGAGGCTCTGCATGACCCGGTAGGTGGAGTACAGCATCGCCGTGTTGAGGTTCTTCTGGGTGGCCTCCGAGGCGGGACGGCGGCCGAGGTCGGAGTGGATGCCGACGGCGGTGGGGTGGTAGGGCGCGGTGGCGTCGAACCAGGAGCTCTCCATCAGCGCGGAGACCCGCAGGACGAGGGTGCCGTCCATGGCGACCTGGTTGATGTGCTTGCGCACCGCCGGGCCGACTCTGGGATAGATGACCTCCAGAGCCGAGTTCCCCTCGGTGAAGTCGAACGCCTGCCGGCCGTCGGCGGCCGCGGCGCGTTCGCCGTCGCGGGTCTCCGCCACCGCGAAGCCGGTGGTGGCCACGGCGAGCGCCGTGACGCAGGCGAGGACCAGGGTCCGCGGGGAACGGCCACGCACGGGCCGGTGTGGGTGAGTCATGGTTCGAGCAACCCCTCTCGTGTCGGGCAACGGCCGGAAGGTGTCACGGGCTGCTCAACCTCCGGTGGAAAAGCCCTCGTCCGGCCGGTGGCGCGGCCGGTGGCGCGGCCGGTGGCGTCCGCCGGCGGCGGGACGCGGGCCCGGCTCAGACCTGGCGTTCCGGCAGCTCGACCTGCAAGCCGTCGGTGTCCGGGGTCACCGGGAGCTGGCAGCTCAGCCGGCTGGCCGCGGTGCGCAGGGCGGCGGTGCAGTCCAGCACCTCGTCCTCCAGCTCGTGCACCGGGGGCAGCGCGGTCTGCGCCTCCCGGGGTATGTAGACGTGGCAGGTGCCGCACATGCCCGCGCCCCCGCATTCGGCCACGATCCCCTCGACCCCCTGGGTGACCGCGCCCCGCATCACGCTGATGCCTTCGGGGACCTCAACGATCCGGCTCCGGCCGTCGGCGCTCCGATAAGTGATCTTGGG
Organism: Streptomyces xinghaiensis S187; assembly: GCF_000220705.2. Lineage (GTDB taxonomy): Bacteria > Actinomycetota > Actinomycetes > Streptomycetales > Streptomycetaceae > Streptomyces > Streptomyces xinghaiensis. The sequence continues at coordinate 4,646,054 of NZ_CP023202.1, read as the reverse complement.
CATGGCGGAATCTCCTCGCACAGTCGGTCGCGGGCGCGTCGGCCGACCGTGCCAACGCGGGCTGGTGCGGGGACGGAGAGCGCCTCGAACGGGGGCCGGGGATCGAGCCGCCTCCCAGCCCGGCTCCACCGCGCCACCGCAGCGTTCCGCCATGACACTCGAAACCAGAGACCCGAAAGCCGCGAGGACGGACGGGCCCGCGTCCGCCCGCCGGCCCGGGCTGATCCTCTTCGTCTGCTGCGCGGGCCAGTTCCTGGTGGTGCTGGACGGTTCGGTGGTCAATGTGGCCCTGCCGCTGATCGACCACAGTCTGGGACTGCGCGCGGACACCCTGCCCTGGGTGGTCAACGCCTACACGATCGTCTTCGCCGGTGCGCTGCTGCTCGGCGGCCGGCTCGCCGACCTGTTCGGCCGGCGCCGGATGTATCTGGCCGGGATCACCCTCTTCTCCCTCGCCGCCTTCGCGGGCGGTACGGCCGGTGATCCGGCCACGCTGGTCGTCGCCCGGGGGGTGCAGGGCCTCGGCGCCGCGATCATGGCGCCGACGACGCTGAGCGTCCTCGGCACGGTCTTCACCGATCCCCGCGCCCGGGCCCGCGCCTTCGGGATGTGGAGCGCGGTCGCCGGCGCGGGCGGCGCGATCGGGGTGCTGGCGGGGGGCCTGATCGCCGAGTGGCTGTCCTGGCGCTGGACCCTGCTCGTCAACGTGCCCGTCGGCATCCTGCTGTTCGCTCTGGCGGCCGTCGCCGTACCCCCGCGGGAACGCTCCGGGCGGGACCGCGACGGAGTGGACGTGCCCGGCGCGGTCTCCGTGACGCTCGGCCTGATGCTGCTGGTGTACGCCGTCGCGGGCACCGAGACCCACGGCTGGACCGCGCCGCGCACCGCCGGGCTGCTCGCCGCCGGGCTGGGACTCCTCGGGTTCTTCGTGCTGGACCAGGCGAGGATCGCCCGGCACCCGCTGGTCCCCCTCTCCATCTTCCGCATCCGGCAGGTGACCGCGGCCAACATCACGGCGTTCGCGTGCAGCGCGGCGCTCTTCAGCACCTTCTACTTCTTCACTCTGCTGCTGCAGAACGTCCTCGGCTACAGCCCGCTCCAGACCGGCCTGGCCTATCTGCCCATGACGGCGGGGCTGTTCGCGGGGGCCCGGGGCATCGCGCCGGTGGTGCAGCGGCTGGGGCCCCGGCCGGTCCTGCTCGCCGGCCATCTGCTGTCCGCGGCGGGGCTGGGCTGGCTCTCCCTGGCCGGTACGGACGCGACGTTCACCGGCGGGCTGCTCGGGCCGGGGCTGCTGCTGGGCGTGGGGCAGGGCATGGTCATGACCTCCCTGACCATCGCCGCGACCGCTGATCTGCCGTACCACCAGTCGGGGCTGGCCTCCGGCCTGCTGAACACCACGCGCCAGCTCGGCGGTGCCGTGGGCCTGGCGCTGCTGGTGACCGTGGCCAACGGCCGGGCGGCGGACCACTCCTCCGGCACGGGAGGCCCGGGTGCGGGCGGCGGTGCCGGCGAGGTGTCCCGCGAGGCGCTCGCCTCCGGCTACGGACTGGCCTTCGCCACCGCGGCCGGCTTTCTCGCGCTGGGCGTGCTCGGCGCCCTCGCGGTACCGCGCCGCAAGGCCCCGTCCGGCACGGACACCTGACCGGGCCCCGATGGCACGGAAACGGCCGCCCCGGCCGGAAGGAGATCCGGTCGGGGCGGCCGCTGCGTTGGTGCGTCGCCGGCGTGGTGCGGGCCGGCGGTGCCGTCAGACGGCGGGCGCCGGGCCCGCGGCCGGCGCGGGTCCGGCGGCGGGTTCCTCCACGGAGCCCTCCGGCTCCTTCCGCCGGGGCAGCAGCGGCACGACCAGCGCCGCGAGCACCAGCAGCCCGGCGATCGAGGCCAGGGCGATCCGGAAGGCGCCCGCGAAGGTGAGCGCGGTGCCCTCCCGGTCGGCCTCGGCCAGCGCCCGTTCCACGGCGGGCTGCGAGGCCAGCAGGGGCTCCCGGGTGCAGGCGGCGGGCGCGTCGCCGTGCCCGTCCGACTTGGCGCTCGCCTCGGCGCAGCGGGAGAACGCGGTGACCGTCTCGTCGGCCCGCGCCTCCGTGACGCCCGCGGCCACCAGGTCGGACCGCAGCCGCGGCCCCACCTCGTCGACGCTCGAGGCCGCCTGGCCGCCGAGCATCCCGAAGAAGACGACGCTCGCCAGGGCGACGCCGAAGGCGGCACCGAGCTGCTGGTTGGCGTTGAACAGGCCGGACGCGGACCCGGCGTCCTCGGACCGCACATCGGACAGCGCGATCTCGGGCAGCGGGGCGGCGACGAAGCCGAAGCCGACACCGAAGACGAGCAGCGGCAGCACCTGGTGCCAGAACGACACGTCGGCGCCGAACTGCGCGGTCACCCAGACGTAGGCGACGATGCCCACCAGCATCAGCCCCACACCGGCGTGCAGCACCTTGCGCCCGAAGCGGGGCATCAGCACCGCCACGGAGATGCCGGCGCCCGGCGCGGCCCCCAGGCAGAACGGGACCCCGCTCAGCCCGGCGCGCAGCGGGGACCAGCCGAGACCGAGCTGCATGTAGAGCGTCCACGACAGGAAGAAGATGCCCATGCCGATGTTGAACAGCAGGTAGACGCTGACGCCCGCGCTGAAGCCCCGCTGCCCGAAGAGGCTCATCGGCACCAGCGGGTAGCCGCCCCGCCCGGTCTTGCGCCGCTGGTGGGCGACGAACAGCGCGGCGACCGGCACGGCCGCCGCCATGGAGACGAACCCCCAGGCGGGCCAGCCGAGTTCCCGGCCCTGCATGAGCGGGAAGAACAGCAGTAACAGCGCGCCGGTGGCCAGCAGCACACCGGTCAGGTCGAGCCGGACCCGGCGGGGGTCCCGGGACTCCCGGATCACCCGGGCCCCGATGATGATGCCGGCGATGCCGACGGGGACGTTGATCAGGAAGATGGGCCGCCAGGCGAGCCCGAAGAGGTCCCAGTGCGTGAGCACACCGCCCATGACCATGCCCATGATGGCGGCGAGACCGCCGATGGCACCCGCCAGCCCGAACGCCTTGCCGCGTTCGCCGGCGGGGAAGGTGACGTGGATGATGGCCAGCACCTGCGGGATCATGACGGCCGCCGCGGCCCCCTGCACCAGCCGGAACACAGCGAGCTGCCAGGGTTCCTGGGCGATGCCGCAGAGCAGCGAGGCCAGGGTGAAGCCGGTGATGCCGATCATGAAGATCCGTTTGCGGCCGTAGATGTCGCCCAGCCGCCCCCCGGTGATCAGCAGCAGCGCGAAGGCCAGCGCGTAGCCGGCGGTGACCCACTGAATGGCCGCGTAACCGGCACCCAGCGTCGACTGGATGCTGGGCAGCGCCACGTTCACGATCGTGACGTCCAGCAGGTCCATGAAGGACGCCACGAGCAGCACGGTGAGTGCGATCCAGCGGCGCGGGTCGGGGGGAGACTCCGGGGCGGCGGAGTCCTGCGGCGCGTCTTCCGGCAGCTGCCGGGGATCGTCGATCCCGTTTTCAACGGCCATGGTGAACCTTTCTGCTTCATGTGGTGAGCGGCATGCCGCACATGCCCGCTTGGTCACGGGGCTGGTCTGCGGGCCCCCGGACATGGTTCGGCCGCTCCCCGGCGCCATCAGGCTAGGGAGCGGCGCTGGACCGCCGGTCGAGTCCGGCTCGAGACATCCGAGGCCGGGCCCCTACCGGCGCTCCCCCGTTTCCCCCCGGGCGCCGGCCGTCCCCTGCGCTGCCCGGCACGGACCGGGGGCGGGTGTGCGGGCCGGCCCGGAGGCCGGCCCGGACGGTGGTTCTCAGGAGCCCCAGTCGGCCCCCTGGCTGTCGCCCCGGTACGGCGAGTAGGGGCTGTCGGCGGCGGCGGTGAGGTCGGCACCGCCGTCGATGACGAGGATCTGGCCGGTGATCCAGGAGCTCTCCGGTGAGGCGAAGCGGGCGATCCAGGGCGCCACGTCCTCGACCACGCCGGTGCGGCCGAGCGGGTTGGCCGCGGCGAAGCCCCGGAACAGCCCGTCGATCTGCTCGGTGGTGAGCCCGTTGGCGTCGTAGACCTCGGTGCGCACCGCCGAGGGCGCCACCGCGTTGACCCGGATGCCGCGGTTCGCCAGTTCCTTCGCCATGGTCAGGGTGAGGCTGTGGGCGCCGGCCTTGGTGACGGCGTACATCGAGGCGTACGGCTCGGGGTTGTGGCCGGCGACGCTGGAGACGAAGACGATGCTGCCGCCCGGCGAGGTCATCAGCGGCAGCAGCCGGGCGGTGAGGAGCACCGGGCCCAGCACGTTGGTCTCCAGCATCTCCCGCGCGTAGGCCATGTTGGGGTCGGCCACCGGGGTCTGCCGGTAGATGCCCGCGTTGTGCACGAGGACGTCGAGCCGCTCGCCGTGCGACCGCAGCTCCTCGATGACGGCCTGCGCCCCGTCCTCCGTGGTGACGTCGGCGGGTACGGCGACGATCGCGGCGTGCTCGGCGGCGACCTCGGCCAGCCGTTCCTTGCGGCGCCCGGTGATGATCACCGCGGCCGCTCCGCGCCGTGCGAACTCCAGTGCCGCGGCCCGTCCGATGCCGGTGCCGCCGCCGGTGACGACGACGGTCCGGCCGGCGAACTCGGCGGCGCCGTCCGGCGCGGGGGCGGTACCCGGGGAAGCTGCGGTCTCGGACATGGTCTTCGCCTCTCTGGTCGGGGGAGTCATGGGATCAGTCCTCGGCGATCGCGGGCCGCGGTGCTCCGGCGCAGACGGTGTGGCGCCGGTCCGGCAGCCGGCCGGTGAGCAGGTAGCGGTCCACCCGGTCGTCGACACAGCGGTAACCGCGCTTGCCGTAGATCTCGTTGCTGCCGTCGTCCGCGACCGTGATCAGCGGGTGGCCGAGCCGGGCGGCCATCGCGGCACCGCCCGCCCGGTGGGTCTGCGGGTCGTTCTCGGCCTGGACGACGAGGCCGGCGGGCCGGCCGGCGCCGCGGATGCGGGGCGGCGGCTGCGGGGAGTCGGCGCGGAAGGCGCAGACCCACGGCTGGGCCCGGGTCATGCCGAGGCCGTAGGGGTAGCGCTCGCGGAACCGCCGCATGTCGCGTTCGTAGACGCCCGGTTCGCGCGGCCAGGCGGACTCGCAGGTGGCGGCCTCCAGGACGCCGGGGCGGAGTTCGGCCCCGGTGCCGGCCCCGGTTTCCGCCGCTGCTGCCGCCGCCGCGACGCGGGCAGACGGGGCGTCGCCCGCCGCCAGGGAGGCGACCAGGGCCGCCAGATCGGCCCAGCGGGTGCGGTCGTTGGCCAGCGAGCCGACGGTGGCGTCGAAGGCGGTGCGGTTCATGCCGTTCACGGGCCGCTCGGCCAGTTCGGCGGCGGTCCGCTCCACGGTGGCCATCACCCGGCGCTCCGATCCCCCGAGCCCGAGGGTGCCGTCGCGCCGGCCGGCCCAGCGGGCCCAGTCGCCGACGTTCTCGCGGATGGCGACGGCCTGCGCCATGAACTGCTGCCGCCAGGTCCAGTCCGGGTGCCGGACCGAGTCGAGGACGCTCCGGTCCAGCCGGTGCGGGAACAGGGTGCCGTACACGGCGGCCACATAGCTGCCGTACGCGTAGCCGATGAGGTTGAGCTTCCGCTCGCCCAGCGCGGCGCGCACCCGGTCCAGGTCGCGGGCCACGCTGACGGTGCCGATGTGGCGGCGCTCCACTCCGCCCGCCCGCGCGCAGCCCGCCTCGGAGGCGCGGGCGTCGGCCCACAGCCCGGCGAAGGAGGAGTCGGGGGTGCGGGAGTCGAACGGCACGGTGGGGGTGGTCACTTCGCAGTGCACGGGGGACGATCCGCCGGTGCCGCGCAGATCGACGCCGACGAGGTCGTAGGCGGAGCGGAGCGGCGAGTCCGCGAAGCGCAGTGGCGCCCGGCGGCCCATGCCCTCGTTGCCGCCCGGGCCGCCGTTGACGGCGAGCAGCACGCCGCGCGGTCTGCCCTCCGCCGCCAGGCGGCTCACGGCCAGGTCGAGGGTGCGGCCGCGCGGCCGGGCGTGGTCGAGCGGCACCCGCACCGTGGCGCACTCCAGGCGCGCGTCGAAGTCGCAGCGCTCCCAGGCCGGTTGCGGCGGCCGGTGGGCCGCTCCGGCCGGGGCGGCGGCCGGGGTGAAGCCCGTCGCGCCCAGGCCGAGCAGGCCGGTGAGGGCGGCGGCGAGCCAGACCCGGGGCCGGGTCCGGGTCGCGGTCCGTGTCGCGGTCCGCATCACAGACCGCCGAAGTGCTTGACGAGGGTCTCCCCCGCCATCCGGACGGTGTCCAGGTCGTGGGTGTCGGGCAGGTAGAAGACCAGCCCGTCCAGCCCCGCCTCGAAGTACTCGGACACCTGCTCGGCGATCCGGTCGGGGCTGCCCGCCATGGCCATGCCGCCGAGCATCGGCGCCCAGTCGCCCATCGCCGCGCCCATCTCGTCGTAACGGCGCCGCGCCTCCGCGTCGGATTCGTTGATCAGCAGGCACGACATCTTCGTCCGGGTGATCTCGGCCGGGTCGCGGTTCTCCGTCTCGCAGTGGCCGTCGAGGACCTTCAGCTTGTGGCGCACGGTGTCCAGGTCGCCGAAGAGGTTGCAGGCGTCCGCGTAGCGGGCCACCAGGCGCAGGGTGCGCTTCTCCCCGCTGCCGCCGACGAGGATGGGCGGGCCGCCGGGGGCCAGCGGGGGCGGCGAGTTGACCGCGCCGTCGACCCGGTAGTACTCGCCGGTGAAGACGGGCCGCTCGTCCCGGAACATCGGCCGGCAGATCCGCAGGGCCTCCTCCAGCCGGCTGAGGCGCTCGGCGTCCGGCGGGTAGTCGTAGCCGTAGCCGGTGTGTTCCTCCTCGTGCCAGGCCGCGCCGATGCCGAGCACCGCCCGGCCGCCGGAGATCACGTCGAGGGTGGAGACCGTCTTCGCCAGCAGGGCCGGGTTGCGGTAGGTGACGCCGGTGACCGTGGTGCCCAGCCGCACCCGGCTGGTGCGGGCGGCGAGGGCGGCCAGCATCGTGTAGGGCTCCAGGACCGGCTCGTCGGCCTGCCAGCCGATGCCCGGCACGGGCGCCTGGTAGAAGTGGTCCTGCGCCCAGATCGAGTCGAAGCCGGCCTCCTCCGCGGTGCGCGCGATGTCGGTGACGCGGTCGAAGAGCTGGTGCGGCCCCACTCCCGGATAGTCGAACCGCGCTATCTGCAGCCCGAAGCGCAGCACGGGCCGCCGGCCCGTGCCGGACTCATCAGTGGTCCGCTCAGTCGTCTGCATGAACCGGCTCCTTCTTCCCGACGGTGACGTTGGCCGATACCGGTTCCGTACCGTCGCCCACCCCGGTGAAGTGCCGGTCGAGCACCGCTGGACCGGCCCGGCGCCCTCACGCGGAACCGCCCGGTGACCCCCGGTGGCGCCCGCCGGCGGCCCGGTGCGCCGCTCCGCGGCCGTCCCTCCGTTCGACCGGCTCTCCAGCGGTTCTCGGGCCGCGCGGACCACGGTCCGAGCGGAGTCGCCCGCCGCAGCGAAGGAGAAGCCAGTGACCTATGAGCCCGTTCCCGCCACGCACCGGGAGGTGCGGCTCGCCCGGCGGCCGTCCGGTGCGCCCGCCCCCGGTGATCTGGAGGTCGTGGAGGCCCCGTTGCCGGAGGGCGAGGTGCTCGTCCGCAACGAGTGGATGCTGATGGCGTCCGCGTACCGCGAGTTGATGAAGGAGCGGCCGGGGCTGCCGCTCCCGCCGTTCCCGGTCGGCGAGGCGCCGACCGGGCGCACCGTCGGCACGGTGGTGCGCTCCCAGGACCCGGCGGTGCCCGTCGGTGCCCTGGTGGAGCACTTCCAGGGCTGGCGGGAGTACGCCGCCGGGCCCGGCGGCGCGTTCGCCGTCCGCGACCGGGACCTGCTGCCCGGTCCCGAGTACTTCCTGTCCAACGGCCCGACGGCGTGGCTCGGCATGGCCGGGATGGCCGAGGCCGGCCCCGGTGACGTGGTCTTCGTCTCGGGCGCGACGAGCGGGGTGGGCTCCGTCGCGGGCCAGATCGCCAAGGCCCGCGGGGCGCGGCGGGTGATCGGCTCGGCTGGCAGCAAGGAGAAGGCCGAGTACCTGGTGGAGGAGCTCGGCTTCGACGCCGCGTTCGACCGGCACGACGGCCCGGCGCTCGACCTGCTCCGCGAGCTCGCCCCGGACGGGATCGACGTGTTCTTCGACAACACCGGCGGCGAGCAGTTCGAGGCCGCGGTGCAACTGGCCCGTCCCGGTGCCCGGTTCGCGCTCTGCGGGGCGCTCGCCGGCCAGAACGGTGACGACGCCTCGGCCGGGCGGCCCCGGCTGGACCTGCTGACGGCCATCAGCCGGCAGCTCGTCCTCCGGCCGTTCGCCTGCTTCCACACCCCGGATCAGATCGACGGCTGGAACCGGCAGTTCGCGCAGTGGCTGGGCGAGGGCCGGTTCGTGTACCCGCGCACGGTGGTCGAGGGCGGGGTCGCCGGGGCTCCGCGGGCCCTGTTCGACCTGCTCGACCGGAAGTTCTACGGCAATGTCCTCCTCCGGCTCACCGGCGGCACGGACCGGATCGACGAAGGTGGTTCCCGATGACCAGCCCGACCAGCCCGAACAGCCCGAACAGCCCCCGGAGACCGACCGGCTCGGCCGGCCCCGCCGGCCCGTCCGCGGCCGCCGTGCGGACCGGCCTCATCCTCGCCGTCTGCTGCCTCGGCCAGTTCATGTTCGTCCTGGACGTCGCCTCGGTGAACGTCGCCGTACCGGTGATCGCCGAGGCGCTCGGGTTCGACATGGCGGGCCTGCACTGGCTCTACAACAGCTACGCCATCGCCCTCTGCGGCTTCATGATGCTCGGCGGGCGGCTGGCCGACCTCTACGGCCAGCGGCGGGTCTTCCTCGCCGGCGGGGTGATCTTCACCGTGGCCGCCCTCGCGGGCGGGCTGGCGCAGGGCCCGGCGTCCATGGTCGCCGCCCGCGGCCTCCAGGGGCTCGGCGCCGCCATCCTGGTCCCCGTCACCCTGACGGTGCTGGGCACGACCTTCACCGGCGGCCCGCGCCGGACCCGGGCGTTCGGCCTGTGGAGCGGGGTGGCGGGCGGCGGCGCCGCCGTCGGCGTGCTGCTCGGCGGCATGATCACCGAGTGGTTCTCGTGGCGGGGCACCATGCTCGGCACCGCCGCGCTGGGCGTCGTCCTGCTCGTCCTCGTGGCGCGGGCCGTACCCGAGCAGCGCAACACGGACGCCGTGCGCCAGCTCGACCTGCTGGGCGTGCTGTCCCTGACCGGCGGCATCGTGGCCCTGGTGTTCGGCATCAACGAGATCGAGGACCACGGCTGGGCCTCCGCCCGGGTGGTCACCGGACTGACGGCCGCGGCGGCCCTGCTGGCGCTGTTCCTGTACGACCAGGCGCGGATCGCCCGGCAGCCGCTGGTGCCGCTGACCGTCTTCCGCAACCGGTCGGTGTCCGCCGCGAACCTGGTGGCGGTCTGCGCCTGGGGCGCGCTGGGCACCATGTTCTACTTCATCTCCATGCTGTTCCAGGCGGTGCTGGGGTACAGCCCGCTGGAGACCGGCGCCGCCTATCTGCCGCTGGCCCTGGGCATCTTCACGGCGGCCCGCGGCGTCGCCGGCGCCGTGCTCCGCCTCGGCGCCCGCCCGGTGCTGATGACGGGGCTGACCCTGGCGGCCCTGGGCATGGCGTGGCTCGCCCAGGCCGGCCCCGGCACCGCGTACGCCTCGGGGCTGTTCGGTCCGCTGCTGCTGCTCGGCCTCGGCGAGGGCATGGTGCTCACGGCCACGACGACGGCCGCCACCGCGGGGCTCCCCGGCCATCTGGCCGGGCTGGGCTCGGGTCTGCTCAACACCACCCGGCAACTGGGCGGCGCGGTCGGGCTGGTGACGCTGGTGAGCATCGCCACCGGGCTGACGAACGAGGCCGCCGCCCGGGGCGAGGAGTTCCCGCAGGCCCTGATGGCCGGGTTCTCCCCGGCGTTCCTCTTCTCGGCCGCCTTCCTCACCGTGGGCCTGCTCGTCGCGCTCGCGGTCCCGGGCCGGGAGAGCGGCCGGAGCGTCCCGGTGGCGTCCGGGCGTCCCGCACCGGCGCGGGAGCCCGCTCCACCGGTGACCGCCGAGGCGCGGCCCCGGGTCTGACCCGGCCCCGCCGGTCCGCCGGCGCCGACGACGGCCGGGCCCGTCCCCCGCGGTGGGGGACGGGCCCGGCCGTCGTGCGCTGCCTCCGGCTCACCTGCCCCGGTCGGCGGGGACGTCCGGCCGCGGCGCGCCGGCGCAGACGGTCTCCGCACGGCGCGGCAGCACACCGGTCAGCAGATACGTGGTGACCCGGGCGTCGACGCAGCGGTTGCCCCGCACCGCGTACACGTCGTTGCTGCCGTCGTCGGCGACCGTCACCAGCCGGTGGCCGAGCCGCTCCGCCATCGCCCGGCCGCCCGCGTGCCGGAGCACCGGGTTGCCCTCCGCGTGCACCACCAGGCCCTTGGGATAGCCGCTGTTGCGGATGTACGGCGGGCGCTCGGAGGGGGTGAAGCTGCGGAAGGCGCAGACCCAGGGCTGCGCCCGGAGCACCCCGAGGCCGTACGGGTACTTCTCCTTGAAGCGGCGCATGTCCTCGCGGTAGACGGCCATGTCGGTGGGCCAGTCGTCCTCGCAGGTGGCCGCCTCCACGGCGCCGGGGCGCAGCTCACCCTCCGGCTCCTCCCAGGGCTGGAGGGCGGCGTTCGCCCGCCGCTCGGTGTCCGGGTCGCCGGGCCGGTGGACCAGCGCCGAGACCAGGTCGCCGAGTTCGTCCCACTGGGTACGGTCGGCGGCGAGCGCGCCGACGGCCGCGTCGAAGCCGGTGCGGTCCATGTAGCCGACGGGGGTCTCCGCGAGGCTGTCCGCGGCCCGTTCCACGGAGGCGATGACCCGGCGGCCGGAGGTGCCGAGCCCGAAGTGCCCGTCGCGCCGGCCCGCCCAGGCCGCCCAGGCGTCCACGTTGTCGCGGATCGCGTAGGCCTGGCTCTTGTACTGGCCGCGCCAGTCGACCTCGGGGTTGCGCGAGGAGTCCAGCACGCTGCGGTCCATGCGCCGGGGGAAGAGCGTGCCGTACACCGCGCCGGTGTAGGTGGCGTCGCCGTAGCCGAGGAAGTTGAGTTTCCGCTCCCGCAGCACGGCCCGGATGACGTCCATGTCGCGGGCCACCGTCGCCGAGTTGAGGGTGCGCCGCACCGCGCCGCCGGTCCGGGCGCAGGCCGCCTCCTTGGCCCGGGTGTCGGCCACCAGGGCGGGGAAGGCGCTGTCGTCCGGCCGGGAGTCGAACTCGGCCGTCGGCACGGTCACCCCGCACGACACCGGCGCGGATCCGCCGGTGCCGCGCGGATCGAAGCCGACCAGGTCGTACGCGGCGCGCAGCGGGGTGTCCGCCAGCCGCTGCGGGCTCTTGACGCCCAGCCCGCCGTCGCCGCCGGGGCCGCCGTTGAACGACAGCAGCACCCCGCGCCGCAGCGGGCTCGCGGTGCGCAGCCGGCTCACGGCCAGGCCGATCCGCTCGCCGCCCGGCTCGCGGTAGTCCAGCGGGACCCGCACGGTGGCGCACTCCATGCGGGCGTCGAAGTCGCACCGCTCCCAGTGGACGCGCTGCCGGTGGACGGAGCGGAGCGCGGACTGCTGCGCTGCCGCCTGCTGCCGTGCCGCCGTCTGCGCTGCCGTCTGCTGCGGCTGGGCGTGCACGGGGGTGAGCGCGGTGCCGAACACGGCGAGCACACTCGCGCCCGCCACCGCGGCTCCCGTGCTGCCCCGCCGTTCTCGTCTGATCCCCATCGGGCCGTCTCCTTCGTCGTGTCGTCCGGGTGGTCGCTGTCGTTCCGGTGATCGCTGTCATGCCGGCCGTCGCCGGCCGCACTGCCGCCGGCCGGCCACCGGAACCGTGCGGTGGCGGGGTCCAGCCACGCTCGAGGTCGGGTACAGCGGTCCGCTCCACCGGGTTTCCAGAGCGGCTCGGCCGCGGCCCAGCAGCCTGGGGGCCCATCCCCGTCCGTCTCGATCCCAGCGGGAGAAGCAATGAAGATTGGCATCGGCCTGCCGGTGCTCTCGCCCCACGCCGCGCTCGACTGGGCACGGCGCATCGACGAGGGCCCGTTCGACACCGTCACCGTCAGCGACCGGCTCGCCTACGACACCCCCGAGCCGCTGATCACCCTCGCCGCGGTGGCCGGCGCCACCTCCCGGGTGCGGCTGCGGAGCCAGGTGCTGCTGGCGGGGCTGCGCGATCCGGTGCTGGCGGCCAAGCAGATCGCCACCCTGGACCGGCTGTCCGGCGGGCGGCTCTCGGTGGGCATCGGGCTCGGCGACCGCGAGGACGACTACGAGGCGGCCGGAGCACGGATGGCGGAGCGCGGCCGGCGGCTGGACGCGAACGTCGAGCGGATGCGGGCCGTCTGGGCGGCCCACGCCGACCTGGCCGAGGAGGTACCGGGGCGGGTCGGGCCGCGCCCGTCCGCGCCGGGCGGCCCCCCGCTGCTGTTCGGCGGGTTCAGCGACGCGGCGGTGCAGCGCGTGGCGCGGTGGGGCGACGGGTATCTGAGCGCGATGGTGCCGGAGCTCTCCGAGGGCATGTTCCGCGAGGTGGAGAGCGCCTGGAAGGCCGCGGGCCGGGAGGGCCGCCCCGCGCTGGTCGCCCAGGCCAACACCGCCGTCGGCTCCAAGGAGCTGGTCGAGGGGGCGAAGGAGCGGATCGCCCGCTACTACTCCTTCCTCGACGACTCCGAGGCCCCCTTCACCGGCGCCATGGTGGCCGACTACACGCTGAGCACCCCGGAACGCGTCCGGCACGTGCTGGACACCTGCGGGGCGGCCGGTGCCGACGAGATGGTCTTCCTGTGCTGGTCACCGGATCCGAGCCAACTCGACGTCATCGCCGAGGCGTTGGGCTGAGGTGGCGGCCATGGGAACACACGGCGCGGACGAGACGCACACCCGAGCGGGCACCCCCGGCACCCCGGACACCGAGGCCATACCCGCCGCGCCCGGCGCGCCCGGCGCCGCCGCGGGCGGACCGGTCGTGATCGTCGGCGCGGGGCAGGCGGGCGCGGAGACCGCCGCCGCCCTCCGCGACCGCGGATTCAGCGGGCCCGTCACCCTCGTCGGCGACGAGCCCGGCCCGCCCTACGGACGGCCGCCGCTCTCCAAGGGCTATCTCACCGGCGGCGTGGAGCCGGGCGGGCTCGCGCTGCGCCCGCCCTCGTACTACCGGGACCACGGCATCACCCTCACCGGCCGGGACCCGGCCGTCGAGATCGACCGCGACGGGCAGCGGCTCACCCTGGCCTCCGGCCGCGAACTGCCGTACGCCGCCCTGGTGCTGGCCACCGGCGCGCGGCCCCGGCCGCTGCCCGTGCCGGGAGCCGGCCTCTCCGGCGTGCTGGCCCTGCGGTCCCTGGAGGACGCCACGGCGATCCGGGACCGGCTGGCGGACGCCCGCGACGTCCTCGTCATCGGCGGCGGGTTCATCGGGCTGGAGGTCGCGGCGACCGCGCGCCGGTCCGGGGCCCGCGTCACCGTCGTCGAGGCCGGCCCGCGGCTGATGGCCCGGGCGGTGAGCGGTCCGATGTCCGCGTTCCTCGCCGGCCACCACCGGGAGCAGGGCGTGCGGGTGCTGCTCGGCCGCGAGGTGACCGCCCTGCGCGGCGACGCGGCCGGCCGGTGCCGCGTCGCGGAGCTGGACGGCGGGGAGCGCGTCCCGGCGGACCTGGTCGTGGCCGGGATCGGGGTGCTGCCCAACTGCTCCCTCGCCGCCGCGGCGGGACTGGCGGTCGGCGACGGCGTCCTGGTGGACGACCGGCTGCGCACCAGCGACCGGGCCGTGTACGCGGTCGGGGACTGCGCGCGGTTCCCCAGCCCGTACGCGCCCGGGCGGCTCCGCCTGGAGTCGGTGCGGAACGCCGTCGAGCACGCCCGCCGCGTCGCCGCCGTCCTCTGCGGCGACGCCCCGCCCCCCGCGGCCGTGCCCTGGTTCTGGAGCGAGCAGTACGCGCTGCGGCTGCAGATCGCCGGGATCACCCAGGGCCACAACCGTACGGCGGTGGCTGGCGATCCGGCGGCGGGCCGCTTCTCCGTGCTGTGCTTCCGCGGTGAACGGCTCGTCGGCACCGAGTCGGTGAACCGCCCGGCCGACCACATGGCCACCCGGCGGCTGCTGGAGTCCGGCGCCCCCGGGCCCGCCCCGGCGGACGCGGAGCGGCCCGGCTTCGACCTCAAGGCGTTCACCCGCAGCGCCCAGCCCGTCTGACACCGGACCTCCGGCATCCGGCGCGGAACGCACGGGAGGGGCGGGGAACCGGCTGCCGGTTCCCCGCCCCTCCCGTGTGCGCGGTGCGTCCCGTCACGCGGCCGTGTCACCCGGTGGCCGGGCCGAGCAGCACCGCCGCGTAGTTCTTCCGCGCCGCGGTGTCGTACTGGAGGGCGACGTGGCTGGCCGCCGAGGTGACGTCCCGCCAGAACCGCTGGAGCGGCGCGCCCTCGCTCAGGCCGCCCGTGCCCGCTCCCCGGACCAGCAGGCCGACGGCCTCGGTGAGGATCTCGGTGGCGTAGGTGGCGTTCCGTTCGTTGCGGGCCAGGAACTCCGGCGCGAACCGCCGCCCGTCGATGACGCCGGCGTTCTGCTCGACGAGCAGCCGCGCGGAGTCGATCCGGCCGGAGGCCCGCACCAGCACCAGCTCGTTCGGCGCCGTCCGCCGCCGCCCCGTGACGGTCCCGGCGCAGGCGCGCAGGGCTCCGGTGGCCGCGCCGGCGATCGGCGCGACGAAGGTCAGGCTGCCCACCGCGGCGAACGGCACGTTGTGGCAGGCGGCTTCGGAGACGGCGTTCCGCCCGGTCATGATGTCGGCGCGGTCGAAGGAGAGGTGCCCGGGGACGAACACGTCGTCGACGAGGACGGTGTGGCTGGCCGTGGCCCGCATGCCCACGCTGTCCCAGTCCCGGCGCACGCCGTAGGAGCCCCGGGGCAGGGCGAAGAAGCGGAAGGCCGGCGGCCGTCCCCCGCCGGCCGCCGCGACGCCCGGTGCCGCGCCCTCCGTCACCGCGGCGCAGACCAGCACCCAGTCGGCGGACTCGACACCGCTCACGTATCCCCACGCGCCGCTGACCCGCCATCCCCCGTCGGCGGGCGCGGCCCGCCCGGCGGGCATCAGGCCGGTGGCGATGAACACGTCCGGCCCCTCGCCCCACAGGGCGTGATGCCCCTCCGCGGGGAGGTGGGAGGCGAACCGAGCGGAGTAGGCGGACAGCGAGGCGCACCAGGCGGTGGAGGCGCAGTGCTCCCCCACCGCCATGACGGCCCGGGTCAGCTCCCCGAACGAGCCCTCGGTGCCGCCCCACCGGGCGCCCACGAAGTGCCGGGCGAAGCCGGCCTCCCGGATCACGTCGGTGACCTCGGGGGCGAGCGCGCGGGTGCGGTCGGCCTCGGCCGCGTACTGGGCCGCCAGGACACCCAGCTTCTCGGCGGCCGGGACCAGGGCGGTATCCCGTTGTGCGTCGGCAGACATCCTCACGACCTCCTGTGCTCACGGACTGTGCTGACGGACTGTGCTGACGGATGTGCGGTGGCCCGCCGGCCCGGCCGTGGCCCGCGGCCCGGATGACGGACCGCGGGCCCGGGGTTTCCGGGGTGGGGGCGGGGTTCGAAGGGGCGGCGGTGCGAAGGGGCGGCTGTTCGGGGCCGGCGGCCCGGTGGCCCAGTGGCCCGGTGGCTCAGAACAGGGCGGCGAAGCGTTCCAGCGTCTCGCCGGGCGACGGTCCGTCAAGGGCCCGCCAGATGTTCTCGGCGCCCTCGCCGTGCCGGTGCAGCTTGACGTGGGCCAGCTCCACCCGGGTGCGGCCCGGGCCCTCCGGCACGAAGTCCACCTCGATCTCGCTGGCGAACTCGTCGTCCGGGATGGACTGCCAGGACGGCGAGATGCGCCAGGTCATCACCAGCCGCCGGCCCGGCTCCCACTCCAGGATCCGGCCCCAGTCGATCTGGTTGCCCTCCACGTCCCACTCGTAGTACCGGCCGCCCTCGCCCGGCTCGAAGGCCAGACCGGCGCGCTCCTTCTTCAGCAGGACGTGGCTCGGCGGCCACCAGTCCGCCGGCCGCTCGGTGAAGACCTCGAAGCAGCGGCCGGGCGTGGCCGCCACGGTCACCGACTTCCGTACGTCCGGGATCGTCTGCTCGGGCATGGGCCCCTCCTCGCTGCTGCGGCCGCGCACGGCGCTGTGCGCGCATCGGACCGGCCCACCGTCGCGGCCCGTGGTCGACCGGGTGTCGAGCACGGCTCGAACGGGTGCCGTTCCGGGCGGGATCGAGGCGGAGTCGAGAACCGCGCAAGGCCCGCGGGTCACGGTCGTCGCACTCAGGCCGCCGAGAAGGGGAGAGCACCCATGACGGACACCGGGACGGACACGGGCACCGGGACGGACGCGGAGACCGCGGCGGGCACGGAAGAACGCCGGGTCGCCTTCGTCACCGGCGCCACCAGCGGGATCGGCCTCGCCGTGACCGAGCTGCTGGCCCGGCGGGGCGTCGCGGTCTTCGGCTGCGCACGCGGCGCGGAGGATGTGCGGGCCCTGGTCAAGCGGCTGCGCGCGGAAGGGCTGGAGGTGGACGGCGCGGCCTGCGACGTCACCTCGGCCGAGCAGGTACGGGCGGCGGTCGAGGCCGCGGTCGCGCGGTACGGCCGCATCACCGTCCTCGTCAACAACGCCGGACGGGGCGGCGGCGGTGTCACCGCCGAACTGCCCGACGCCCTCTGGCTCGACGTGATCGACACCAACCTCAACGGGACCTTCCGGGTCACCCGCGAGGTGCTGAGCACCGGACGGATGCAGGACGGCGGCTGGGGCCGGATCGTCAACATCGCCTCCACCGGCGGCAAGCAGGGCGTGGAGCTCGCCGCCCCCTACTCCGCCTCCAAACACGGCGTCATCGGCTTCACCAAGGCCGTCGGCAAGGAACTGGCGAAGACCGGCATCACCGTCAACGCCGTCTGCCCCGGCTACGTCGAGACCCCCATGGCCCAGCGGGTCCGGCAGGGCTACGCGAACCACTGGGGCGTCACCGAGGCGGACGTACTGGAGCGGTTCGAGGCGAAGATCCCGCTGGGCCGCTACTCCACCGCCGAGGAGGTCGCCGGTCTCGTCGGCTATCTGACCTCGGACACCGCCGCCTCGATCACCGCGCAGGCGCTCAACGTCTGCGGCGGCCTCGGCAACTACTGACCCCGGCCGCGGCCCGGCCGGCCCGGACCGCGGCCCCCGGGCCCGGCCACCGGCCCGGCGCCACGTATCGCCCACCGCACGGCGCGCCCCGCGCGCAGCGCGACCAGAGACGGAGCGGCACCATGACGAATCCCGGCACCACCCTGCTCGCCGAACCCGGCCCCGGCCCCGCCACCACCGCCCCCACAGCCACCGCCCCGGAGACGGCCGGGGCCCCCGGCATCACGGCCCCCGGCATCGCTGCCTTCCGCACCGCCATGGGCTCCTTCCCCACCGGCGTCACCCTGCTGACCCGGGGCAGCGGCGACGACACGGCCGTGATGACCCTCAACAGCCTGACCTCCGTGTCGCTCGACCCCCTGCTGCTCCTGGTGTCCGTCAAGCGCGAGGGCCGGATGCGGCCGCGGATCTCCGAGGCCGGCAGCTTCGCGGTGAACGTCCTGGCCGAGGGGCAGCGCGAGATCTCCACGGACTTCTCCCGCCCGCAACGGCCGGCGGGCCTGGCCGCGATGCGCCTGCTCGACGCCGTCGAGGGCGTCACCGGCAACGCCGTGCTGCCCTCCGCCGCCGCCTCCTTCGAGTGCCGCCTGGAGGCCGAACACGAGGCGGGCGACCACGTCCTGCTGATCGGCCGGGTGGTGGCGCTCGCGGGCAGCGCCCCGGGCACCCGCCCGCTGGTCTTCCACCGCGGCCGCTACACGGCCCTCGCGTGAACGCGCCCCGCGCCGGAAACGTAGGAGAGGACATGGCACCGCAGTCCGCCGCCCCGCGCACCACCGCGCCCCCGGGCCGGCTCGACCGGATCGCCGACGGGGTGTACGCCTTCGTCCAGCCCCTCGGCGGCTGGTGCCTGAACAACGCCGGGCTGGTCGCGGACGGCGGCAGCGCCGTGCTCGTCGACACCGCCGCGACGGAGTCCCGGACCCGGCGGCTGCGCGAGGAGGCCGAGCGGATCGTCCCCGGCGGCCCGGACTACGTCGTCAACACCCACTTCCACGGCGACCACGTCTTCGGCAACGGCCAGTTCGCGCCCCGCGCGGCGATCGTCGCCCACGAGGGGACCCGCGCCGACACGGCCGAGGCCGGGCTCGCCCTGCGCGGCCTCTGGCCGGACGTCGAGTGGGGCGAGACCCCGCTCGTCCTCCCCACCCTGACCTTCCGCGACGAGCTCACCCTGCACGCCGGCGGCCTGCGGACCGAACTGCTGCACGTCGGCCCCGCGCACACGGCGAACGACGTGGTGGCCTGGGTCCCGGACCGGCGCGTCCTCTTCACGGGGGACGTCGTCTGGTCGGGGGTGACCCCGTATGTGCTGATGGGCTCCGTCGAGGGCTCGCTGCGCGCCCTGGACCGGCTGCGCGCCCTGGCGCCCCGCACGGTGGTGCCGGGCCACGGCCCCGTCGGCGGGCCGGAGCTGCTCGACCGGACCGGGGCCTATCTCCGGTGGATCGGGGCACTCGCCGAGCAGGGTGTACGCGACGGCTCGACCCCCCTGGAGGTGGCGGAGCGGGCGGACCTCGGAGAGTTCTCCGCGCTGCTGGACGCCGAACGGCTGGTCGGCAATCTGCACCGGGCCTTCGCCGAGCGGCAGGGGCTGCCGCCCGGGGCCCGCATCGACGTGGCCGCCTCCTTCCGGGAGATGGCCGGGTTCCACGGAGGTCTGCCGCCCTGCCACGCCTGAGGCGGGACGGGGAGGCGGCCGGAAGGAGAAGCTGACAATGGCGACAGCGACAGTGACACCGGGCACCGCACCGGACCAGCGGCGGCAGCGGGACCGCACGGCGGGCACTCCACCGTCCGGCCCGGCCCCGGCCGCCGCCCCGGCCGCCGCCCTCGCGCCATGGACCGAGGGCCGCCCCCCGGTGCTGAGGCTGGCGGGATACGACGAGTACGACGGTTACGACGGCTCCGAGCGGGAGGCGTCCGCGGACGGCGACTGGCACATCTGCCGGGGCATCGACTGATCCCCGCTCCCCGCTCCCCGCCCGCCGGCGCCGGAACCGCACGGTGGGGCATGGGGAGGGCCCCCTCCGCGGAGGGGGCCCTCCCCATGCCCCACCGCCTCCCGGCAGCGGGGCGGGGGTCACCGCTCGGCGGGCCGGTCCCGGTGGATGACCCGGGACCGGGTCAGCAGCCGCCCGTCCCGGCGGACCAGTTCGTCCTCGACGGTGAAGGTCGGCTGGAACGAGACCTTCCCCTCGCGGTCGGTCAGCGCGACGAGCGTGTAGTAGGAGGTCCGCACGGTGTCCTCGTCCCCCGTGTTCTCCGGATCCGCCTCGATCAGCAGATGCTCGAACCAGTGGCGCACGCAGATGTCCCGGTAGCGCGGCAGACTGGCGCGCATCCCGGCGATCATCTCGGCACGCCCGCGCTGGCGTTCGCCACCGGAGTGGACGACCTCGCCGTCCTCGGTGAAGGTGTCCGCGAACCCCTCGATGTCGAGGGCGTCCACCCGCCGCATCTGCCGCGCGTAGAACGTCCGCACCTCCGCGTAGAGGTCCCCGGTGACCTGCTTCTCCGTAGTCGCGACCGGCTGGGGCACGGCAACTCCCTTCCCTGGAGCGGGCCGCCGGCTCCGGCGGCACGAATGCCGCCAGGCTGCTCCGCCGCGCTCCAGCGGCACTGGAGAGCCGGTACACGCCGCGCCCGCCGGTCCCGGGGGCCGGCGCCCGTCCTCCGGGAGGGTGCCTGGTCAGATCACCCGGAACAGGCCGGCGGCGGTGTGGACGTCCGTGAGGTCGTCGACGGTGCGGAGGTTGTCGCACAGGGCCTCCAGGACCGAGCCGGTCCCGGTGGCGTCCGGGGTGCCGCCCGGGGTGCCGCCCGGGGTGCCGCCCGGGGTGCCGTCCGGGGTGGCGATGGAGACGCCGAAGAGGCGGAAACCCAGGCGGTGCTTGGCCTCGTTCCAGCCGCGCACCCACGTCTCCGAGACCTCGCAGGCGTCGTCGGTGATCAGCACGATGTCACCGCGTCCGCGGGCCGTGTCGTCGAACTCCTCCTCCAGCAGTTCCGCGGCCGTGCCCAGCGGGCGCTGGACGTCGGTGCCGCCGCCGAGGAAGGTCTCCGCGAAGTCGAGGACACCGGCGACACCGGCCGGCCGGTCGCCGGGGAAGCGGAAGACCCGGATCCTGTCGGCGGCCGAGAACAGGATGCCGACGAAGTCGCGCCCGGCGTGGCGGGCCTGGTCGAGCAGGGCCAGGGCACACGCCTTGGACCATGCCTCGCGGGTGATTCCGCCGGGCCCTTCCGCGTACATGGAGTGCGAGGTGTCCACGCACGCGATGACGGCGCCCCGGCCGGTGGCCTGCTCGCCCCGGGTGTCGTACAGCATCAGCTCCCCGGCGGCGTAGCGCGCGGCGAACACCGCGCGCAGCTCCGGCACCCCGAGGACCGCCAGCTCGGAGGGGATGACGCGGGAGAGGTCGTCGCCGAGGGTGACACCGACCAGTTCGCCCGTGGTGTTCTCCACCTTGCGGGCGCGCTCCCCGTCGGCCATCTGCCGGAAACGGCCGATCAGTTCGGCCCACTGGGCGAGCCGGCCGCCGCGCAGCCGTTCGGCGAGCCGCGCACGCTCGCCGAACGGCATCCGTTCCAGTTCGCCGGAGCCGACGCCCCACGCGCGCATCAGCGATGCCTCGTGCCGGACGGCCTCGGCCGCCGTCGCCGTCGCGTTGCGGGCGGTGGCACGGATGCCGGGGAGCGCCGCCGCGAGGGCCTGCGCGGCGGCACGGGCGTCGTGCCGGGCAGCGGCCTCGGCGGCTTCGGCGGCCTCGATGGCCCGGCGTACGGCGTCGGCGGCCGGGGCGGGAACGGTGCCGTCCGGACCGGCCTCCTCGGCGGCCTGCCGGAGCGCCTCGCTCACGGTGGCCGCCGCCGCCACGGCGTCCTCCCGGGCCCGGTCCGCCCGCCCGGCGCGGTCCCGGGCCTCCCGGGAGCGCTCCAGCAGCCCGCGCAGTGCGGAGGCCTGGGCGAGTACGGCCATGGCGGCGGCGTAGGGGTCGCCGGCCGTCTCCCGGTGCAGTCCGGCGAACTCCGGTGAGCGCGTCAGTGAGGCGATGACCTGGTGGTTGACCAGGTGGGAGCAAGCCATCTCGGCGCGGTCGCGCAGTCGCGGGGCGGCCTGGTAGGCGGCGAGGAACACGTCCGCGAGGAGGTCCGTGGTGTGCTCGTGGCGGCGGTCGAGGCCCGTCGCCAGCTCGCGCAGCCCGGCCGACTGCTCGTACACGTCGCGCCACGCGACCCGGTCGAAGGGGTCCGCGACCACGGCCGCGGTGTGCTGTCCGGCCGCGGCCGCGGACAGGGCCAGCCACCTCCCGGACCGGCCGGCCAGTTCACCGAGTCCGCTCGGCGTCTCGTCCACGGCGCCGCCTCAGAGCTGGGCCCGCACCATGCTCGCGTCCATGCCGAGGGCCTCGGTGAGGACGCGGGCGCGGACGGCGCGCCGGCGGTCGGTGACCCGGTCGATCGCGGCGGTGGAACGGCCCGCGTTCGCGGCCTCCCTGCGCAGTCTCTCCAGGCGCTTCCCCGTCGTGGCGAGCTTGTGGTGGGCGTTCTTGATGACCCACTCGCTCAGCGCCTCCCGGGACTGCCCGGCCATGGCGTCGAGCTGGGCCTCCAGCTCCTCGATGGCGTCCGCCAGGTCGAGCGCCTCCTTTCCTTCCGGGCTGACCAGGTTCAGCACCTCCCGCTCGACGGTCGGGCGCTGGGCGGGGGAGTCCCACAGCACATGCGTCAGCACCGACAGGTCGGTCTCCGCCACCGCCGGGCGCCCGTCGAGGTGCGCGGACGCCTGGAGCAGCCCCACCGCCTGCCGCCACCGGCGGTCGGAGGCGACGAGTTCCTTGCGGCGCAGGGCGGCCCGCAGCGTCACCACCGCGTCCACGATCACATCGGGTACCTCCACGGCCGGGACGGCCTCGGCGACGGCGTGCTGCAACGCGGCCAGCTCCACGGTGGCCGGGGGCGCCGGCGGCGCCGGGCGGCCGACGGCGGAACGGACCAGGGCGGCGAAGTTGGAGGGGTCCTCCAGATACCCGACCTCGATCCGCACCAGCAACCGGTCGTAGACCGCGGCGGAGTCCTCCCCGCCGGGGAGTTCGTTGCTCGCGGTGATGGCCCCGATGAGGGGGCAGCGGATCGGGGCGCCCCCGCTCTCGGGGTGGTAGATCCGCTCGTTGAGGTAGCCCAGCGTCTCGTTGAGCGCGGCCGTCGAACACTTGAAGATCTCGTCGATGAACGCCACATGCGCGGTCGTGGCGCGCCCCTCGTACACCTGGCGGTATTCGCCCCGGGCCAGCGCGGCGACGTCGATGGGCCCGAACATCCGTGTCGGCGCGGTGAACTTCGACAGCAGGATCTCCCAGTAGGCGGCCCCCTCGATCCGGCTCGTGAGCTCCCGCGCCAGCTCCGACTTCGCGGTACCGGGCGGGCCGAGCACCAGCGAGTGCTGTCCGGCCAGCAACGTCACGACCAGCGTCCGTACGACGTCCGCCCGCTCGTAGAAGCGGTCCGACAGCTCGTCGCAGATCGCGCGCAGCCGCTCAGCGGTCTCCTCTGC
The DNA here is from genome assembly GCF_000220705.2 of Streptomyces xinghaiensis S187. GTDB lineage: Bacteria > Actinomycetota > Actinomycetes > Streptomycetales > Streptomycetaceae > Streptomyces > Streptomyces xinghaiensis. The sequence continues at coordinate 4,623,291 of NZ_CP023202.1, read as the reverse complement.
CCCCATACCCCTGTCCTCCCACGCCCGCCTGCGGGACGGTCCGGCAGGCCGGAACCCCTCGGCGCGCCGGCCTCGTGCGGCAGCCCTGTCCGTCGGCCCCGGACAGCCGGCCATGACCCCACACTCTAGGGACGGCGAGCCGCTCACCGAGTCGTTCCGGACGATCGGACCCGGTGCCCGCACGACCGGGGACGGCAAGGCCCCTCAGCCGCCGAGCGGCTCGGCGAAGCGGATCAGCCGCTCGCCGGCCGTCTCCGCGCCGAAGGCCAGCAGCCGCTCCCCCTCCTCCGCCAGTTCGTCGCGCTGCCGCGCGGTGAGCGGGGCGAAGGGCTGGACGGTCAGGGTCGCGGTGCCGCGGCGCTCCTCGATCCGCCAGGCTCCCCGGACGAAGCCGTCGACGAGGACGGTCCCGGGAATCACGGCGTTCTTGGTGGCTATGGCCCGGCGCCCCGCGTCGTCGATGATCCGGGTGCGGTCGGCGTGGGACAGGATCGCGTTGTCGTACGGGGCCAGGTACCGCACCGGGGCGGGGGTGTCCGGCCCGGGCCGCGGGGCCTCCGGGAGGTCGAACAGCTCCCGGCCCGCGGTGTCGCGGAAGACGGCGAGCCGGGGCCGCAGCCGGGCCACGGTCTCCCGCAGCCGGGTCAGCCCCGACCAGGCCTGGACGTCCTTCACCGTCGCCGGTCCGAAGGCCGCCAGATAGCGGACGACCAGCTCCTCGGCGGGCGGCTCGGGGACCAGCGGCCGGCCGAGCCAGGACTCGGCGGTGGCGTAGGTGGTCCGGGCGCTCCGCCCCCACAGCCCGCGCGGCGGCACCTGCACGAGCGGCAGCAGCACCCGGGCCGCGTTGACGAGCGTGGCGGGGCTGTGGCCGGGCCACCGCTCCCCGAGGAGCCCGCCGAGTTCGGTGGTGGACAGGTGCCGCGCGCCAAGGAGTTCCCGGGCCGCCCCGGCCAGCGCGGACAGCTCGATCCCCGCCAGATCCTTGCCCCAGGCGCTCCTCATGCCGCGGTCGAGGCAGGGCTGCACCCAGGGCCGGAGCGCGAGGGCGTCTCCCGCGGTGACGAGATGGACGGTGCCGCGCATCACGACGATGCGGGTCACGGCCCGCTCGCTGATCAGCCGGGAGAGCTCCTCCGGGCGGAAGTCCGCCAGCCGGGTCCACAGCCCGTAGTAGGGCGGTACGGGCTGCTGCGACTGGAGCCCGACCAGGTTCTCGATCGCGGCCCGCGCGGGCATCCGGTGCCGGCTCAGCAGCATCTGCCGCGCCAGATAGGCCCGGTTGAGGGCCCTGTGGTCCAGCACGGCGGGGGTGGTCGTGGTCATCGGACGGAAACTCCCTCGGAGAACTGCTGCGACGGCGGGCCCGCCGCTCGGGTGCGGACGCGGGCGCTCGGCCCCGCCGGGCCGGGCCCGTCCCGAGTCTGCCGTGCGGGCCCGCGCACCGCGCGCCGATTCGGTCGCAACGCGCTTGCGGGCCACGCCGGTTCGGGCTCTGCGCGGCTCCGCGGCCGGACCGGCCCGGCTCCGGCGGCACGCGCACTCCGTGGGAACGCTCGGGCGCTCGGGCGCGCCGCACCGGAGAACCGGGGCCCCGCGCTCCGTCCGTTTCCGGTGGGCGCCGGGAAACCATGACCCTGGTCACATTTCCCGCCGGCAGGGCCCGGCAGCGGCCCCGGGCGTACGGACCACCCGATCCGGTCCGGTACGATTAACCAGGTCAGCAGGCGCCGCTAGCTCAGTTGGTTAGAGCAGCTGACTCTTAATCAGCGGGTCCGGGGTTCGAGTCCCTGGCGGCGCACATGACACTCAGGGCCTTTCCGCCACGGCGGGAAGGCCCTGAGTCGTGTCCGGGACGTCGGGGACGCAAGGGCCGGGCGGCGGCTACCAGTCCGCGTTGCGGGCCAGGCCCAGGGCGTACTCCGTCCACCACCGGCCGGCCGGGGGCCCGCCCCGGCAGGTGCCGTCGGACTCCCCCGGGCGCTTGATCCACAGATAGGCGTCGGCCAGCTCGTCCCCGGTGCGGGTGGTGGGCGGCTCCCCGAGGGCGCGGCCCGGCGGGTTGCACCAGTTCATGCCCTGGCCGCCGGAGGCGGGCAGCGGGCCGTTGCCGTTGCGGCTGGTGTCGATCACAAAGGTCTTGCCGCCGCCGAGGAGCCGGGACAGGGCCCTGCCGTAGCCGAGGTTCTCGGCGGTCGACCGGTAGTTGGCGGTGTTGAGGGCGAAGCCGTCGGCCCGGTCGATGCCCGCCCGCCGCAGCGGGCCGGTGAGCCGGCCCGGGTCGGTGATCCAGCGGGGGTTGCCCGCGTCCAGGTAGACCCGGGTGCGCGGGAGGGCCTTCAGCCTCTCCACGGCCTCCGCCAGCAGCCGGTAGCGCTCCTGGTGGTATACGGGCGGGGTACAGCCGTCCACGATGTGCGGCACCGCGTCCGGCTCCAGGATCACCGTGGCCGGGCGGTCGCCGATGCCCGCCACGACCCCGGCGAGCCAGCGGCGGTACGCGGCACCGTCCGGGGCGCCGCCCTTCGAGAACTGGCCGCAGTCGCGGTGCGGGATGTTGTAGAGGACCAGCAGGGCGTCCCGGTTCTCCCGCGCCGCGGCCCGGGTGAGGCGGGCGGTCTCGGCCCGGGGGGCCTTCGTCCCGATCCACTCGGCGACCGGCTGGGCCGCGATCTTCTCCTCGATCAGCCCGGCCTCGTCCGCGCGGCCCCGGGCCCGCAGTGCGGCGGCCTGCCGGGCCGCGGTGCCGTGCGGGTTCACCCAGAACGGGGTCGCGGACGACTGGGGAGCCCGGCGCGGCGGCTGCGCGCGGTCGTCCCCGGGCGACGGCCCGGGCCCGGGCCCGGGCGGGCGGAAGCAGCCCGCGATCAGCAGTACCGCTCCGGCCGCCACGCTCGCCGCCAGCCGGCCCATGTGGCCGTACATCCGCTCCCCCTGGGGCCTCGGTCCGGGGTGGGCCCGGACCGCGTTCGGGACAATTCGGGTCGGACGCATCCTGGCACGCGGTCCGTGCGGGACCCGGCAGCGACCGGGACCGGGGAACCCCCGTTACGGCGTTTGACGTAGCGGGAGGGACGGGACCGGCGGTGGGCGGCAGAGGCCCGGGGGACGGGATCCGCGGACGGAGACCGGGGCAGGGCGGGCACGGAGCGGGTGACGGCGGCACACCGCTACCGGCGGGGCACACCGCTGAGGGGCACGCCGCTTCCGCCGTCAGCCGCCCGCGCCGGGGGGACCGCCCCGGCGCGGGGAGGGCTCGGGGACCCGGAGCGCGTCCTCCCGCTCCCGCGGCACCGCGGGCGGTCCCGTGGCGCGGCGGTGGTGCACGGCGAGACCGGCCATCCCCAGGACGGCGCCGCCCGCGAGGCACACACCGACGACGATCTGCCGGGTGTTGGGACCGCCCCCGGTGTCCGTGGCGGCCGGGCGCCCTTCCGCCGCCACGGCTACGGGCCCCGGGGCGGGCACGGCCCGGGCGGAGACGGAAGGCCCGGGAGCAGCCGGGGCGGAGACGGCCGGCCCGGGAGCAGGGAACGCGGAAGCAGCCGTCGCGGAAACGGGGTCCGCGGCAGCCGGAAGCGCGGAAGCCGCCGCGGCGGAACTCGCGGCGGGGAGCACCACGGTGGCGCAGAGCAGGCCGGACGCCGCGATCGTTCCGGCCAGTCGGACAGAGTCCATCGTGCGACCTCCTCTCGCCCCAGAAGGTTCGCGCGAACGGCGGCTCACCGCAGCCCGGCGGGCCGGGCACTGCTCCGTTCGGCCCGGGCCCGGGTCACCGGGTCCCGGCCGGCTCGGACCGGCCGGCCGGCTCAGACCAGGTCGACGAGGTCGGCGATCGACTCGGCCACCCGCGACGGCCCGTACGGGAAGCGCCCGATCTCGTCCGGCCGCGTGACCCCGGACAGCACGAGGAACGTCTCCATCCCGGCCTCCAGTCCGGCCAGGACGTCGGTGTCCATCCGGTCGCCGATCATGGCGCTGCTCTCGGAGTGCGCCCCGATGGCGTTGAGCCCGGCGCGCATCATGAGCGGATTGGGCTTGCCGACGAAGTAGGGCTCCCGGCCGGTGGCCTTGGTGATCAGTGCGGAGACGGCGCCCGTGGCGGGCAGCGCGCCCTCCGTGGAGGGGCCGGTGGCGTCGGGGTTGGTGGCGATGAAGCGGGCCCCGTCGTTGATCAGGCGGATGGCCTTGGTGAGGGACTCGAAGCTGTACGTCCGGGTCTCGCCGAGCACGACGTAGTCCGGCTCGGCGTCGGTGAGGATGTAGCCGACGTCGTGCAGGGCGGTGGTCAGCCCGGCCTCGCCGATGACGTAGGCCGTGCCGCCGGGCCGCTGGTCCTCCAGGAACTGGGCGGTGGCGAGCGCGGACGTCCAGATGTTCTCGACGGGGACGTCCAGGCCCATCCGGTTCAGCCGGGCGTGCAGGTCGCGCGGCGTGAACATGGAGTTGTTGGTGAGCACGAGGAAGGGCCGCTCCAACTCGCGCAACCGCTTGATGAAGGAGTCGGCGCCGGGGATGGGGGTGCCCTCGTGGATCAGCACCCCGTCCATGTCGGTGAGCCACGACTCGATCGGCTTGCGCTCTGCCACGGAACGGCTCCTGTCCTCGGTGCGGATGGGCGGCGGCCGGCCGCTCGGGCTCCGGCCCGCCGCTCGGTCCAGCCTAACGGCGCGGGACCCGGCGTCCCCTGCCCGCCGGTGACCGGTTTCCGTCCCTTCGGTGAGCGGTTCCGGTCGCTCCGGTGGCCGGAAGGCGTCGGTCGCCGCGCACGCCGTCGGGTTCCGCGCGGTACGGAACGGCTTCCGTCTCCCCGCCCGCGGCCCTTCCATGCCCCTTCGTCCGCGCCGCACCCGCTCCCGTACCGGCGACTCCGCCAGGGGGCCACCCGGCGAGGGCTCTTCCGGGCGGCCGGTGGCGGCTCGGCCTTCCGGAGAACACCGGCGGCCGGGTGTGGTGACCCGCACGGGGAACGGCGGACGGGGACGGGCGACGGCCGGAGGCGGTCGCCGGGGCGACCGGCGGCGGGGTTCACAGCGTCCGGGTCCGGCGAACAGCCGGAAGGGACCGGATCGGGCCACCGCCCGCACGCAGGCGACCGGGGCGCGCGCGGCCGCTCAGCGGCGCACGCGCCGGGAGGCCGCGATCAGGACCGCGCCGAGCGCGATGGCCGCCCCGGCGGCCCCGCTGAGCCGTGCGGCCACGGCCCCCCGGGTTCCGGCCCGGGTGTCGCCGCCGGTGCCGGTGCGGGCCAGTTCGCCGGGCGGGACGGCGCCGCCCGGGTCGCCGGAGATCCCGGGGCGGCCGGGTCTGCCGTGGCCATCGTGCTCCCCCTGCCGCGTCCGGTCGCGCTCCCCCGGACCGCCGGGCCCGTCCGCCTCTCCCGGGCGGCCCGGCCGGTGGCGCCCGTCGCCACCGGTTCCCGGCGGTTCGGCGCCGCCGCCCGGGCGGTCCCGGCGGCGCTCCCGCTCCCGGTCCCGTTCTCCGTCACCGCGGGGCCGGGTGTCCTCGTCCGCACCGGCAACCGCCCCGTCCCTGCCCCCGCCCCGGATCGTGAACGCGTAGTCGTTGGAGGAGCCGACCCAGTCGCCGTCGTCGTCGCGCCGCTGCACGGCCGCCACGGTGAGCCGTACCGCGTTGCCGGGCGTGTCCTCCGCGAAGCGCATCCGCACGCCGACGGTGACGGTTCCGCCGGCCGGGACGGCGAAGCCCGGGAAGCCGTCGAAGACGGCGATGTGCTCGTGCCGGTCGGTGGTCTCCAGCGTCACCGGGCGCCAGGAGCGGCTGTACGCGTCGTAGAACTGGAAGTGGATCCGCTCGGCGGCCAGTTCCCGGGTGCTGTCGACGAGCACGGCGACGGGGTGCACGCCCCGGCAGGCCCGGTCCGTCGTATTGCGCAGACTGATGGACCAGCGCCGCCAGCCGCTCCCGGCCGCGTACTCCCGGGGGCCGCCGCGGATGCGGGCCCGCAGGGGGAAGTCGGGGCTGTCGCGGTCGCCGCAGTACGGCTCCACGGCCAGGGGCAGTGGACGGGGCAGGGGCCGGGGGACCGCGTCCGGCGCCACCACCGCCGCCGGGGCCGCCTGGGCCTGCGGCAGGAACGCCAGGGCCGGGACGGCCACCATCACCAGCGCGGCCGCTCCGGCCGCGGCCCCGGCGGTGAGATATCTGGGCTGGCGCATGGCACACCTTCGGTGGACTCCGCCGCGGGCCCGGGGCCGGCGCCCCGGCTTGCTGCGTCCGCGCCGGGCTTGCCGTCCGCGCGGTGGGTGCCGTCCGGGCCCGCCCGTACTCCTGGTCCCTTCCCCGCCCGGAGGGCCGGCGCGGCCCGCGGCCCGGCCGGTTCGCCCGAAGCGGCCGGGTATCGCGTCCGAACGGCCCGGAGCGGTTGCCCGCGCGGCGACCGGCGTCCACGCCCACCGCTGCCCGCCGGCCCGGAGCCCGCGGAGGGAGGCCGGGCCGGCGGGGCCCGGCGGTACCGGGCCGCCTCCGCGCCGTGCCGGCCCCACCGGGCCCCGCCGGGGTGCTCGTGGGCGCGCGTGGTTGAGTGAGGGGCATGTCCACGCGCATGTCCGCCGGTACCGGCTCCCGTTCCCCGCTCCGCGCCGGCCTCGTCGGCTACGGTCTGGCGGGCTCCGTCTTCCACGCCCCGCTGATCGCCGCCACCCCCGGCCTCGTCCTCGACACGATCGTCACGACGAGCCCCGAGCGCCGCGAGCAGGCCCGCGCCGAGCACCCCGGGGTGCGGTTCGCCGGCGACCACCGCGAGCTGCTGTCCCGTACGGAGGGCGAGGACGCGCTCGACCTGGTGGTCGTGGCCTCCCCCAACCGGACGCATGTGCCCATCGCCACCGACGCCCTCCGCGCCGGTCTGCCCGTCGTCGTCGACAAGCCGCTGTCCGCGACCGCCGCCGAGGCCCGCGCTCTCGCCGCCCTGGCCGAGGAGCGCGGCCTGCTGCTCTCCGTCTTCCAGAACCGCCGTTGGGACAACGACTTCCGCACCGTGCGGCAGCTCATCGCGGGCGGGGAACTGGGCGAGGTCCAGCGGTTCGAATCCCGCTTCGAGCGGTGGCGGCCCAAGCCCAAGGGCGGCTGGCGCGAGTCCGGCGATCCGCAGGAGATCGGCGGGCTCCTCTACGACCTGGGCAGCCACCTCGTCGACCAGGCGCTGGTGCTCTTCGGCCCGGCCGTCCGCGTCTACGCCGAGTCCGTGGTCCGCCGCCCCGGCGCCGAGGCGGACGACGACACCTTCATCGCCCTCACGCACGCGAACGGCGTCAACTCCCATCTGTGGATGAGCGCCACCACCGCCCAACTCGGGCCGCGTTTCCGTGTCCTGGGCAGCTCCGCCGGGTATGTGAAGTACGGACTCGACCCGCAGGAACAGGCGCTGCGCGACGGGCTCCGGCCGCCCGGCACCGACGGAACACCCGGCACGGACACCGGCACGTCCGGCGCCGGCGCGTGGGGAGCCGAACCCGAGTCCCTGTGGGGCCGGCTCGGCGCCGGTGAATCCCCGGTGACCGGCGGCGGCCGCGCGGTCCCGACCCTGCCCGGTGACTACCCGGCGTACTACGCGGCCGTGGCGGCGGCCCTGCGCGACGGCACCCCGCCGCCCGTGACGGCACTGGAGGCCGCCGCGGCGCTCGACGTCCTGGAAGCCGCACGCCGTTCGGCCCACGAGGGCCGGGCGATCACCCCGTAACCCCGGGAGCAGAGCTGATGACGGACCCCGCCTTCGATCCCACCGCCCTCGTCTCCGTGCTGCGCGCCCAGGAGGACCGGCTGGTGCTGCGCCGCTTCACGCACGAGGACGCCTGGCGCCTGGGCTGTCTGCTGGCCGACACGGCCCGGCAGCGCCTGGCGCCGGTGACCATCGACATACGCCGCGGGCACCAGCAGGTGTTCCACTGCGCGCTGCCCGGCACGTCGCCGGACAACGACGACTGGATCGACCGCAAGCGACGGGTGGTCGAGCGCTTCTCGGAGAGCTCGTACCTGGTGGGCACCCGCTTCCGCGCGAAGGGGACGACATTCGAGGCGTCGTCCCCGCTCGACCAGTGCCTGTACGCGGCGCACGGCGGCTCGTTCCCGATCAGGGTGGAGGGCGCGGGGGTCATCGGCGCCGTCACCGTCTCGGGGCTGGCGCAGGCCGAGGACCACGCGATGGTGGTCGAGGCCCTGGAGAGCTTCCTCGCCCCGGACGTACCACCGACCCCGGCCACGGATCCGGCACAGCCGGAGCCCGGCCCGCCGGCGGTGCCGCCGCCCGCCCCGGCTCCGTAACGCACCGCGCGTGCGGGCCGCGTTGGGACGGAGCGAGGTGGACCGGGCCGACGCGGCGACCGGGCGGGGCGGACGGAGCAGGGCGGCCGGGGCAGGGCGACCGGGGCGGGACCGGGGGCGCAGCCGGGGCCGGGAGTGAGCCCGCCGGCCGACGCGGCGCGCGAGGCGGGCCATCGGGGCGGCGCAGGGCTCTTGCCGTAAGGCGGTCCGTTCATTACCGTCGCGTAACACACGGGCTTACCCCTGGTAACCCTCACGGCGATCACCACCCCGCACCCCGCCCCGCAGACCCGCACCCCCCGCACCCCACGGCCGACCTTCGGAGGACGACCATGCCCCCAGCCACGCCCCGGCGCCCCCGCCGCTTGCTGTCCCTGAGCGCCGCCGTCATGACCGTCCTCGCCCTGACCGGCGGCGCCACGGCCGCGGGCGCGGCCGAACAGGCCGATTCCGCGGGGGAGTCGGCGCGCTCCGCCGCCCCGCGCGACGTCATGCTCGTCGGCAACGGCCAGGGCGGAACCGTCAGCTTCATCGACCCCGGGACGTTCGAGAACCTGGGGTCGTTCAACACCGTTCCCGACCTCGACCGGCGCATCCGCGAGATGGACCCGATCGAGCGGATCGGCTACGAGATGGTCAACAGCATCCAGGGCTACCGCAAGCTCGTCGATGACATGGCCATGTCTCCCGACGGCCGCACGCTCTACGTCTCGCGGGGCGTCCTCAGCGACGCCGTCGCCTTCGACATCGCCAGCGGCACGATGCTCTGGCGGTACGAGACCGAGGGCTTCAAGGCCGACCACGCCGCCCTGTCCGAGGACGGCAGCAAGTTCATCGTCTCGGCCACCACGGCCGACAAGGCGGAGGTCATCAACACCGCCACCGGCAAGCTGCACGCCGAGTTCGCCACCGGCACCTACCCGCACGCCAACGACTACTCGCCGGACGGCTCGATCCTCTACAACTCCAGCATCGGCATCACCTCGATGCCCAAGGGCCTCAACGGCCTCAAGGGCAAGCGCCAGGTCGTGGCCGTGGACGCCGGCACCTTCGAGCCGCTGCGGACCTACGACTTCGAGTACGGCATCCGCCCGGCCGTCTTCACCGCCGACAACAAGACGATGTACGCCCAGCTCTCGTACCTCAACGGCTTCGTCGAGTACGACCTCGACCGGGGCGAGATCAAGCGCACCGTCGAGATGCCCTTCAGCGACAAGGCCGCGAAGATGCGCGCCGACGACTACCCGCAGAACTCCGCCCACCACGGCATGGCCATGAACGCCGCCGAGAGCAAGCTCTGCATGGCCGGCACCATCGACGACTACGTGGCGATCGTCTCCCGCCCCGGCCTGGAGACCGACGGCTACGTCCACTACGACACCGACGCCCTGCCGTACTGGACGGCCACCAGCCCGGACGGCAAGCACTGCTTCGTCTCGCTCTCCAACAAGAACGAGGTGTCGGTCGTCGACTACGCCACCGCCAAGGAGGTGGCCCGCATCCCCACCGGCCACTTCCCGCAGCGGGAGCGCCCGGGCAAGCTGACGGCGGAGGCGCTGGAGGCCCTGGACCCGTCGGACGGCTGACGCGGCGTACGCACAACTGCTCTGTGCCGGGCGGCCGTTGACCCGCCCGCACGGACGGACTCGCTGAGCCCGGATGCCGCGCGGTGGCGTCCTCACCGCGCGGCACCGGCACGCTGCGCCGTCACGGCGCCCCCCGCTCCAAGGACGACCCGAGCCGAAAGGTTGATGGGGACGGAACGGGCGGGCTACCCCGGCGCCCCCTGCCGGGCCTCCCACTCCGCGCGGCTCAGCTCGTACCGGACCTCCCCGTGCTCGGCGCCCTCGATGTACTCCGGCCACTCCTGGTGGAAGGTGCGGACGTACACGAGCCCGGCCTTCTCCATCACGCGCCGCGAGCCCCGGTTGACGGCCATGGTCTCCGCGAAGAGGCGCTCGACGCCGAGCTCGGTGAACGCCTTGCGGACCAGAGCGCGGGCGCCCTCGGTGGCGTATCCCCGTCCCCAGGCGTCCCTCCGCAGCCGGTAACCGAGCTCGCACTCGCGCCCGCCGCCGTCCGTGGGCCGCAGCTCGAACCAGCCGGCGAAGCGCCGCCCCGCCGCCTTCTCCTCGGCGGCCCAGTAGCCGAGCCGGCCGCCGTACTCCGCGTCGAGGCGGAGCAGGCGCGGCAGGGTCTCCTCCCGGATGACGTGCGGGGGCGTGGGGGCGCCGCCGGTGAGGAAGCGCATGACCTCGGGATCGGCGTCCAGGGCGACGAGATGTTCCTCGTCGCCCGCCACGAACCGCCGCAGCACGAGCCGCTCGGTCTCCAGGAAGATCACCGCCCACCTCCTCGGCTCTCGGGGCGCGTCCCGCGAAGCGGAACGCCGTGCGGTTCTCAGGCGATCGGCCAGTCGCGCAGGGCGGCGTCGGCCATCTCCTGGAGTTCCTCGCGGCCGACGCCGCTCGCGGCCTGCACGGCGATGCCGAAGGTCAAGGTGGTGACGTAGCGGGCCAGCAGCCCCGGGTCGCTCCCGGGAGGCAGGTCGCCGTCGTCGACGGCCCGCTGGAACCGCTCCCGGATGCGGGTGCAGCCGTCGTTGCGCCAGGCGGCGAGGAGCTCACGGACTCCGCGCCCGGAGTCGCCGGCGGCGAGGGCGCCCTGGACGCCCAGACACCCGTGCGGACGGGCCGGGCGGGTGGTGGTCCGGACGGCGCCGGCCAGGATCGCGGTGGCGACGCCGAGGGCGGTCGGCTCGTCCAAAGCCCGGGCGAAGTAGGCGCTCGGGCCTTCGGTGTAGCGCTCCAGGGCCTTGCGGAACAGCTCCTCCTTGTTACCGAAGGCCGCGTACATGCTGGTGGTGGAGATGCCCATGGCGTCGGTGAGGTTGGCCAGGCTGGCCCCCTCGTAGCCGTGCTCCCAGAAGACCAGCATGGCGCGCTCGAGAGCCTCGTCTGCGTCGAATCCTCGCGGCCGGCCGATCGGGCGGCTCCGTCTGCTCCCCATCCCCGCACTCTACCTTTTCCGCAACGATCGATGCAGAAGTGCTACGGTTCGAATTCCGCATCGATCGATGCGGAACTCGAAGGAGGCTTCCCGTGGGACTACTTGACGGCAAGACCGCTCTCGTCACCGGCGGCGGCACCGGTATCGGCCTGGCCAGTGCCGAACGGCTGGCGGCCGAGGGCGCGCACGTGTTCATCACCGGCCGGCGCAAGACCGAACTCGACGCGGCCGTCGAAACGATCGGTTCAGCCGCCACCGCGGTGACCGGTGACATCTCCGACCCGGCCGACCTGGACCGCCTCTACGACACGATCCGCGGCCACGGGCGGGGCCTGGACATCCTGTTCGCGAACGCCGCCACCGCCGCGTTCGTGCCGCTCGGGCAGATCACCGAGGAGCACTTCGACACCCTCTTCGGCGTCAACGTCCGAGGCACGCTGTTCACCGTCCAGAAGGCGCTGCCCCTGCTCAACGACGGCGCCTCGATAGTCCTGAACGGCTCCACCACGGTGGACTCCGGCCAGGAGGCGTTCGGGGTGTACGCGGCGACCAAGGCCGCCGTCCGCTCGTTCGCCCGGACCTGGTCCAACGAGCTCAAGGGACGCGGCATCCGGGTCAACACCGTCACGCCCGGCCCGACCGACACCCCCGGCCTGTCCGGGCTCGCCCCCGACCCGGAGCAGGCCGCCGTCGTGAAACAGCAACTGGCCGCGCAGGTACCGCTGGGCCGGCTCGGGCGCCCGGACGAGATCGCCGCCGCCGTGGCCTTCCTCGCCTCCGAGCAGAGCAGCTTCATCACGGGTGCGAGCCTGTACGTCGACGGCGGCCTGAACCAGATCTGAGGCCCGTGGCCGCCCGCCCGGCGAGGAGGGCGGCGCCCGGCCGGCCGGACTCGCCCAGGCGGGCGAGCCCGGCGGCCCCGGCCACCGGGCGGCCGGGCGTGCGACCGTCCGCGATGACGGCGCCCCCGGGCCGGCGAACGGGGCGCCGGCCCGTCGGCCCGCATGGCCCCGGCGGCTCAGGCCGCCGAACGCCGGGAGCCGCTCCGGCCGGCCCCCGCCGGCGGGACGTCGCGCCCCCGGTCGCGGAGCAGCCAGGCCCGTTCGGCGGCCGCCCAGGTGGTCGTCGTGACGAGGTAGAGCCCGGCCGCCAGGGGCACGACGGCCGCCGTGATGAGCGTGCCGAACGAGAGCAGCGGCAGCACCTTCGCCATCCCGGCCATCGCAGGCATGCCCGGCATCCCGGCACCGGCTCCGGCCTCCGCCGCGGCGGCGTCCGGCGCGCCCGCCGCCATGGCCCGGCGGGCGCGGAGATACGTCCAGGTGGCCACGGCCGCGATCAGCGCGAACAGCCCGGCGTAGACGATGCCTTGCGGGCCGAGGGGGCCGCCGTCGCGGAGGGCGTCGGCCCAGTGGCCGCCGAGCGGTGCGGCGAACAGCCGGTCGCCCAGCAGTTCGTTGGCGCGCCCGCCGATCTCGGAGGCGGAGAAGAGCCGGTACATCACGAAGAAGACGGGGAGCTGGAGCAGCATCGGCAGGCAGCCGGCCAGCGGTGAGGTGCCCTCGCGGGCGTAGAGGTCGGCCGTCGCCCGCTGCAGCCGCTCCGGGTCGCGGCCGTGCTTCCGGCGCAGTTCGGCGACGCGCGGCGCGAGCCGGGCCCGCGCCTTCTCGCCGCGGACGGCGGCGCGGGTCAGCGGGTGCAGGGCGAGCCGTACACCGAGGGTGAAGAGGACGATCGCGGCGGCTGTGGCCGATGAAGCGAAGAGGGGTTCGAGCAGGCTCGCGAGCTGCGAGACGAGTGCTGCGAAGACGGACATGGATGAGCCCTCCCGGGTCTCGTCGTGCCGAGGAATGGGTGTCGGCGTGACGAGCCGTGCAGGCGGACCACCGCCCCGCATGGCCCTGTTGGGGGCGTGGCGGGTGTGGCGGCGGCTGCCTAGCCGGCCGTCGGGAGGGGACGGCCGGGTGCCCTGGGCCGCGGGCGGCCGGAGGCGTCGGGATCGCGCTGGGGCAGGAAGGCGGTACGGCGCTCGCGGTCGCGGAGCGCGGTCCGTACCCGGGTGGGCGGTACGGGACGGGCGCTGCGGGCGGCGAGGACGGCGCAGACGAGCAGGGCCGCACCGGCCGCCGCGGTGGCGGTGGCGGTCGCGGCGAAGGAGACGGCACCGGCGAGGGCGCCTTCGGCGAGGCCGCCGGGCGCGAGCAGCAGCCCGGAGAGCCCGGAGAGGAGGACGAGCAGCACGCTGAGGTGCGTGCGCGTGGCAGCCCTGAGCCCCATACCGCCGCTCCCCCTCTCGCTGCCCGGTCGGCGATCGCCGACCGCCGATCGCCGGGGTGACAGCCCCGGCACTGTGATGCTAACCCGCAACCACCGCGCGGAAGCGGGTGGATGACGAGTGCCAACAGACGGGCGCCACCCCGGACCGGACGGAGGCACCGCCACGGCAAGGCCGGCATCACCGCGCACCATCGCCGCCGCGACACCGCCACTGTCGCCTCGGCCACCCGGAACCACGGCGGTACGGGGCGTGAGGGCCGCGCCCCGTCAGCGGGCCAGCGGACCAGCCGATCAGCGGGTCAGCGCGAACCCGGCGAGCAAGACGCCGACCACACTGACCGCGAGGAAGGCGAGATGCCCGCGCGGGGCCTTGAGATGGTCCGTGGCCTCACCCCGGCGCCACCGCTCGTACACCTCTTTGAACAGCTTCCGTTGGGGGAGCAGGCCGAGCGTCAGGCCGATATGGGCGCACGAGTACATGACGAGTGCCCCGGTCAGATCGATGCCCTGCGCCCGGCAGACGACGATCAGGCCCGCGCCGCCGACGACCATGGTCACCGGGTAGGCGATGCGGAACTGCCGCAGGGGGATCCAGCTGCCCAGGAGGCAACTGGACAGGACGGTGGACGCCGCGGCCAGCAGCCACAGCCATCCCATGGGTACGGACGCGAGCATGGGGTGCCCTTCTGTGCCGGGGCCGGGGACCGGCCTGGTGAGCCGGTCCCGCACGGCCCGGATCGGCAACCGGCGGCCGTCCGTTGACCATCGGAAAGGAATGCCAGCGTACTGGCGGTGCGAGAGAGGACATCGCCGCCGAACTGCGTGACCCGCTCGGCAACGGGCAACACCACCACTCGACCCCGCGCTGTGACTCAGATCACACCCCTGCCCGTCGTATGGATTACCCAGCTCCCGCGTATCCCTGACGCAAGACCAAACAGCACAAGCGTCAACAAACAGCAGGAGTCGGGACATGAACCTCACCAGCACACGAACCGCCCTGGCCGGCATCGCCGCCACCACGACCGCGGTCGCGGCCCTGACCCTCGGCGCCGTCCAGGCCACGGCGGCCCCGGCGTCGGAGTCGCGGGCCGGCGCCGCCCAGGAGGCGGACACGGCCCAGGTGCCCGGCTGGGTGCTGCGCGGCAAGTACTGGCAGTACGGCAACTGCGTGCTCGCGGGCAACGAGGGCGTCCAGCGCGGCCACTGGGACCAGTTCCAGTGCGCCAGCGGCACCCTCCAGTGGGTCCTCTGGACCAACCGCTGAACCCTGCGGCCGGCCCGGCCAACCGCCGCAGCACCGTCCGGCTGATCGCGGACCCGTCACGCAGCGCGGGGGGCCGCATGAAGGGAACCCCGCGATCAGCCGGACCAACCACCGCATCGCCCACGGGACCGGGACCGCCCCACGTCCACAGACGGTCAGGTCGACCCGGCCCTGACGACACCTCTCCCGAAACCGGCCCGCGGCGGCGCCCACCGCCACCAGGGCCCCGCCGCGGGCCTCGCCGTGAGCCGAGGGGCGAAGGGCGAGGGACGAGGGACGAGGGGCGAGGGACGAGGGGCGAGCACACCGCACCCACACCACTCACGGCCGGACGTCGCTCAATCCGGCAGCCCCGGCATCTCCCGCGCACCGCCCAGGGTCGCCCGCCTCGCGGCCAGTGCCGGGATGGCCGCGATCTTCTCCGGCGGAAGCCGGTCCCACAGCAGACCAGCGGGCCGGTGCGGTGCGGAACAGGAGATGACGTCATCGGGCGTGACGATGAGATCCACACCGGCGTCGTGCTCACCGGCAGGAATCGGCCCGTCCACGACCTGGAGGGAATGCACCGTGGTCACGACGACCGTCTCACCGGTGATGAGCCCGGCCTCGGTCAGCAGGGCGAACTCCAGATCGGAGTAGCCCGCGCCCTTCCCGATCCGCACACCCTCCCGGTTCACCGCGACGCTGCCGAGAACTACGAGATCGACCGGCCGCATCTCGTCCACCTCGACCGTGGGCGCCACGGCCGCGGCCGTACGACTGGCCGCCGCCTCAACCGGCGGGACGGACAGCCGCGCCGGGTCGAGCAGATAGAAGGGCCGGGGCGTGGCCAGCTTCGGCACGGCCATGTACACCGTTCTCCCCTCGGCGAGCGCCCTTGCCCGTACCGACAACTGGGCTCTGTCCGGTACGGCTTTGACGACGCGGGCGGCACGCCACTGCGGCAGCGAGGCCAGCCGGGCGGCGGCCTCCTCGGCCCCCTTGAAGTCCGGGATGCGGCCGTACACGGAGGCATCGTGCACGGCGCCCGCCGAGGTGAGGTCGTCCCACACCTGCCGCCGAACCCGCTGCTTCGCGTGGTCCTGCTCACCCGATACAGGCACCCGCCCCTCCCCCGCTCACTACGCCCTCACCGGCACGGACGGCTCCATCCCTGTTGTGCCACGGCCCCGCCTCCCTGGGCAGCAGCGGACGACGCTCCCATTCGCGCATCCGGACAGGGAAGAGACCCACGACGATGCCCGCGCCGGCGGAGGTCCGGCCTGCCGGCACACAATGGTGCCGTGCCCGCGATCCCCTCCTCCACCGCCGTCTCGGCCCGCATGAGTCGCCAGGCCAGCCGGGACACCACACCCGAGGTGGCCGTGCGACGCCTGCTGTACGCGGCCGGGCACCGATACCGCCTGCACCGGAAGGTGCCCGGGCATCCCCGCCGCACGATCGACATCGCCTTCCCCGGCCCCAAGGTCGCCGTCTTCCTCGACGGCTGCTTCTGGCACGGCTGCCCGCAGCACGCCACACACCCCAAGGCCAACGCCGAGTGGTGGCGGAAGAAGCTCGAAGGCAACATCACGCGCGACCGCGAGACCACCGAGTCCCTGAAGACGGACGGCTGGACGGTCCTCCGCTTCTGGGAGCACGAGGACCCGGTGGCCGTGGCCGACCGGGTGGCGGCGGCGGTCGTCGCGGCCCGCGAGAGCCGCTGAGCCGACGCCCGTCCACCAGCGGTCCCCACCGGCGGGTCCGACCTGCGGAAGTCTCCGCCCTTCCCGCCGTGGGCCCAGCAGATTCCGTCCCTGAGGTGTGCTTTTCCCGCAATCCCCTACATCGTTGCCAGAGGCATGTATTACGGTGCCTGTCTCGTCTCCCATCACACCGTCTTCACATCCCCGGCCGCCCCACCCACCCTGCGTCCCAAGGGCAGAGCACATGACCGACTGGCAGTTCACCGTTCCCATCACCGGCAGCAAGCACCTCCCGCCGGACGCCCGGTACGTGGAGGCGCTGAGCAGCCAGGGGTACGGCTTCGAGACGGCGGTGGCCGACCTCGTCGACAACTCGATCGACGCCGGTGCCAAGGACGTCGTCATCCACTTTCTCCGCGACGGCGAGCAGTTGGTCTCCCTCCTTGTCGTGGACGACGGCCGCGGCATGGACGAGGAGACCTTGGACGTCGCGATGACCGTCGGCGGGCGCCGCGACTATGCGCCCGGTGCCCTCGGCATGTTCGGTACGGGCCTGAAGTCCGCCTCCCTCTCGCACGCCGATGCCGTAACCGTTGTCAGCACCACCAAGCGCACCCGGTCCGTCGGCCACCGGTGGCTGA
Source organism: Streptomyces xinghaiensis S187 (assembly GCF_000220705.2). GTDB lineage: Bacteria > Actinomycetota > Actinomycetes > Streptomycetales > Streptomycetaceae > Streptomyces > Streptomyces xinghaiensis. The sequence goes on along the minus strand of NZ_CP023202.1, from coordinate 4,606,129 downwards.
CGGAGCACGCCAAGGACGGCTTCCAGTGCGACATCGTGGACGACGACTACGCCCAGGGCCTGATCGACCGCTACGCCCACCGCCCCATCGTCTGGCAGGGCACCGTGGTCCGCTGGGACGGCGTACGGAACTTCCCGAAGCACGGCGGGGGCGGCCAGACCGACCGCTATCTGCACCGCACGATCAACAAGCTGGGCCTCCACCTCGGCCTGCACCTGCACCGCTTCCTGGCCCGCCCCGACTTCAACATCACGATCGCGGTGGAGGACGTCCGCACCGGCACGGTCTACCTCGATTTCGGGGTGGAGCCGCTCGACCCGTTCGGCTACCCCGTCACCGGCAGCGCCGACTACCCGCGCCGTTTCACCGCCCCCGTGCAGAGCCTCGGCGGCCTGCCGCTGGAAGCCCACATCTGGCCCGCCAAGTCCAATGTCGACGAGTACCGGGCCGTCGGTTCGGTGACCGACCGGCAGGGCTTCTACTTCTACCGGAACGACCGGCTGGTCCAGGCCGGCGGCTGGAACAACTTCCGCCAGCCCGAGCAGCACCTCTCCCTCGCCCGGATAGCCGTCGATCTGCCCGCCGCCACCGGCGACGTCTTCCGGCTCACCGTGAAGAAGTCCGGGGTCGAGGCCTCGCCCGAGTTCACCACGGCGCTGGAGCGGGCGACCGACGCGGAGGGCCGGACCTTCCCCGACTACCTCACCGACGCGGACACCGTCTACCGCACCGCCCGCAAGCGCTCCGGCACCACCCGCAAGCCGGTCATCGGACCCGGAAGAGGCATCGCCCCCGAGGTCCGGCAGACCATTGAGGAGGAGCTGCCGCTGCTGTCGCACGAGGACCCCATCACGGTCCGCTGGGAGAAGCTGGACAACGACCTCTTCTTCGATCTGGACCGCGAGGACCCCACCATCATCCTCAACCAGCACTACCGGGCCGCCATTCTCGGCGGCCGGCGGGGCGGGTTCAACGACGCACCGGTGCTCAAGTCCCTGATGTACCTCCTGCTGCACAAGGTGTTCGAGTCCGAGTACGCGGGGCCGCGGGAGAAGGACAACCTTCAGCTCTGGCAGTCCATCCTGGTCTCCGCGGCGCGCAGTGAACTGGACCGGGTGGGCGACGATGACAGCTGACGGAGAGGGCCCCGGCATACAAGGCGGCGGGGAGGGCGGCACAGCGGCGGCCGGGCAGCCGTACGCCTCCTGGAGCCGGGTCGAGAGCTTTCTCGGCAGCGGCCGGGGTGTCACCATCCCGCTGCGGCCCTCCGGTGGCCGGCGCGTCGACTACGTCGTGGAGGAGGACGGCGGCATCGCGCTGCATCTTGAACTGGGTCCGCGCCGGCGCACGCCCCACTCGCCGCTTCCGTTGATACGGATCGAGGAGATCGCGCACGAGGGCGTGCGCATGGCCCGGCTGCGACTCACCGAACAACGCCTGCTGCGCGACTTCCACGACCTGCTCAACGCCGTCGCCGAGCGGGTGATCGTCCACGACCGCACGCCCGACCAGGCGTTCAACGAGACCGTCCGGGCCTGGGGTGCGCTACTGGCACGGCCTCGGACCCTCACCACGGAGAAACGTCTCGGCCTGCTCGGCGAGCTGATCGTGCTCAACTCCGTGGCCTCCGAGCACGGCTGGGAGCGGGCCGCCGCCTCGTGGAAGGGCCCGGACGGCGAAGAGCACGACTTCGGTCTCGTCGCCCACGACATCGAGGTGAAAACGACCTCTTCCGAGTACCGCCGGCACGCGATCCAGGGCCTCAGGCAGTTGTCCCCGAGCCCCGGCCGCGCCCTGTGGCTGGTCTCCGTACAGCTCACCCGCGGCGGCGCCCACGGCCGGACGCTGAGCGAGGCCGTGGAGGCCGTTCGCGCCCGGATCGCCGACGAAGCACCGGGCGGCCTGCACCCGTTCGACCGCCGCCTGGCCGCGGCAGGCTGGTCCCCCGAGCAGCCCGACGACGAGCGGTGGTCACCGCGCACCGAGCCGCTGGTGCTCCCGGTCGACGACCGGCTGCCGCGCCTCGACGAACGCTTGCTCGCGGGATTGCCGGATACGATCCGTCCCCGCATCCAGGACATCACCTACCGCATCGACCTGTCGGATCTGCCTCCCGCACCCGAACCGCCCACCGAATTGCGGGCTTTCCGCATCCCCTAGCACGGCCGACCGTGCTGCCGACCGAGCCCCGCCACCGCCCGCATCCCGAGGACCCACACCGATGACCACAGAGGACACCTCCGCCGCCTCCTCCGCCCACGGCGACCTGTACGACCTCCATGACGCGGCCCTGGCCGGTATGCGCAAGAAGGGCCCCAAGCCGCTGGCCCGAGCCCTCCGCTTCTACGCGGAGGACATGGACCACGAGGGCACGGACCTCACCGAGGCCGCCCTCCGGGACGTCCTGTCGACGGCGCACACCGACCACGCCCTGCTGTGGCTGTGGCGCAGGCAGCTCGCCGACTGGGACTTCGACTCACGGGCGGACTGGACGGACACGGAACCGCGGACGGAGGAGCGCCGGGCCGCCATCCACGCAGGGCTCGGTCTGGAGCCGGAGACCCGCAAGGTGCTCGACACCCTGATCCCGGTGTCCAAGCTGACCGGACCGGTCGTCATCAGCCGGGAGTTCACCCCGTGGCGCGGCCGGCGGGAACAGCAGGGGCACCACTGGTACTGGCCCAGGTACGCGGAGCTGCTGGCCCGCAAGGGATGGGACGCCGACGCCGTCGCGAACCTCGACGAGGCCGCCGAGCGGGTCGTCGAGCGGCTGGCCGACCCGACGGCCGAGCAGCCGTACCAGTCGCGGGGCCTGGTCGTCGGCTACGTCCAGTCGGGCAAGACCGCCAACTTCACCGGCGTGATCGCCAAGGCCGTCGACGCGGGCTACCGGCTGGTCATCGTCCTGGGCGGCACGCTCAACCTCCTCCGCGCCCAGACCCAGCGCCGCCTGGACATGGAGCTGGTCGGCCGGGAGAACATCCTGCGCGGCGCGAGCGAAGTGGAATCCGACTACGCCGCGGACGAGGCGTGGGTCCAGGACAAGTTCCTGCGGCACGGCGGACTGCCCTCCACCCGCGGCGCCTTCGACATCATCCGGCTCACCACCCGGGACAACGACTACAAGCCGCTGGCGCAGGGCATCGGAGCGCTGGAGATCGAGAAGCGCGAGCAGACGCTGCCGCTGTACGACCCGCGCAACCTCCGCCACAGCGCGGCACGGCTGATGGTCGTCAAGAAGAACAAGTCCGTGCTGGCCAAGCTGGTCACGGACCTCAAGAAGATCGGCCCGCTGCTGAGCGAGATCCCGGTACTGATCATCGACGACGAGTCGGACGAGGCCTCCGTCAACACCACCAGCCCGAGCAAGCCGGACGCCAACCGCACTGCGATCAACGAGAAGATCTCCGAGCTTCTGCAGCTGATGCCGCGCGCCCAGTACGTCGGCTACACCGCGACGCCGTTCGCCAACGTCTTCATCGACCCGAGCGACACCGAGGACGTCTTCCCCCGCGACTTCATCCTCTCGCTGGACCGCCCGGCCGGATACATGGGCGTCCAGGACTTCCACGACCTGGACTCCGCGATCCCGCCAGAGGAGCGCACCTTCGCCAACTCCCAGGAGAAGGCCCACGTCCGGGACGTCCGGAAGGAGGACGAGGAGGACGACGCCTGCCTGCGCGAGGCCATGGACATGTTCGTCCTCACCGCGGCCATGAAGGTCTACCGGGAATGCGCCGGCCCGGAGCCGCTCGGTACCGGCCACTTCCGGCACCACACCATGCTCGTGCACGAATCGCGCCTCCAGCGCGACCACCGGGAGCTCGCCGCAAAGCTGCTGCGCCTGTGGTACGACGGCGGCTACGCGGGCCCCTCCGGCCGCGAGCGTCTGCACAAGCTCTACGACGCCGACGTGGCCCCGGTGTCCGCCGCCCGTGCGGACGGTTTCGCCGTGCCGGCGGACTTCGAGGAACTGGCACCCCACATCGGCGCCGCGTGGATGCGCATCGGCGGCAACGAGAACCCGGTGATCGTGGTCAACGGCGACCAGGACATCGAGCGCGGCGAGGCGGACTTCGACCGCCGCGGCATCTGGAAGATCCTGGTCGGCGGCCAGAAACTCTCCCGCGGCTACACGGTCGAGGGCCTCACCGTCACCTACTACCGCCGCAGCGCGGGCAACGCCTCCACCTTGATGCAGATGGGCCGCTGGTTCGGCTTCCGTAAGGGCTACCGGGACCTGGTCCGCCTCTACATCGGCCGCGGCGAGACCCTGGGCGCCAAGGAGGTCGACCTCTACGAGGCCTTCGAGGCCATCTGCCGCGACGAGGAGACCTTCCGCGAGCAACTCAAGCAGTACGCGGTCCTCATCGACGGCAAGCCCCAGATCACCCCGGCCCAGGTCCCGCCGCTGGTCTCCCAGCACCTGCCGTGGCTGAAGCCGACGAGCCCGAGCAAGATGTTCAATGCCGAGCTGGTCGAGATCCGCTCCCCCGGACTACCGGTTGAGCCGGCTTCCTACCCGACGACCGCCGCTGCTATCAGGCGGAACACCGAACGCTGGCGCCCGGTGCTTGACGTATTGGGTGGCACACCGGTGCTCTGCAGCAACCCCCCGGACGAATCCAGCCAGCTGCGTCGTACCTTCTCCGCTTACACCGGCGTCGTGGACCACTCCCTGCTCATATCCGTCCTGAGCCAACTGGAATGGTCGAAGCCGGAGACGTTCCTGCCCCACTTGGCCTACCTGAGCCAGCTCGACGGCGCCTTGGCCAAAGTGGACGACTGGCTGGTTCTCGCACCTCAACTGTCCTCACCCCAGCGGGTCGAAGCGACTGTGCTCGGGTCCATTCCGCTCTCGCTGGTGCAGCGCAGCCGCCAGCGCGGAAAGGACTCATTCGGTCGCATAGCCGGCCTGGAACACCACAAGGCAGCCAAGAGAATGGTCGAGCTGGCCGCTGCCTCACAGAACCATGCCGCGCTGCCTGCGCTTGGCCCCCGGCAAGGCGTCCTTCTGCTCTACCCCGTCATCGACAGCACCCGCGGCAAGGGGCTGGCTCAAGCAGTCCACGACGGGGCCGCCGACCCCGCCCAAGTGATCATGGCCTTCAGCCTCGTGCCGCCGAAGGCTGCCATCGACTCAAGCCGACGCCTGGTCCGCTTCCGCGTCAAGGATTCGCAGCACGCCGAAGAAGCAATCGTCACGCTAGGTTCGGAGTAGCACCAGATCCGAGTCCCAGGAGCAAGAGGCCGTGTCCACAGCAAGACGCGAACCGGAAGAACCGGAAGGAATAGACCCAGAAGAATCATGGGTGCCTCCCGAGGGGTCCTGGGCCTCCTCGGCGGCGAACCGCAGGAACATGCAGGCGATCCGGAATCGTGACACCAAGCCGGAGCAGACCATCCGGCGGCTCGTCCACGCTCAAGGCCTGCGCTACAGGGTCTGCGCCAGACCGCTGCCCGAACTCCGCAGGACAGCAGACATGGTCTTCCGGCCGGCGAAGGTCGCAGTTTTCGTCGACGGCTGCTACTGGCACGGCTGCCCTCAGCACTATGTTCCACCGAAAACAAATCCCGGTTACTGGTCATCAAAGGTAGCCCGGAACCGCGACAGGGACCGCGATACCGATGAACGCCTCGCGGAAAACGGATGGCTTGTTCTGCGTTTCTGGGAGCACGAGTCAGCTGACGACTGTGCCGCAAAAATCATCTCGGCGGTCACGTCGCGGCGCCACGCGAGGCTCGACTAGCGCGCGGGCCTTCTCCTGCCCGGCCGACGCGGCATCGGAGGCGCGAAGCGTGGCCATGATGCTCTCTCCGACAGCCTGTGCCACTGGCGGCGGAAACGCATTACCCACCTGCCGGTAAGCCGCAGTTTTCCGACCAGAGAATTTCCAACCCTCGGGGAATCCCTGCAAAATGGCTGCTTGGCTTACTGTCAGCTTGGGGCCTAGAGGGCCATAAAGATCACGCTCAGGGTGTTTGAGGTCCCCCGGCTCCTCAGCGACGCCGGTTCCATCGACTCCGAGCTGCCGCCATGCCCACTTGGCCCGGGTCGGCCCGAGATCCGCTCCACCGTGCTTCTTGGACCCCCCGACCAAGGTCGGCGCTGCCTTTCCGGACTCAGCCTTACCGAGCCATCGCTCGTACCCGTCATTCCACCCCGGTTCACCGCTGTCTCTGAATCTCCTGTACATACTGCTGACAAGTGCATCCGCGACGCTGAGGCTTGCGTAGCCGGCCGGGTCAGGCCAGTGAAATTCCGCACGGACGTCTTTCCTAATGGCCACAAAGATTGCCCTTGGGCGATATTGAGGGACCCCGAAATCAGAGGCCTTCAGGATATTCCAACCATACACCTTGTAGCCGAACCACTGAATATCTTCGGCGATTTCCTCGCGATAGTCGTCAAACTTTCTTTCCATCAGGTTTTTCACATTCTCGATCATCACTGCCCGCGGACGCAAATGGTCAATCCACTTGAGCATGACCGGAAATAGATCCCGGTCATCCTCTCTCCCCAGCCGCTTACCGGCCGACGAGAAGGGAGGACACGGAACTCCGCCGGAGAGCAGGGCGAGCTCTTCCGGTACGCAACCCAGGTCTGCCGGCTCGAATGACTTCAAGTCTCTCTGAAGAACCTCGCACCCATCCCACTCAGGGTTGGCCAGAACATTTTTCCGCAAAGTCGCGCAGGCATCGGCATCCAACTCGACCAGTGCCCGGTGCCTGAATCCAGCTCCGTGCAGACCCACGGCCTGGCCTCCGGCGCCGGCGCACACCTCCACAGAGGGGAACTGGTGCTCCGACTGGTCCACGACACCCTTCCGCCCACCGACCACGACAACTCCTTGCAGCCGTCACCTCGCAGACAGTGACGGAACTTCCGATCTGGAACAACCAAGTGTGCGACACCGCCGGAGAACACTCCGAGGCGCCCCAAGACGGACACTGGAAACGGTCCGCCGAACGTACATACGATAGCGATCATGCCGCGGAGAAGCCCTGCCTGGACATACGACGAGTTGGTCTTGGCCTGCACGCTGGTCGTCGACAACGGCTGGCGGGAGTTGCGCGAGAACGACCGCCGCGTCCAAGAGCTCTCCCAACTCCTGCGTCGACTGCCTCTGCACGGGACAGCCGCCGAGGAGATCCCCAGCTTCCGCTCGGTGGGCAGCGTGAGCCGCAAGACCACCGATCTCGCCACGAACCGCTCGGACTATGCAGGGAAAAGAACGAAAGGGGGGAAGCTGGACCTTGCGGTGATCGACGCCTTCATCTCCGACCCGGCCAGGATGAGGAAGGCGGCGTCCGCAATCGCTGCTGGCATCGCTACGGGAGAGCTCACGCAGATTCCTGAGCAGCCCGACGAGGTCGCAGACGACGGAACAACCACGGCTATGGAAGGCCGCCTTCTCATGCGCTGGGCCATAGCCCGCGAGCGGAGCCCGAAGCTGCGCCGCCGCAAGATCCAGGACGTACGCGCCCACGGCAGCCCATTGCGCTGCGAGGTCTGCACCTTCGATTTCGAGCGCTTCTACGGGGAGCTCGGACACGAGTACATCGAGGTTCACCACACGCTGCCCCTGTACGTGGCCGGTCCTCGCGAGACGCGACTGGATGACCTCGCCCTCCTGTGCTCCAACTGCCACCGCATGTGCCATAGAAATCATTCCGGAGAATCATGGCGCACACCGGACGAGTTGCGGGCCTGTATACAGACACCCGTCAGACTGACCGACGAGCAGGGGTAGCACCACAGCTCCCGGCGGCGGCCGGTCCGTCACCCACCGGCGTCCGGGCGCCCGCGGCTTGCAGCTCGCACCAGACCACCTTGCCCTCTGCTGTCGGATTCGCGCCCGAGTCCGCGGCCATGACCGCAACCAAGTGCAGCCCGCGCCCGCACTCGCTGTCGCAGTCCGCTCTCCGGGACACGGGAAGTACCGGGCTCTTGTCGTGTAGTTCGATGCGGAGCCGGTCCGGGTCCAGCGCCAGGACGAACCTTACCGTGCTTCCCTCGCCTACGTGCTTAACCACGTTGGTGACCAGCTCAGTCACCACCAACTGAGCCTCGGCTGCCAGCGTCGGTACCTGCCATTGGGCCAGCTGCACTTTCACCGCAGCTCGGAGATCGCGCAGTTGGACTGCTTCTGCGGCGAACGTCAGGACCGACCTGGTGCCGCTTCGGCTCAAGCGGGGTTCCGTCATGGGCTGTTCTCCCTTCTGGCCTGCGCCGCAGGGCAGCCGGTGTGCGTACCCGGCTTCCTCGTCGGCATTACGGCAGGGAGCATGGCAGTCGAGAAGTCTCGTCATGAAACTTCTCACCGACTTCCACTCGGAAGAGTGAAGTAAATGGCCAAGGATTTCCTGTGAGTCATAGCCTGCGGTGTCTGGCAACGACCAGCAGGCCATCAGGCCGAGACAAGGGGACTCCGTTGGCCACACGAGCCACCACACGACGCCGTCAACTCGGAGCGGTGTTGCGGAAGCTGCGGGCACGCAAAGGCATGACTCTTGAGGAGGCAGGTCAGCTCGTCGGGGTTTCGAAGGCCACCATCAGCCGCTACGAGACCCAGGAGGGGCCGGTCAAGTGGCTGATTGTAGAAGCTCTTTGCCGGCACTACGGCGCAACTGACGCGGAGCGCAGTGCAGTCGTGGCTCTGGCCAAGGACGCCAAGAAGCAGAACTGGTGGGGTCCCTTCGCGGACAGCCTCCCTGAGAGCGCCAACCTGCTGTTCACCCTGGAAGACGAAGCCACCCGCGAGGACCACTTCACCTGTGTCTACGTCCCCGGCCTACTCCAGACCCGGAGCTACGCCGAAGCGGTACAGCACGCGTCTGAGATGCGACGGACAGCGACGGAGATCGAGCAGTTGGTCGACCTCCGTATGCAGCGGCAGCAGCTCCTCGTACGCGCCGAGCCTCCCCACCTGTGGATCATCCTGGACGAGTCAGTCCTGCGCCGCGTGGTCGGCTCCCGGGAGACGATGCGCGCACAGCTCACACGGCTGCTCGAAGCCAACGAAGCGCCCGGCATCACGCTTCAAGTCCTGCCGTTCGCCAAGGGTGCGCACTCCGCCGCCAAGGGCAGCTTCGTCATCCTGGGCGGACCGGAACCGTCCCTGGACGTCGTGTACGTGGAGACCCATGTGGGCTCCCTGTTCATGGAGAAGGACGAGGAGCTGGACCACTACCGGCTTGCCTTCGACTACCTGCGCGCACAAGCATTGGACATGGCCGCGTCATCGGCCTTGATCGAAGAAACCCGCAGGGAGATGTGATGCGCACAGGAGAACAGCGGCCCTCCATACCGGACGATGCCTGGACCAAGTCGTCGTACAGCAGCGCCGGCCCAACCGAATGCGTTGAGACCGCTCTTCTGTCCCAGGGCGTCGCAGTGCGTGATTCCAAAGCCCTTGAGAGGTACGGGCTCTGGTTCAGCGGGCGTGCCTGGGCTGTGTTCACCAAAGGGCTGCAGGCCGGTCACATCAGTTAGAGAAGAAGCGATCCGGCCTGCAGTCTTGGTCCGGGGCGCAGTATCAGTCCGGTGAAAACCCCTGCAGCTTTGCCGTCACCATGGACGGCACGCGCTCCAGCAGGAAGTTGTCGACAAAGACGACGGACTCGATGCCCCCGCCTGCTTTCTCGATCTCAGACCTCACCTCGGTGAGCCGCCGGGCTTCCACTGCCTCATCCGCGCCCTCAAGCGGGTGCTTCACGCAAACAGCGATGCTGTCGGCAAAGACCACAGCCGGGCCGCTGGCCAGCTCGGCTGTCATGTGCTCCGCACCGATGGTGTCGGCAGCCCAGTGATCCAGCAACTGGCCGGCCTCGTCCCGGTCATACGTCAGCTCCCTCCCCCGGAGGACGCCGAGCAGGTCGGCCGCCAGGCGCCAGTCGAGCAGAGCGTGGTAGGCCATGTTCGTGTAGTCCCGGAGGCACTCGTAGCAGGAGCCCCTGCATTCATCGCCATGAGCTCCGGAGCGGTACTTCGCCAGCAGTGCGTCGGTCACACCCAGCAGTTCCGAGAAGGTTTCCGGTTCTGCCAAGTGCGTGCAGTAGCCGGCTCCGTTGTCGAGCGTGTCCGCCAGGAACGCGAAGACCCGCGCCTCGCCGCCCGATGAGGCGGCCCCGTGGATACCCGCCGCGATCTCGCCCGGCTGGATGTCGAGCATCGTGCCCGCTGCCTTGCGGAGCAGTGCTGCGAGCGAGTACCAAGCGGCTTTGCGCCCGGTCGTGTCCTCCCGGAAGCCGCTGCGCTGGACTCCGGCGGAGAGGTTCAGCCGGAGACCCGCATCGCGCAGTACCGGCTTCTCGGGACCGAGCAGGAACAGGTCCGTGCGCTGCATGGCTCCGAGAGCGACACTTGCCGGCTCATCCTGGGCAAGCTTGAACCACGGGGCGGCTTCAGCCACTCCCGTCTCCATCCAGGCACCCGACCAGAGGAGGTTCGTTGACTGCAGCGGCGCGAAGTTGAAGAGCTTGCCGCCGTTGTCGTTGACCACGTACCGCCGCCCCTTGCCCGAATGAACGAGCACTCCTCCCACGCCCACGTCGCGCCGCGGAGCTCCGTTCTCGCTCTCCAGGTCAGCCCCGGTGCGGGGCGCCAACGACCGGGCCGACCAAGCGAAGTTGCCGTCGAAGTCCCGCCGGAACGGTTTGGTGGACGGCGCGAAGAAGCCAGTCGGCTGCCTCAGCTCGATACGACTGTAGGTGCCGTCGTCCGCCCCGCAGGCCGGGCAGACGAGGATCTCTCCCTCCGCGGCCTCAGTGTCCGGTGCCGACTCCTCCACATGTGAGCAGGAGCGGCAGAGCCCTATGCGCATGCGGGAGCCGAGCGGATCGGCGACGGCCTGCGGCTCACGGCCGAAGGGCCGGAATCCGACCACTCCTGCGGCTGTGAACACGGCGCCGTCCTTGACTGTCTCCGCACCGGGCGCGAACTGCGATACGGCGATGGGCAGATCCCGGTCAACGACCCCGGCCGGCGGCCAGGGATAGGGCTTCTTCGGCCGCTGTGTGTAGAGGTACCTGACTCCCGTCGGGAAACCGAACATGGGCAGCAGCCCCTCCTCGGCGAGCCGCTGGCTCAAGTCCGGGTGGCCGTACTCCGCGCCGGAGACCCGGCTGATCTCGCTGATCAGATCCTCCGCTACCCAGCGGCAGGCTGCCGCCGCCTGGCCCGGCGTCCGGGTGTACGCGGCGAGGAAGTCCGCCAACCTGGCGATCTCTGCCGCGTGCGCGGACAGCCACCGGCTGATCGACGGACGTGCAGCTTCCCAGTCGGCAGCAGTACCGAACTGACCGTGCACATTGCGGGTCGGGTCAAGTGTCACGCCGTCCGCCCCGGCGCCTCCCACCTCTGCGAAGGCCCTTCTGAGCACTTCCGCGGTGAGCACCCGGCGGTAAATGTCGGGCATGTCCGTGGAGAGATACGGAGGCGGCGTCTCGTCGTTGGTGATGCGTTCGGGTTCCTGGAAGTAGTGCTCGTCATGGCTGCGGCCGCGGCATACGGTCAGCGCCAGCGCCACGGGGGACCCGCGTCGGCCGGCCCGGCCGACGCGCTGCTGGTAGTTGAAGCGTGTGGGCGGCATGTTGGCCATGAGGACGACGGCCAGGGAGCCGATGTCCACGCCCGCTTCCATGGTTGTGGTCACTGAGAGGACATCGACCTCGTCGGGCTTCTCGAACTCCGACTCGTCGAGGAAGATCCGCTGGAAGCGGGCCTGCCGCGCCTGTGCGTCCAGCTTGTCGGTCTGCCCCGTGAGTTCGGCACAGTTGAGCCGGAAGCGGCCCTCTCCGTTGGACGCCTGCCAGGCGTAGTAGTCCTTCTCCGTGCCTTCGAATGCCTCGGGTTCCAGGGGAAGCGGCTTGCCGCATTTGGCCTTCGTGCAGATGCCGACCCCGCGGTGCAGATGACGGCGCTTGCACTTGGGGCAGACCCAGGCCTGCTGGCCCCCTGTCCGGATACCGACCTTTTCCGGGTCGATCACGTATCCGGAGACAGCGCTCCCCCACGCCCGTTCCACACGTTTCTGGATGTCTTCCAAGCCCTGGCCGCTCTGATCCGCTACCGCCTCCCAGAAGAGACGGAGCGGCCTCGGAGGGTTGCTCAGACCGTCCCGGAGGCCCCGGAAACGGCGCAGATGGCCGAGCACTCTCAGGGACGCGCGGACCAGGGACGTATCGGAGGACGGATCCAGGTCGAGCGGAGCCGCATCCGAGACCAGGCACAACCAGCCCAGGCCCAGTGATTCGAAGTCGCGTCCGGCACTGCCGAAGAGCCCCGTCAGCATTTCCGTGCGAAGCGACTCGCTGATGCCGTCCCTGAGCCGCTGCTGCCGCTCTTCGAGACCGAGCTTCGGTTCAACCCGCTCCTTCGACCAGTCGTACAAGGAAGTCCAGGAGTGCCGAACGGCGCCCTTGAGGTACTCGACCTGTTTGAGGCTGTCCTTCGGCCCACCGGGATTGACCCCCATCCCGAGGAGGTCCTCCTCCATTTCCGCAGCGAAGGTGAAAAGGCTGGGCAGCTTGCCCAAGTGGGCGATCAGCTCTTCTTCGCGGCCCGGAGCCGCAGGCTCGTCAAAGTCGTCCGGCTTCCAGATCGCCTTCAGTTCCTGCGCTGCCTTCAGGTCCCGCCGCTGCAGCCGCTTCCATGCTTCCGCCGCAGCTTCCCGGTCTCGCTTGTCCTCGCCCGTGAAGTACCCGCGTACCAATCGCACATCGCCGGCCGGGTCCCCCTGTTCCATGACGTGGCCCGCCAGGAGCAGCCGCAGAAGGTCTTGATAGTGGCGCAGTCCCAGGCCGGCCGCGAGTTTGGCGGCATCCTGTCTGCTGTCGGAGAAGATGACGGCCTTCTTCTCCTCCAGGGTGGAGAGCACACCGGTCGTCAGTACCTGGTTGATCTTCTCGAAACCGGTACGCATCGAGCGGACCGGGGTTCTCATCCGCCTCGGATCGCTGAGGCTCAGGTGATTGTTCCCGGGGAGCACTCTGGTTTCCCAGTCGTCGCCGCAGGACGGACAGCGCGTGGGGGCACCGGGAAGCTGCTCCGGGCTCAACCTCTTCGACTTGTTGCTCACAGCAACGTGGAAGGACCAGCCCGTGTGGTTTCGGGTGACGTTGCTGAGCTGTCCGGTCTTGGGGGTGTACTTGCTTCTCTTAAAGGCGAACTCAGCGGTCTGTTTGCCCCCGTCGGCATTGCCGGACCAGCTCTTTTCAAGCGGTTCTCTTGTCCGTGGCCAGTACACGACGTAGTTGCCCGCACTCGCCGAGGCGGCAGCCCGGTCCGGCAGGTTCGCCAGGTCGGGAAGGTCGGGCAGCAGGCCGGCGTCGAAGCGTTTTCCCGCCACGGCCTTGACGGGGGCGTATCCGCCCAGCATGACGTCGCCGCAGTTCTGGCAGTACAGCAATTCCAGGACCCGTGAGGAGCAGGCGCTGCACCGCGGCGTCGGCCGGGTGAACAGACGGCCGACCGTCCGGTCGCCGTCCTCCCTCTGTTCTGCTCCAGGGCACTGCGGATCCGAGCAGGCCCAAACCCCAGGGATATTCCGGAAGAACAGATGGCCCCGGAGCTTCGGCAGGTCTCCCGCTGACGCGTCCGCCCGGCGCAGTGCTGCCAGCAGCCCCCGTAGGGCTTGGCTTCGCTTTTCCCGCTCCGCTTGCCCGAAGAGTGCGGCGGCAACGTCCTCGTCCGGGCGTGCGACGAGTTGCTTGCCGTCGTACAGGGCGTTCACGATCGCGGCGGCTCCGTCGGTCTCCTTCAGCGCCTTCGCGGCGTCGCCGGGGTCCGGTTGTGCGCCGAGAGACACATAGCGGTCCGCGTGAGCGGAGAGTTCCGTGGTGCCGGACCGGGGCAGGACCAGATCGCCGCCCAAGACCTCGAAACGGTCCTCCGGTACACCGAAGAACTCCTGGAGGAACGCCCGGTCCCGCTGCGGGTCCAGCGAAGCCGATGCGGCCAGGACCCGGAACTGGTCCGGGCGCTCGTCCAAACCTAGCCGGGTTCGCAGGTTCCGCAGCAGGTAAGCGACTTCAGTCCCGGCCGTGCCGCGGTACATGTGGAGTTCATCGACGATGAGTGTGAACTTGGCGGAAGGATCGCTTTCGAGCCAGCGGCGCGTCTGCTCGAAGATCCGGTCTTCCCGTGCCCGGAGCAGCATGACGTTGAGCATCGAGTAGTTGGTGATCAGGATGTCGGGCGGCGAGTCGATCATGTCCCAGCGGGACCGCATCTCGGCTCCGTCGAGCCGGGGGACGAAATAGCGTGCCGAGTCGTCCTGGCCGTCTTTGCGCGCCTGTTCCGAGCGCTTGCCCGTCTCCTGCAGCAGCTCGCGCAGTCTCGCGACCGCCGGCTTGCTGTCCGGCTCGCCTGAGACGGGAGTCGCGCCCGTGTAGCGGCCGAAGTAGAAGCGGTGCCCGTTGCGGTGCCGAGCAGCCCACTGCCGCGCGGCGTCGCCGTCCAGCGTCTTCCGCAGACGCATCATCTGGTCGTCGACCAGTGCGTTCATGGGGTAGAGCACCATGGCCCGGACCGCCGGCTGATGGCCGGTCTCTCCCCGCCGCTGGGGCACGTAGGCCCCGGTCGGGCTGCTCCACCACGGCGCGCCCTGGGCCGGGAGCCCGGTCCAGCCGGCGGATTCCCGTACGAGTTCCGCGAGCACCGGAAGCATGAAGGACTCGGTCTTGCCCGAGCCGGTCCCCGCAGTGATCACTACGTCTTTGCCGTCTCTGACAGCGGAGACAAGTGCCTGGTGCTGATGGCTGTAGAGGGAGGGGACTCCCTCCATCATGCCGGCGGAGATGAGCCCGGCCAGTTCGTCCGGTGCCCCGGCCTCCCGCACGGACGCCGCAATGTCCATGCCGGACGACTGGTACTGCGGCCGGATCTCGATCAGCGGTCGCCGCCATGCGCCGCCGTCAACGTCGAGCAGTCGGCGGCGCTCATCCTCCAGCGCCTTGTTGGCAAGGCCGAACGGCGTGTCGTAATAGCGGAACAAAGCATCACGGAGGTGGTCGAAGGAGCCGATGATGTCGAGACCGGCCTCGGGTGCGGACAAGGAGATACCTTCCTCAGTCATTCTCGTCACCAAGCCTCTGGCTGAGTGACGCGGCGATCCGCTCAGCCACGGCGCGCGGCACGTTGTGGTAGATCACCGTCTTCGCGGTCATGCCGAATTCGGGCGGCAGGGCGGTACACATCACGGCAACCCGCCGCTGCAGGTCTGGCAGGGGCGTTCCCCAGTCGACGACGAGCCTCCCCATCCGTTCGCGGCCCGCGCCACGCTCCGGGTACCAGCGGATCGGGGCGCCGTCACCGCCCAGACGCGCGAGCTCCAGGTAGATGCCGCGCTCCTGGCTGGTCTCGTACCAGTCGCCCCCGCGCTTGATGGTGCAGATCCTCCGGTGGTCCGCTTGACGGAACCGGTAGAGGCCATCGCCCTCGTGCTTCGGCGCCGGGACGAAGACCGGTGGCACGCTGTCCTGGTCATAGCGCTCAACCGCTCTGCCGTAGGCGGGAGGTGCAGACGGCCGGCCCAGGCGCAGCTCGGGGAGCATGGCGGCGGCCTGGATCGCGAAGCATTCCGTGTATACCGCGCCGAGCATTCCAGCCTTCCCGGGCAGCACCGACGGGTCGTCATACTGCACCAGCCAGGTGTCGGGCACGGGGATATCGGTATCCGGCAGAGAACTGGGCACCCTGATGACCGACAGTTCCTCCGCTTCCGCGTTCGCCAGACGCTCGTCGGCGAAGGCCGTCCGGCTGCCTACCACGGCTGCCAGCCCGTCAGCGGACGGCAGACGAGTCAGCGCCGAAGGAGCGACACTCCAGCGCCCGGCTTTCCAGTCGACATCAAGGTGCCCCAGCGATTGGCAGTCCCTGATCCACCGGCCGGCCGCACCGAACTCGACCTCCAGGCCGTTGCTTCTCGCCAGCCAGGCGGCCCCCTTCTTGAGGTCCGTCACCGTGCCGCTGCCCAGCTCGCTGGCCCAGCGCAACAGGAGATTTCCCGTATCGGTCATGCCAGAAGGTCCTTTGCCGCTTCGATGTAGGCCTGCCAAGCCTCGGCGATGCGGGCATCTTCCGGGGTGGCTTCCGCCCCGGAGAGGATGCTCTCGGCCCATTCGTAGTCGTACTCGCCGGGAAGCGGCGCCGGGATTGGCGCATCCACGTCCAGCAGTCGCACGCTGAAGCTTCTCTGTTTTCTCAGGAGCGCCCAGACATAGCCGTCAGGGACGTTGATTTCACACAGGTAACCCACGACCCCTTCAGGGAGCCTGCCTGCTGCCCATTCGGGAACAGCCGGCAGTTCAACTGTCCGGATCTGTCCGGCCGGCCCCAGCAACGTCACCTCCAAAGCATGGCGCGGCAGCAGGACCGTGCGCGGAAGCTGCAGTGAGGCTGGTGCACTGGCACCGCGCACAGCCGGGGTGCCGAGTGCGAGAGTCTCCGCTTCCGGTACGGCGACGGGTTCGCACCGATGGCCGTACCGTCCGGCCTCCGGGTGCTGGTGCTCCCGGATCCCCGGCGACACAGTCAGGGAGAGCTCGTGCCCGTCGGCACCGATCCTGTGCAGACCGGGTTCGAGTTTCCACTCCCGGAGCGGATACGGCTTCAGCCCTGCACTCGCCGCGAAGGCCTGAGTCCGCCCGTCGAGGCACAGGACGATGCGTCCCTCCGACGACGACAGGTTCCGGGGCAGCAGCAAGTCCGGCTCTCCTCCAGCCAGATAATGATGCTGCCCATACCGGGTTGCGATCTTCAGCCCATGGGCAAAGCGGGTCCCACGGCGCACCGCAGGAACGAAATGGGCGGAAACCGGCTTTCTCTGCAGGATCGACCCAATCGGCACGTCATCTGCCAAGTCGATGTTCTTGAAGAGTGTCCAGCCGGGCACCAGCCCTCTGGCCTCCCGCGGCTTTCTACCCAGAAGCCCCGTCAAGGTCTCCCTGACCGAGGGTGCCATACCGTCGGCGACCAGGATCCAGTGCGGTTCCCCCGGGTTGAAGACGCTTGTGCTGACGTAGTCGCCGCTGTACTCATCCTCGGTAAAGAAGACGACCTCCCGCCCCTGCCAGTGCAGAACCAGCTCCTCACCTTCGAGGTCCAGTCCGTGTGACAGCTGGTACGGCCCCACCATCAGCGACTCCAGCCCCGCGAAGAGCCCTCCGTAGGGGTCGAAGAGCCGGAAGCTTTCTCCCCGTGTTGAGGAGACGACCGTCTCGCTCAGCCCTTCTACGGCAGTTGCTGCCCACTCCAGCTTGCGTCCCCTGTCAGCCAGGATGAGCTTCAGCGGTGCGGCCTTGCGGTGCTTCGGCTCGTAGAGCGTCCCGTCCCAGTGCTCTACCAGCCGCTCCAGCAGGACTTCCAGAACGGACGCTTTGCCGCTCTCGTCCTCGCCGATGCCTGCGCGGGGATGGTGCAGCTCACGGTGGAACGGGGCCGACAGGCCGTGGTCACTGCGCGCTGTCCAGAGGCGCAGCAGCCGGATGACTTCCTGGCCGGGGAATTCGTCCGGGCTGCCGGGCTTCACGCCGCTGGCCGCGAAGAAACGGGTGAGCACGCGGCGGTCGGACTCCCGGAGCAGCGCCTGGGACAGCGGATAACCGATACGGCTCCAGTGAGGGTGGGAGCTGATCGTGCTCTGCCCACGACTCCCGCCGAACTGCTCGAGCCATGCGTGCAGTTGCTCCCACATCGCCGCCACGGCCGGGAAGCTGTCAACGAACTGCTTCCGGCCAGGGCTGCCGACCCTGAACACCTCGGCAAGGCGGGTGTAGTAGTTGGCGGACGAGACGTCCGGATCGGCGGCCATCTTGGAAGCAGCGAGTACGGAGGCCGCCAGCACTGGCAAGCTCGGCGGCGCTTGCCACTGCTTACCGGCCTCCCATCGCTGGCACCGCATCTTGATCCGGCAGAAGAGATCGCTGGGCCTGCCCCAGTCAAGCTCGCCGCCAACCGCGTCCGCGAGCTCACAGAGCAGCCCATGCCGGTGCATGAGCGCGCCTTCCGCAGCGTCATCCACGTAGAAGACGACAGCGTGGCCGGCGTGCTGAGGGCCGAAGAAGTCGGCTTCCAGCAGCTCCTGCCAGGTGTCGTACGCCGTTCCCCCAGCCATGGCTGCAAGTTAGCAGTTAACTCTGCCAACAGACAGAGTCTGGAGGTCCCGGGTATTCGTAGGCCACAAGCCCTCCGTCAACGAGGGCCGTTCGGCACCGTCGGCCATACCCACGGAAGCAGCAGGGCAACGCACCTGCCCGTCTCCCCGGCCAGACACATCAGCTCCGGGACTTCTTGCTTGACTCTTCAACCACACAGTGGGTTGTACGGCCCTGATCTCCGGGTTTGCCGTCCCGCCCTCCGCCTGGCGGGCAGACAGCCCTGGTCACACAGCTTGGGACGATGTAAGCCAGTACACGAGGGCGTACGACAACCTGCGGGCGATCGCGTCGAGCCCGCCGCGGTCGGTTCAGATGATCAAGGCCATATTGGAGGAGTACTCCCGATGAACGGCATGTCTCACCCCGTAGCGACGGGTGTCCAGTGGCACAAGAGCAGCTACAGCAACGGCTCCGGGGGCGAGTGCGTGGAGGTCGCCACCGCGTGTACGTCCATGCTGGTGCGCGACTCGAAGAACACGACCGGGCCCGTGCTCGCCGTGCCCTGCGGAGAGTGGGCCGCCTTCGTCTCCGCGGTGCGCCGCGGAACGATGTGAACCGACCGCATCACGAGGACAGCAAGGACCCCGCCTCATGCTGACCGGCGACGAGTTCGGCCGGCTCTTCCAGGAGTTTCAGCGAACCGCGTTCCGGCTGGAGACCCTGAGTGTCTACGACATCGAGGAGGAGCGCGACGAGTTCGCCGCGTTCCTCGCCGGAGAGCCCATGCCGCCCGAGTGGAGCGACAACCCGTGGATCCGCTCCATGACGGATCTCGGTAAGTCCGTGTCCCGTGTGCACGTGCTGCGTTCGCCGCTCACCGACTATCTGCGGTACGAACTCGCGGCGTACCCCGGGAACATCACCGCCGGGGAGGAGATCGGGATCATCGACCTGGCGCAGCGGACGGTGGACGGCCTCCCAAATCACGACTTCTGGCTGTTCGACGACGCCAGGGTCTACCGCATGCACTACACCCCGGCAGGCCGCTTCGTGGGCGCCGAGTTGCTGCCCGCTCATCGCCTTCCGGAGTACCGGCGCTACCGCGACATCGCCCGTGCGCACGCGGTGGCGTTCGCCGATTACCGGGCCCTGTCCGCGTGATCGTGCCCGGAGCCGAACCACCCGGCCGTCTCCCGGCCGTCGAGCTCTCGCACAGTCGGGCGGCACCCGCAGCCGGACGGGCCCCCTATCCGTCTGTTCTCGCTGTGCCGGAACTTGAGGCCGACGAAGCCGGAGTGCGATTTCCCGTTCCCGCAAGCCCTTCGGCTTGACCGCGGAGCATCGGCCTCGGGAATATCGACCGGGCGCGGAGTCGTCCCGGAATGGGGGGATCGCTCGTGGCCATGCGGGTCACCAAGCTCGTCAGTACGTGCGAATTGGAGGACTGACCAACGCTCTACGCCACGGATCGCGACACGCTTCTCGTCCAAGGTGAGACCCCGACCGGTCACGGTCTGGAGATTCCGGCGCACGAGACGTTGGTGGAGATTCCCATGGACCTCATCCGGAGGGCTGTCCGTGACAAGCTCATCCAGTGATTTCGGGGAACTCTTCGACACCTTCCGGGAAGAGGCGTTCCGTCTCGAAACCCGGGACACTTACAACATCCCCCGGAGCGAGAGAAATCTCAGGGCGTTCCTCGCCGGTGAAGCACAGCCGCCGGACTACAACGAGGAGTGGCTGTCCGAGGTGCGGCGTCACACCGGTGCCGGCAAGCGGGTCTACCGGGTCCATGTCCTCAGCCGCCCCCTGACGGATTACCTCCGTTACGAACTGGGCTGGGGCTACACCAAGAACATGACGGACGGCGAGGAGTTCTTCATCCTCGACACCACGGAACGGGCGAATCCTCTGGAGGGTGTCCCGGATTTCTGGTTCTTCGACTCCCGCGCGGCCGCCGTCATGCACTACGACGAGACGGGTACGTTCATCGGTCCGGAGGTCGTCCCGGAAGACCGTGCACCGGAATTCCTCCGGTATCGGGACACGGCCCTCGCCCATGCCGAACCCTTCCCGGGCTGGTGGTCCAGAAACCGATAGTGCACAAGCACAACTGGCACGGCGCCGGATGCCTTGTGGAAAGCCTCCTCCCCCTCACGGATGCCGTCTTCCCAAAGGCATGTGGCGGCAACACCCATCCGGACGGCGAGTCCTGTGTGACGCTCGCCAGGGTCGGTGAGAACGTGTGGGCCCTCGGTGACAGCAAGCGGCCCGAGGCCGAGCCGCTGCGGTTCACCACGGACGAGCTCCTTGCGGCCGGTATCGAACCGGGGCGCTTCGGGCTGTCCGCGTAGCAGGTTCCCGCACGCGGTTTCCCTGCCGTTCTTCCGAGCACTGTCCGCGCCCGTCCTCATATCTCTGGCGCTCGTCCCCGCGGCGGCGTCGGTACGGCGGGCGCGGCGGCGCCGACCGGCGAGGGAGACTCTCCCGGAAAGCGGACTGCCGTGCACTTTCACGGATATCTGTGGTTCGGCGAGAAGGCCGAGTTCGACAAGGAGTCCCGGCGGCGGCTGCCCGTCGAGCCGTGGCCCGGTTCCGACCCCGACGCCAGCGCCCAGCGGGCCGCCCTGCACCGCACGTTGACGGAGGAGTTCCTGGGTTCCCCTCTGCCGCCCGTCGAGGTGGCGCTCTGGCTGCTCAAGCCGGCCCGGCTGGTGGCCGGGTCCTGGGACGGGGCGGAGAGCGCGGCGGCCTGGCTCGGGGCGCGGCTGGAGGAGTACGCGCCGCGCTGTGCACCCCCCGTTGACGGCGGTTCCGCCCATCTGCGCGGACTGGTCGGCCGGCTGACCGGCACGCTGCTGCGGGGCGGTGATGTGTCCCTCGGCTACTACCTTGGGCCGCCCGCCTTTCTGTCCCTGGCCGTCGTGGCCTGCTCGCCGAATCGCGCCGCCCCTGGGCTCCCGTGTCCGGAACGGGCGGACGGGCGGGCCCCGTTGCGGGGCCGCGGCCCGGGCTCCGGTCCGGCGCCGGCTGCCGCTCCGCCTTCCGGTGCGTCCCCTGCTCCGGGGACGTCTCCGGCCTCGTAGGCGGGCCCGTGCCCGTGCGGTGTCAGCCGCCCGCGTCCACGTCGTTGTCCGGGGCACCGTCGCCCTCCGGCGGGAGGTCTCCTCGTTCGGGTTGCTGCCCGCCGCCGTCCGCGCCGCTGACCGCATCGCCGGTCTCCGGGAGTTGCGGCAGGAGGGCGTCCAGTTCCACGTCGTCCGCCGGGTGCGCGTCCTCGGCCGCTCGGCGCAGGATGTCGCGGCCGGCGCTCTCCCGGTCGGCGGTGAGCCGCACCACGTGACCGCCCTCGGGGCGGGCGTACTCGTGCGCGTCGCCCGAGGTGCGGTACCAGGCGTCGCCGTCCCGCTCGCACGTCACCTTCCCGCCGTCTCCGCCGCCGCCACCGGAGGCGAGTGGAGTCCGCTCGCAGTTCTCCTCGTCGAGCGTCCCCCGGTCCACGGACAGCTGGACCGTGCCGCCGCCCGACGCGTCGACGTACATCGCCGAGAAGCCGTCGCCGCCGTAGACGCCGACGGACTGCTGCGCGCGTTCGAAGCCCGGCACCTCGGCCACGTAGATCAGCTCGATCGCCGAGCCCATCCACCGCGCCCGCTTCTCGATGTCGGTCCTGGACAGCAGGGTGGCGCCGGGTGATCCGGCAGTGGCGGGGGCGCCGGCCGCCGTGGGGGGATCTCCGTCCTCGCCCGCCGGGCGTTCCGTCCCGCAGCCGGTGAGGAGGACGGCGGCAGCGGTGAGAGCGGTGAGAGCCGGCGGTAAGAGCGGTGTCCTGGTGCGGCGTTGGCGGGAGGTCATGGCCCGCATTCTTCCGCACGCCCCGGGGGCCGGGGAGGCCGTCTCGGTCGGGTTGCCGGCCACGCGATCCTCACTTCCGGCCGGGTCGGTCCGTTGACCGTCCCGTCCGCCGGCGCCGGCAGCACGATGGTCGTACGCGGTGCCGACACACGCCTTGTTCCGGCCTGTTCGAACCAGTACGGTCCCGAGAAGCAGGAGTGGGAGCGCTCCCACGACCCCTTCGTGCGATTCACGCAGCCCCCTGCCACCGCTTGGCGCACCGGTATTCCGAAGAGGACATCCCCACGGCATCCGTGGGCCGGCTTCCGGGAGGACGACCATGACAGGCGACGGAATGACACGCAGGCAGGTGATGGCGGCGGCGCTGGGCATCCCCGCGATCGGCCTGCTGCCGGCGCCGTCGGCCGCGGCGGTGACCGCGGCGGCGTCCGATCCGTATGCCTTCCGGAACGTCCGGATAGGCGGCGGCGGGTTCGTCACCGGCATCGTCTTCAGCGAGGCCCGGAAGGATCTGGCCTACGCCCGTACCGACGTCGGTGGCATGTACCGCTGGAACGCCGCGACCGGTACGTGGAAGCCGCTGCTGGACTGGGTGGACTGGGACCACTGGGGGTACATGGGGGTGGCGGGCGTCACCGCCAGTCCGTCCGACGCGAACAAGGTGTGGGCCGCCGTCGGCATGTACACCAACGGCGTCGACCCGAACAACGGTGCCGTCCTGCGCTCGCACGATCAGGGCGACACCTGGCAGGTCACCGAGCTTCCGTTCACCCTGGGCGGCAACATGTCCGGCCGGGGCATGGGCGAGCGGCTGGCCGTGGACCCGCACAACGACGACATCCTCTTCCTGGGCGCGCCCGCGGGGAACGGCTTGTGGCGGAGCACCGACGGCGGTGCGAGCTGGAGCCGGGTGGACGGCTTCCCCACCTCCGGCGACGACCCGCAGACGCCCGGCAGCACCGAGGACCCCGGCGTGGTGTGGGTGGTGTTCGATCCGGACACCGGACGCGCGGGGAGCGCCACCCAGTCGGTCTACGCCGGCGTGGCCGACCGGGACCAGCCGGTGTACCGCAGCACCGACGGCGGTACGACCTGGGCCCCGTTGGCCGGTGCGCCGACCGGGTATCTGCCGCACAAGGGCGTCCTGGACCCCGTCAGCCACCTGCTGTACATCGCCACCAGTGACACCTACGGCCCGTTCGACGGGGGCAAGGGCGACGTGTGGAAGCACCACACGGCCACGGGCGCCTGGACCCGGATCAGCCCCGTCCCCTCGACCAGCGACGACAACACCTTCGGCTACTCCGGCCTGACCGTGGACCGGCGGCGCCCCGGCACCGTCATGGTCGGCACCCAGGTCTCCTGGTGGCCGGACGGGAACATCTTCCGCAGCACCGACTCGGGGGCCACCTGGACCCGCATCTGGGACTGGGCCGGCTATCCCGACCGCACCCTGCGGTACGACTTCGACATCAGCGCCACCCCGTGGGCCACCATGGGCATGGAGTCCGAGCCACCGGTCCTGGTCCCCAGGATCGGCCAGGCGATCTCGGCGATGGAGATCGACCCGTTCGACTCCGACCGCATGCTGTTCAACGGCGGTCCCGGGATCGCCGGTACGAGGAACCTCACCGCCTGGGACGCCGGGGGCACCGTCGATCTCGTACCGGTCGTCGAGGGCGTGGAGGAGACAGCGGTGCTGGGCCTGATCAAACCCCCGGGGGGCGCGCTGATCAGCGCCCTGGGCGACGTGGGCGGCTTCCGCCACGAGAACCTGGACGCCCCGCCGGAGACGATCTTCACCTCGCCGGTCTTCACGACGACACGGAGCATCGACTACGCCGAGCGCAAGCCCGAGGTCATCGTGCGCGCGGGCGACTTCCACGACTCCGACCGACCCGGCGACAGTCATGTGGCCTTCTCCACGGATGGCGGCGCCACCTGGTTCCAGGGCACCGAACCGAGCGGCGTGAACCTCGGCGGCTCCGTCGCGGCCGCGAGCGACGGAAGCCGGTTCGTCTGGGCGCCGGGTGACTCGGGCCGGCCCGTGGTCCACTCGGTCGGCTTCGGCACCTCCTGGTCCCCGTCCACCGGGGTACCGGCCAACGCGATCCTCGCTTCCGACCGGGTCGATCCGATGACGTTCTACGCGTTCTCCGGGGGGACGTTCCACGTCAGCACCGACGGCGGCGCCACCTTCACCGCCACCGTCACCGACGGCCTGCCGGCGACCGACTGGGGCGTGCGCTTCAAGGCGGTGCCCGGCCACCAGGGCGACATCTGGCTCGTCGGCAGCGCCACCTGGACCACCCACGGACTGTGGCGGTCGACGGACGCCGGGACCACCTTCACGCGCGTGACCACCGTGGAACAGGCCGACAACATCGGCTTCGGCAAGGCGGCACTCGGCCGGGACTACCCGACGCTGTACGCGGCCGTGAAGGCCGGCGGGGTCCGGGGCGTCTTCCGCTCCGAGGACACCGGCCGGAGCTGGACGCGCATCAATGACGACCTGCACCGGTTCGGTGGCCCGCCCGAATCGCTCACCGGGGACCCGGACCGCTACGGCCGGGTGTACCTGAGCGGCTACGGCCGCGGCATCTTCTACGGCGACCCGTCCGGTTCCGGGACGGCGGAGCGGTGAGAGGGGTCTCCCGGGCGGCGTCGGCGCCCACGTCCCGAGGCACCATGCGGCCGTGATCACCCGCTCGGCCGGCACCCGGCGGACCGCGGCTTCCCCGCCACCGGCGCGGGACCGCCCCGTCCGTGACGGACGGCGGCACCGGGCCGTCACGCCCCCGCCCCCTGGAAGGGCGTGACGGCCCGGCCGCGGGGGCTACGCGCCGCCCAGTACGGACATCACCGAGTGGTAGGCGGGTTTCTTGTTGCCCGCGTTGTCGAAGAGCAGCGGGTTCTGGCCGGTACGCCAGGAGTCGCTGTCCCGGACACCCCAGACGGTGATGCCGGTGCAGCGGGCGACGTTCATGCACGCGCGCACGGCGTTCGCGTACGCGCTCTGGGCGGCCTGCTCGATGTCGAGTTCCGTGATCTGCACGTCCACGCCGAGCGCGGCGAAGCTGGAGATGGTGGTCTGGAAGTTGGCCGGCGGGCCGCCCGCGCCGAAGTGCGCCTGGAGGCCGACGCAGTCGATGGGCACGCCCCGTGCCTTGAAGTCGCGCACCATGCGGTACACGCCCTGGGTCTTGGCGTCGGTCCAGTTCTCGATGTTGTAGTCGTTGTAGCAGAGCTTGGCGTTCGGGTCGGCCTGCCGGGCGGTGCGGAACGCCTCTTCCAGGAAGCCGTCGCCCAGCACGTCCCGGAAGACGGAGCCGCGGAGCTGGCCGCTGCCTCCGTCGGCGAACGCCTCGTTCACCACGTCCCAGGAGTGGATCTTGCCCCGGTAGTGGTTCATCACCGTGGTGATGTGGTTGTTCATCACGCTGCGCAGGGTGTTCGCGTCGCGGATGGAGCCGACCCAGCCGGGCAACTGGGAATGCCAGACCAGGGTGTGGCCGCGGACCTGCTGCCCGCGGCCCAGGGCGCGGTTCGCGATCTGGTCGCCGGGGCCGAAGTTGAACGAACCGCGGGACGGTTCAACGGTGTCCCACTTCATCTCGTTCTCCGCGGTGACGCTGGAGAATTCACGGTCCACGATCCCGGCGTACGTGGAGTCACCCAGCCGGCCCGCGGCCACGGCGGTACCGAAGTACCGCCCGGACAGGGCCGCCTGCGCGCCGAGTGTGTCGGCCTGTGCCGTCGCCGGAGCGGCGGTCGCGGCCTGGGGCAGCATGAGGGCCGCGGCCGCCAGCAGGGCCAGGGCCGGGAACCGGCGCCGGCCGAGTCGTAACGTCATCTGTCGCTCCTTCGGGAGTGTGGCGCCGCCGGGACGACGGGGCGGGCGGAACCCGCCGCCGGCTCGCCGCTGTGGGGGTGAACCGGTGCCCGGTGCGGGCACCGGCGTGGGCGTCGTTGGGGTGGCTGCCGGTCAGGGGGTGGAGAGGTCGAACCGGGGCACGCGCACCGAGCCGCCGAGCGCCTGGGTCGCGTAGTTGAAGATCGCGTAGCGGTATCCCATGAAGAACCGCCAGTCGTTGCCCATGGTGAACGCGGGTCCCAGACGGGTGAAGGTGGTGCCGTCGGTGCTGTAGGAGAAGGTGCCCGGGCGGGGCGCGCCGGGCCGGATGTCGGCCTGGGCCCGCAGCCAGACCCGGGTGCCGGAGATCGTGGTGCTCGCCGCTTCGCTGCCGGTACCGGTGGTGTTCCAGTTGGTGTCCATGGTCAGCCCGTTCACCATCACCACGCGCGCCGCGCCGCCGTCCCGCCGGACGCCGATCCACGCCGAGGAGTCGCGCAGCAGCGCGAGCCCGGCCCGGTCGCCGTCCCGCATCCCCGCGAAGTCGAGTTCGATCGTCGCGGTGGAGGTGGGGCCCTGAATGCGGTGGGTGAGGGTGTTGCGGGCCCAGTACAGGTCGTTCGTGACCGTGGCGGTGCGCAGGGTGAGGCCGCCGCCGGCGGACCACCTGCTGTTGTCCGGGTTGTGGTTCCACTCCCACTTCGGCCCGAGGCCGGCGCCGTCGAAGGTGTCGGCACCGGTCATGGGGGCGACCGGGCGGGCGGGGAGCGAGCTGTCGTAGGAGGTGCCCCAGGCGCCGCCCGCCAGCTGGATCTGCGGCCAGCCGTCCCCGGTCCAGGAGACCGGCGCCAGAACGGGGATGCGGCCGCCCGGATAGGCGTCCACGAAGGCCAGGTAGAACCAGGCGCCGTTCTGTGTCTGCACCAGCCCGCCCTGGTGGGGCACTCCGCCCCCGGACACCGGCCCGCGCAGGTCGAGGAGGACCTGGCGCAGGGTGTAGGGGCCGAAGGGCCCGCTCGTCGACTGCAGGATGTACTGGCCGTTGGCCGGGCGGGTCAGGAAGATGTAGTACCGGCCGTTGATCTTGTAGAAGCGGGCTCCCTCCAGCGTCCCGATGCTCGACGGCGTGGAGAAGACCTGCTGGTTGCGTATCTGGCTGCGCCCGTCGGCGGACAACTGCGCGACGCTGATGGTGGTGTTGCCGTAGGCCACGTACAGGCTGTCGTCGTCGTCGACGAGCAGGCCCGCGTCGTAGTAGACCTGCGGGAGTTCCGCGTGCCGGCTCCAGGGGCCCTCCACGGAGCGGGCGGTGTAGAGGTACGTCCGCGCGAAGTCGATCTGCCCGAGCCAGTAGAAGGTGCTGTTGCTGCGGCGGTAGGCCAGGGAGGAGGCCCAGACCCCGCGGACGTAGCCCCGGCCGCCGTTCAGGTCGTACTTGGCCCCGAAGTCCAGCGAGGGCAGTGAGTGCCCGGCGAACTCCCAGTTGACCAGGTCGTACGAGCGGAGGATCGGGGCGCCCGGCGAATAGTGCATGGAGGAGGCCGAGTAGTAGTAGGCGTCCCCGACGCGGATGATGTCGATGTCCGCGAAGTCCTGCCAGAGAACGGGGTTGGTGAAGGCGGCGAGGGGCCCCGCCGGCCCCTGCGCGGTGGGGGCGGCGGCCGGGGACGCGGCGTGCGCGCCGGGGGTGGCCGACACCACCGCCAGACCCGTGGCGGTGGTGAGCAGCCCTCTTCGGCTCAACGGATGCTGGAGCCAGGACATGGTTGGCGTCTCCTTACATGGCGGAGGGGGGTGCGTGGGCCCGGGAGAGCGTGGTCGGGCCCGCGCCGCGGGGGTGCGTCCGTCAGGCGCCGCGCGCCGGACGGACGGTGGAGCCGCGGAGCACGCCGGCGGGGCGGCGGCCTGCGGGGACGGCGGTTACGGGCATACCGGACTCCAAGGAGGCGGGTAGGGCCCGCCGCACACGGACACCGGGTGCGACCTCGCGACTCCGGCACGGTGGCGCGCGTGGGGGGCCTTACCGGGAACGGATGATGCTGTGCGGTCGTACTCGGCCCGGGCGGTACGCGCAGCACGGACCCCGAAGCCAGATGTTCGGCATACCGAACATTGGTCGTGACTTCGGACAGTCAGGATGATAGAAGCTTAAGAGAGTTCGTCAATACGTGGCGCATCGGACGTCGTTGACCGCCTCCGCCACGGGCGGCCGCTGAACGGTGACGGCCGGGGGTGACAGCGGCCCCCGGGTCCCCAGGGCCCGGGGACGCCGCCTCGGTCCCGGCGGGACGGGGCGGGCGGAGACAGGTCGCGGGAGACAGGTCGCGGCGGAGCCGCCGTCAGCCGGCCGGCTCCGCCGCGCCCCCCGTCGTTCAGCCGTGGCACCTCACCGTCCCCCGCCCCCCGAGGTCACCTCGCTGCCCCCGCCCTCCCCGTACGCCACGCGCTCAGCCGGGAATCAGCTGGCCGTCCTCCACGTGGAAGCGGTGCACCGGGGAGCAGCCGATGGACGGGGTGATCAGCAGGCTGACCCCGATCGGCTCCAGCTGGGCGTTGGACGTGGAGAACTCGCAGACCGACGACCTGCCCGTCAGCGGGTACCAGAACCAGCCGTTCCGCTCCCCGACGACCGCCCGGTCCTCCTCGACCCAGCGGCCGCGCACCTTGGTGTGGATGGCCAGCCGGACCGTGGCGGCCAGGCGGTCGACGCGGGAACGCACCGCCGTCAGCGTGATCAGACGGTCGTCGCCCAGCGTGGCCGACGCGATCCGCTCCGACCCGTAGTGCCGGTAGGGGCCGATGTCGGCGGCCCCGGTGGCCCCGCCCGTCTCCGCCGCTCCCCTGGCCTCGGTCGCCGTGGCGCCGCTCGCCCCGGGCAGCAGCGCCGCGCCGCACAGGGCCGTCACGGCGAGCAGGGTGGCCAGGCGCCTGCGGTCGCCGCGGCGGCTGCGGGCCGGCCCCTCGGCGGCCGTGCGCGGCTCGGGCCGTCCCGGCCGGTCCGGGTGGTGTCGATACCTCATGTGTCTCCTTCTTGTCCGGAGGAGCGGGCGCGGCGGCCGGACGGAACTGCCGTACCGCCGGAGAAAACGCCTCTTTCACCCCTCTGGGCAGAGAGACACATAGCCGACGAATGCGGTTGCACCGGGACACCCGAACGGAGCATTACGGATTATTCCGGCGGCGGTGAGCGGCAGCGGGCGGGCGACCGTCCCCTCCGGCTCTTCCCTGCTTCCCCGGGCTCTTCCCGGCTTCCCCCGGTTTTCTCGGGCTCTTCCCGGCTCCCCGCAGCCGGGCCCGGGCCACCCCCGAGCCGTTCGCCCGGCCCCGGCTCGCCGCGACCGCGTACGGCCCGGCCGCACCCAGCGGGGCCACGACGCACTGCCGGACGTATACGCCGCCGCTCAGCCCCGGCCGGGCGGAGTCCAGCGGGGGTCCCGGCCGATCAGGGCGAGCAGCCGCTCGAACTCCGAGGCGCCGTCCGGCACCGGTACGGGCTCGCCGAACGCCCCGTACCGCCGCCCCATCGGCGCCATCTCGGCCACCGGCGCGGCGAGTTCGCGGACGCAGTCCGGGTCCGGGGTGAACTCCTGGCCGGTGGCCCGGGCCAGGTCCCAGGGGTGTGCGGTGAGGTCGAGCAGGATCATGTGGCCCACGGTGCGCGCCGGCAGGTCCATGGCCCCGGTGCGGCCCTCCTCCGCGCCCGGCACCGCCCAGGCCGCGGCCAGGCGCGCCGCCTCCTCGGCGAAGGCGTCGCGCCAGCCGTCGCCGGTCCGGGCGAGGTGGTCGGGGGTGGTGGCGAAGTCGGCCTCCTTCCGCGCGGCCAGCGCCTGGAAGCCGATGACCACATGGAGGAGGTGGTTGAGCAGGTCGCGCACGGTGTAGTCCGGGCACGGCGTGGGCGCGCCGAGCTGGTCGTCGCGGATGCCCCGGACGACCGGGACGGCCTGCCGGGCCGCCGCTTCGAGCAGTTCGCTGATCTTCGTCGTCATGCGTCCGACGCTACGGGCGCCCGGCCGGGGCCGGCTTGAAGAAACGCGACATAGGATCGGCGCATGGCAGGTCGTCATGGCAGGTCCGCGGCGTGACACCCGGGGCATCGTGGACGCCCCGGAACTTTTCGCACACGTACGGTTCCGGCGCCGCGAGCCGTACGCGGAGCCGCTGCGCCGGTATGTGGAGCACTACTGGCTGATCGACTGGGACCTGGCCGAGCCGTACGCCACCCATGTGGTGCCGCATCCGAGCGTCAATCTCGTCTTCCAGCGGTACGGGGCGGAGCCCCGATCCGGATCCGGGTTCGGGTTCGGTGAACTCGCCGGCATCGGGCTGGAGTTGTTCACCCGGAAGCTGGCGGGGACGGGGCGGGTGTGCGGGGTGCAGTTCCGGCCGGGCGGCTTCCGGCCGTTCGCGCCCGGCCGGCCGGTCTCGCACTGGACCGGGCGGCGGCTGCCGCACACGGAGGTCTTTCCCGACGCCTCCGGGGGCGTGCCCGGCGACCGGGGCGGTCCCGGGGATCCCGGGACCACCGGCACGTCGCGCGCCGCCGGCAGTGCCCGCGCCGCCGAGGGCTCCGGGCTGCTCGCCGTCCCCGGCTCGACGGACGCCCCGGCCGCCGTCCTCGGACCGGCGGACGAGGACGAACGCGTCACCGCCCTCGACGCCTTCCTCCTCGCCGCCGGCCCGGAGCCGGACCCGCAGGCGGATCTGGCGATGGGCCTCGTCCACCGCATCCGTACGGACCGCACCATCCGGCGGGTTTCCGGCTTCGCCGCGGAGGAGGGGGTTTCGGTGCGTTCGCTGCAGCGGCTGTTCGCCGCATACGTGGGCGTCAGCCCGAAGTGGGTGCTGCTGCGCTACCGCGTTCACGAGGCCCTGGAGCGGGCGACCAGGGACACGGCCGTGGACTGGGCCCGGCTCGCGGCCGAACTCGGCTACAGCGATCAGGCCCATCTCGTACGGGAGTTCACGGCGACGGTGGGCGTGCCGCCGACCGCTTACGCGCGCTGAGCGGTGGCAGCGCCGTCCCGGCGTCCCGCCCCGTCCCGTCCCTTCCGGTCCCGGCTCTCCGTTCCGGTTCGGCATCGACGTCGGCGACCTGCTGCCTCGATACAAAGAAACTCTTGCAAAGAACTGCTTGCAAGGGAGTCTTTGCAAGCCTAGCCTGATGCGCATGAGCCAGAACGAAGCCGTGGACGCGGAACACCCCGCCGGCACCGGGGACACCGGCCACCGGGAGGACGCCGAAGCTCCCGGGGCCCCCGGGACCGGCCGCCCGGACCCGGGCAGCGGCATCCCGGAGCACGTACGGTCGCTCGATCCGCGCTCCCTGCGCGGGCTCGCGCACCCACTGCGCATCCGCCTGCTCGGCGCGCTGCGCGAGTACGGCCCCGCCACCGCCTCCCAACTCGGCGCCCGGCTGGGCGAGTCCAGCGGTGCCACCAGTTACCACCTGCGGCAGCTCGCCGAACACGGCTTCGTCGTGGACGTACCCGAGCTCGGCACGGCGCGGGAGCGGTGGTGGCGGGCGGGGCAGCGGGGCATCCAGTCACGGACCAAGGACTTCGCCGGCCACCCGGACCCGGCCGTGCGGGGCGCGTTCGCCCTCCTCCTCCACGAGGTGGCGACCATCCACGCCCAGGAGCTGAGCACCTGGCTCGGCACCCTGCACGAGTGGTCCGACGAGTGGCGCGACGCCGGGGAGGTGAGCGACTACAGCGTGCGGCTCACGCCCGAGCTGGCCAAGGAGATGAACCAGGAGCTCCAAGAGGTCATCCAGGGCTACCGCGAGCGGGCCGTCGAGGCGGGGGTGGAGGGCTCGGCTCCGGTCCGGGTCCATGTGCACGCCTTCCCGCGCGCGGAGGAGAAACCGGACGGGCCCGGAGGCCGTCCGGGGTCCGGAGAAGGGGCCCCGGGGCCGGAGCCCGGCGGCCCAAAAAACCCTTAGCCAACGGGGCGTCCCGGACGGCACGCTGATGCCCCGGGCCAAGCACTCTCCGCGTTCCCTCCGCCCGGCCGGCGTCCCCCGGCTCATGCCCCGCTGTTGTCCGTGGTCCGCGGCCGACCCGTCCGACCTGCCCGCCCTGCCCGCCACCCGCGCCCGCACCGGTATCCCGTCCGCGCCCACCGTCGTCACCCTTTCCGCCCTACGGAGGCCCGCTCATGCACTGCGATGTCCATCTACGGCTCCACGAGTTGCGAGCCGCCGAGTTGCGCCGCGAAGCCGGCACCGTCTTACTGCTCCGCGAGTCCCCACCCCGCCCCGGTTCCGGTACG
This sequence comes from Streptomyces xinghaiensis S187, assembly GCF_000220705.2. GTDB lineage: Bacteria > Actinomycetota > Actinomycetes > Streptomycetales > Streptomycetaceae > Streptomyces > Streptomyces xinghaiensis. The sequence continues at coordinate 4,574,046 of NZ_CP023202.1, read as the reverse complement.
GGGGACCGGAACCGGGGCCGGATTCCACTGCGGCTGCGGCTGCGCCACCGCGTCGGATGGACGCTGGTGGAGGTGGGGCTCCGCCTCGTACAGCAGCCGGGGAAACGGCTGCGGACCCTCCAGGCGCTGCGCGGATGAGCCGGTGGCGGGAGCGCCGGGTACGGCAGACCCGGTGACTGCGGCGCCGTGGCGCACCGCCGGTGACGGGCCAACGGACGGACGGGCCCGGTCGCGGGGCTCCGCGCTGACCGCCGTAACCAGTGGGCCGGCCTCCGCAGGGCCGGGGGAATGCGGGTGGCGGCGTCTCCGCGGGCCGCGTCGAGTTGCGGCTGGGTGAGGAAGACGGCGCCGGTCAGGTCGGCGCCGCGCAGGTCCGCGTCCCGGAAGTCCGCGCCGATGACATCCGCCGAGCGCAGATCGGCACCGCGCAGGTCGGCCGCGATGAGCAGGGCGCCGCGCAGGCTCGCGCCGCGCAGGTCCGCGTTGCGGAGCCGGGCGCCGGCGAGATCCGCTCCGCGGTGGTTGCGCGGACGGCCGCCGCGGCCCGGGGCCCGGGACCGCACCAGATCGCCGGCGCGCAGCAGCAGGGTGTTGGCCTCCTGCCGGACGGCCGCCACGTCGGTGGCGAGCAGCGTCTCGGCGTCCCGGCGGGTGAGACCGTCGAGTTCGCGCAGGGCGCGGCGGAGGTCGCCGTGGAGGGTGCGGGTGGCCGGCAGGGCGAGCGCCTCGGCGAGATACCGGAGCAGTTCGTGGAGCTGCCGCATCACGGGGAAGACCTCGAACATCGGGCGTGCGACGTCCGGGTGCCCGCGCCAGTCGCGGCCGCCGAAGGTGATCTGGGACACCTTCTGTCCGGCGCCGTGGCAGTCGAAGACGGTGCAGCCGGACCAGCCGCGCTCGCGCAGGGTGGTGTGGATGCCGCAGCGGAAGTCGTCCCGGCGGAGGTTGGCGCAGGGCCGGCCGGCCGGTTTGCCGACGGCGAAGTCGGCGGAGGCGGCGAAGGGGAGGGCCACGCAGCAGAGGGCGAAGCAGTTGGCGCAGTCCGCGCGGAGGGCGGGGTCGTCCGGTCCGGGGAGAGCGGCTCCCCGTGCTGCCGTGCCCGGTTGGCCGGCGGGGCTGCCGGCGTTGCCGGTGGTCCCGGCCGTCCGGGTCCCGGCCGTCCGGGTCCCGGCGGCCTTGGCGGTCCCGGAGGACTCGGCGACCACGGCGGCCCCGGCGTTCTCAGCGTTATCGGCGGATCCGGCGATCCCCGGCAGGTTTCCCGGGTTCTCCGGGCTCGGGCCCCCCGGGTTCACGGCTCCGGGCTTGCTACGAGGCTTGCTGCGGGGCTTGCGGGGCACGGTGGTTGTTCTCCTGCGGGAGGGTGGACGCTGCCGGGGCGGCCCGGGCTCCCCAGTGTCCCCCGGGACGCCTGTGAGCCGTGGACGTTTTTCCGCGGCCTCCCGGCCGGGCCCGGGGACGGCGGCCCCCGGACCGGGGGCCGCCTGCGCCCCACCGGGCGCGGGACGAGCGCGGCTCCCAGTGCGCCGCACCGCCCGGGCCCAGGCTCACCGCCCGCGGCCTGCGGTCCGGCCGCCCGGGGCATGCGCCCGCCACCCGGGCAGCCGGGCCGCGGCCGCCCGGCCCGCCGCCCCGCCCCCGTCCGGTCCGCGCCCGGTGCCCGGCAGCCGGCCGCTTCCGGCCTCCTACGCCCCGAAGCCCCGGCTCACCGTGTAGATCACCAGGCCCGCCAGGGCGCCGACCACCGTGCCGTTGATGCGGATGAACTGGAGGTCGCGCCCGATGTGGGCCTCGATCTTCTTCGTCGTGTGCTTGGCGTCCCAGCTCGCGATGGTCTCCGTGATCAGCGAGGTGATCTCGTCGCGGTACGTCGTGACGACGTGCACCGCCGCGTCCTCCAGCCAGCCGTCGACCTTCTCCCGCATCCGCGCGTCCGTGGAGATCCGCGCCCCGAGGGACAGCAGCCCGGTGCGGGCCCGTACCCGCAGTTCGCTGCTCTCGTCCTCGGCCGCCGCGACGACCATGCGGCGGACGGCGTTCCAGGTGGAGGCGATCAGGTCCTGCACCTCGTCGCGGTTGAGGAACTCGTTCTTGAACCGCTCGACGCGGGCGCGGGTGTCCGGCTCGTCGCGCAGGTCGGCCGCGAAGTCGGTGAGGAAGCGGTCCACCGCGCCGCGCGCCGGGTGGTCGGGCATGTCGCGCATCTCCCGGAAGAAGCGCAGCAGTTCCTTGTAGACGCGCTCCCCGACCCTGCGGTCCACGAAGCGCGGGGTCCAGTTGGGGGCGCCGCCCGCGACGGCCGTCATCACCGACTCGTTGTGCAGCACCAGCCAGTCGTGGGCGCGTACGCACACCAGGTCGACGACGCGGTGGTGGCCGCCGTCCGCGACGACCTTGTCCAGCATGACGCCCAGGCCCGGCGCGATCTCCCGGGCCTCGGCGCGGCGCGTGATCGCCTCGCCGACCACGGCCTGGACGTCGGAGTCGCGGAGCACGGTCAGCGCGCCGCGCAGGGCGGTGGCGAGTTCGGCGGTGACCCGTTCGGCGTTGGCCGGCTCGGTGAGCCAGCCGCCGAGGCGGCTGCTGATGCCGACGGCACGCAGCCGGGTCCGTACGACCTCGGAGGAGAGGAAGTTCTCGCCGACGAAGTCGCCGAGGCTGCGGCCCAGGACGTCCTTCTTGGTGGGGATGATCGCGGTGTGCGGGATGGGCAGGCCCAGCGGATGGCGGAAGAGGGCCGTCACCGCGAACCAGTCGGCGAGCGCGCCCACCATGCCGGCCTCCGCGGCCGCCGCCACATAGCCCGCCCAGGCCCCGGCCCCGGCGGAGTGCGCCCACTCGGCGAGGGCGTAGACCACGGCGACGAGCACCAGCAGGCCGGTCGCGGTCGTCTTCATCCGGCGGACGCCGCGGCGCTTCTCCTCGTCGGCGGCGCTGTAGGCGAGACCGCCGCCTCCCCGGGTACGGGGGGACGCGGGCGGGCCGGGCCGCGCGGAGGACCCGGACGGCCCCGGGGGTTCCGTCCGCCCGGCCGTGCCGGTGCCACCGGGCGCACCCGTCACCCCGGCCACCCGGCCGGCCGCGCCGTCTCCGCGTCCCGTACGTTCTTCCCGCGCGCCTCGCGCGCCTCGCGCACCGCCCGTACCGCCCGTACCGCCCGTGCGGCCCGTACCGCCCGCTTCACCGGATTCATCCGGCTCTTTCCGTTCCATCCGCTCCACCCGTTCGCGCCGGTCCTCCGTCGCATTGTCCCTGCACCGCTCACGAGTGGAACGCACCACGAGTTCCCCGCGTCTACCCGGGCGGAGCCGATCGAAGCGGCCCCTTATCAGAAACGTGATCCCGTCGTGGGATCATGGAGCAACCCGGCGGAGAGCCGCCAACTCGCCGCCCCCGACCGGGGAACGCACCAACGGGAGCAGGCAGCTCCCTCGTACGAGGAGACAAACCGCGCGTGACCAAGCGGAACGGTTATGCCCTGCTCGCCGCCCTCGCGGCGGTGGTGGTGCTCATCTCCGTCGCCATATTCGTCGGAGTGGGCGGCGACCGGGCGGTGGGCGACCCGAGCGCCGCCACCCGGCAGCAGCGCAACTCGGCCGCCCCGGCCGTCTCGGGCCGCTGGGTCGGCAGCTGGGCCACGGCACCGGCCGCGGCCGAGCCCAACTCCTTCCACGGCCACGCGGGCAAGTCCATCCGCAACGTCGTGCACACCAGTATCGGCGGCAGCGCCGCCCGCATCCAGCTCTCCAACCTCTACGGCACCCGGCCGCTCTCCATCACCGGGGCCACCATCGCCCTGGCCGCGGCGCCCAGCGATCCGACGGCGGCCTCCGGCAGCATGCGCCGGCTGACGTTCTCCGGCCGCCCGTCGGTTTCCGTCCCGGCCGGGCAGGCCGTGGTCAGCGACCCCGTGCGGCTGAACGTTCCTGCCGCCGCCGACCTGCTCGTCTCCACCTACTCGCCGACCCCCTCCGGCCCCGTCACCTACCACCCCTACGCGCGGCAGACCTCCTACCTCGCCGAGGGCGACCGGACGGGCGACCCGCGCGGCACCGCGTACACCGAGCAGAGCCCCTACTGGCGCTACCTCACCGGCGTCGACGTCTACAGCACCGAGGCCGAGGGCACCCTCGTCGCCCTCGGCGACTCCATCACCGACGGCATCACCTCCACCGCCGGCGCCAACCACCGCTGGCCCGACTTCCTCGCCGAGCGGCTCCGCGAGGAGCCGGGCGCGCCCCGCTACGGCGTGCTCAACCAGGGCATCAGCGGCAACCGCATCCTCATCGACGGCAGCCGCTTTTCCCCCAACAACGGCCCCAGCGGGCTCAGCCGGTTCGAACGCGACGTCATGGCCCGGAGCGGGGTGCGGGTGGCCGTCGTCCAACTCGGCATCAACGACATACTGAAGACACCGCGCCGGCTGGACGCCCGTCAGATCGTCGAAGGACTGCGGCAGATGGTGCGGCAGGCCCACGGGCGCGGGGTGCCCGTCGTCGGCGGCACGCTCCTGCCGTTCGGCGGCCACCGCGGCTACGGGCCGCAGACCGAGGCCGTACGGCAGCAGGTCAACCAGGTGATCCGCGCGGGCGGCGTGTTCGACGCCGTCGCCGACTTCGACCTGGCCCTGCGCGACCCGTCCCAGCCGCACCGGCTGCTGCCCGCCTACGACTCCGGCGACCACCTCCACCCCAGCGACGACGGCTACCGGGAGATGGCGCGCACCATCAAGCTGAGCGACCTGCGCGGCTCGGCCCCGGCCCGGCTCTGAGCCGCCCGGGCCGGGCCCTCGGGGCTGCCGGGGGCGCCCGGCTCCCCGGGCGTTGATCGATACCCTGGCCGAGTGCTGTCGTACGAGGAACTGACCGCGCCGGAGCGCGATTTGTGGGACGCCTTCCCCGAAGGCCGTGCGGTTGACCTGCGTCCGCGACGGCACGTCGACGGCCCGGCCGACGGCCCGGCCGACGGCGGAGCCGGACACCGAGCCGGAGACGAATCCGGGGCCGGGGCCGGAGAGGAGCCCTGGGGGCCCGAGCGCACGGTCCGGGCCTCGGTGGTGGCGGCCCTGCTGCTCGGCGGTCACCCGGGGCAGCCGGGGTCGGTCCCGGCTCTGCGGCTGGCCGGCGCCCGGATCAGCGGCCGTCTCGACCTGGGCGGTGCGGAGATCCCGCACACGATCCGGTTCGAGGAGTGCCGGTTCGAGGAGGACATCGGCTTCCACGGAGCCTCCACCCGGACCATCACCATCGCCCGCAGCCGGCTGCGCGGCATCGACGCCGCGATGGCCCGCGTCGAAGGCCGGTTCGACCTGCGGGGATCAACCATCCGGGGCCGGCTCTCCCTCATGAACGCACAGGTGACCGGTGAGCTGATCCTCAGCGGTGCGCATCTGTCGGCGCCCGGCGACTGGGCGCTGTTCGCCGGCGGCCTCGTCATGGGCGGTGCCGTGTTCTGCCGCGGCGGATTCACCGCCGACGGCGGCCTGCGGCTGCTGGGAGCACAGCTGTCCGGCGGCCTGTTCATGGAGCGGGCGCGGTGCCACCACCCCGGAGAGGCGGCACTCCTCGCGGACAACGCGACGATCGCGACCCTGGTCTGCTCCCAGGGCTTCACGGCGCGGGGAGCGGTGCGCCTCCGCGGCGCCACCATATCCGGCCAACTGACCCTCGACGGTGCCGTGCTCGACGGCCGGGACACCGCCCTGGACTGCGCACGGATGCAGGCGGACGATCTCGTCCTGACCCCCGCCGTCCCCCCGTCGGGCGCGGTGGACCTCCGGGGGGCGCGCGTCACGGCGCTGCACGACCGCCGGGGAGCCTGGCCGGACACCGTGCGCCTGCAGGGCTTCGTCTACGGCGACCTGCACAGCGACGACGACGCCGGGCGGGACACCGTCGGCCACCGCCTGGCGTGGATCCGGCGGGAACCGGCCTACGCCCCGCAGCCGTACGAGCAACTCGCCGGCTGGTACCGGCAGATCGGCCATGACGACGACGCCCGCCGGGTCCTGCTGGCCAAACAGCGGCACCGCCGCGGCACCCTGCGCCCCGCCGGGCGCGCCTGGGGCCTCCTGCTCGACGGCACCGTGGGCTACGGCTACCGGCCCTGGCTGGCCGGGGTGTGGCTGCTGGCGCTGGCCCTCCTCGGCACGGGCGTCTTCGGCGCCCACGAGCCCGTGGCGGCGCAGCCCGGCGAGGGCGCCCCGTTCAGCGCCCTCGTCTACACCCTGGACCTGCTCATCCCCATCGGCGGTCTCGGTCAGCGCAACGCCTGGTACTGGACCGGAGGGGCCCCCGCGTGGCTGGCCTACGCCCTGATCGCGGCGGGCTGGCTGCTCACGACCGCCGTCGTCGCGGGCGTGACGCGCACGCTCAACAAGAACTGACCCGTCTCCGCGGTCGGTTCCCCGCACCGGCCCCCGCCCCCCGCCGGGCGTCCGGCGTCCGGCGACTGGCCACGGCCTTCGCCGCGCGGCCGGTCACCCCCTGCAGCCGCCGGTCACCGCCTAGAGCGGGGTGGCGGCCTGCAGGATGAAGAACAGACTGACCGCGGCGTTGGCCGACGACAGCACCGAGACCGTGGTGCCGACGGCGGCTCCCCAGGCGGCCAGGCCGACCGCGGTGAACACCGGCGGCCAGCTCCGCACCACGGGCGCCGGCCCCAGCAGTGCGGCCACACGGCGCGGTCCGGGGCCCGGTGCGGCGAAGCCCGCCAGGGTGGCGCCGGGGGCCCCGCTCGAGGCGAGCGCGGCCTTGCCGACCGCCCGTGCCACGAGCCGGCGGTCACCGATCCGGGCGGCGGCTTCCTCGTCGGCCCACCGCTCGGTCGTGTATGCGACGGCGGTGCGCAGCGGACGCAGGAACGGGTTCGCGCGGCCGGCGAGCTGTACGGCCAGCAGGAACCGGTGGTGACGGCCCGCGAGATGGGCGCGCTCATGTGCGAACAGGGCACGGCGCTCAGGGCCCGTCAGACCGCGCAGCATGCCCGTCGTCGTGACGATGCGGTCGCGTCGTCCGGGGAGTGCGTACGCGTACGGGACGTCATCCGGCAGAACCGCGACCGACCGTGGCGGCAGTCCCGCGAGCGCCCGGCTCGCGCGGAGCCGTAAGCGGTGGTGGTGCCGGGCCGCCCGGCCGCAGGAGAGGAGCACCCCGATCAGGGCGGGGATGGCGGCCTTGCCCGCGACCTCGTCGTACGGGACCGCCTCGCGGACCTCCGGATCGGACCAGCCGTCCGGCAGCGGATTGCCGGGGAGCTGGGCGGTGCCGACCACCATCAGCAGGGCCAGGCACAGAGTGCTGCAGACGGCCAGGACGACGGCGGCCACGGTCAGCAGCCAGGTGGCCGCACGCGGGTGCAGATGCTGCTCGGCCAGCCGGGCCACCGGCCACGCCGACAGCGGCAGGACGAGGGGCAGGAAGACGAAGACGCCCACCTCCGTCAGCCTTCGGCCTCGTCGGTCCGGGCCAGGAGACCGCGCAGCAGCTGTCCGTCGTCGGGCAGCAGAGCGGTGACGAATCTGGCCAGCACACCCTCGCGATCCGCCTCCGCGTCCAGGAGGCGGCGCATCCGCAGGGCCGCCAGCCCCGCCTCGTCGGCGACCGCCGTCCACTCGAAGGCCCGGCCCGCCCGCCGCCGTTCGACCGCTCCCTTGGCCTGCAGCCGGGTCAGGGTGGTGACCACGGTCGTGTAGGCGAGGCCCCGGCCGACACGCTGGTGCACATAGGCGGCGGTGACCGGCTGTGGCGCACTCCTCAGAGCGGCGAGAACCTCGCTCTCCAGCTCCCCCTGAGCCCGGCGGCCGGGCCGCCGGCGGGCAACGCACTCGTTCCGCTCCGTCGTCATGGCGCGCGCCTCCTGCCCACCGCTCTCGCTCGTGTGGCGAGAGGGGTGATGGTACCGACCTCGTCACGTCTGTTTTCTTCCGCCGTTTCCACACCGGCCGAAGCTCGTATCCGCCTGTCTGCGTCTCCGTGGCTCTCGACGGACCCGTCACGCTCAACCGTGCACCGTGAGAGCTCCCGAGTCCATGTCGTTCCCCACCTTCGCGGATCGCCGGACCGGCGCCCGAACCCATGGGACGGGGCCGGGGCCCCGGTGCCCGGCACACCCGGCGCGGCCGGCACGGTCCGGCTCGTGCCAGGCCCGGACCGCGCCGCCCTCACAGACGGCACCGCACGGGCACCACCGAACACTCCCGCGCCAACTTCTACACTGCTGTAGATTCAGCATCCGGGCAACGCACCGGGCGGGCATATCCCGCCCGGCCACAAGAACACGGAGGGAACGACGACATGGGTGTGAGCCTCGCCAAGGGCGGCAACGTCTCGCTGAGCAAGGAGGCCCCCGGCCTGACCGCCGTCGTGGTGGGACTCGGCTGGGACGTCCGCACCACCTCCGGCACCGACTTCGACCTCGACGCCAGCGCTCTGCTGCTGAACGACTCCGGCAGGGTCGTCACCGACCGGCACTTCGTCTTCTACAACAACCTCACCAGCCCCGACGGCTCCGTCGAGCACACCGGTGACAACCTCACCGGCGAGGGGGAGGGCGACGACGAATCCATCAAGGTCGACCTCGCCGCCGTACCCGCCGACGTCACCCGCATCGTCTTCCCCGTCTCCATCCACGACGCCGAGAACCGCGGCCAGAGCTTCGGCCAGGTCCGCAACGCCTTCATCCGCGTCGTCAATCAGGCGGGCGGCTCCGAACTCGCCCGCTACGACCTGAGCGAGGACGCCGCCACCGAGACCGCCATGGTCTTCGGTGAGCTCTACCGGCACGGCGCGGAGTGGAAGTTCCGGGCCGTAGGCCAGGGCTACGCCTCCGGGCTCGCCGGCATCGCGGCCGACTTCGGCGTCAACGTCTGACCTTTCCGGCCCGCCCGCATGCCGGTGCCCCCAGGGTGCGCCGGCCCTCCTCCCCTCCCGGCGCCGGCCACCCGGCACGGCGGACACCGTCACTCCGGACAACCCCCGGGAATGAGCATGAACGAGCCCGTACCCCTACGGCCCGAGGACAGGGCCGCGTTCGAGAGCGCTCTGTGGAAGGCACTCGCCGCACCCGATATCCGTGCGGCCCTCGGCCGCCCCGGCGCGCCGCACACCGCCGGCGAACTGCGTGCCCGCGCCCTCGCAGCGGCCGACTCCCTCGCCGCCGAGGCGTCGCCCGAATACGCGGCGCTGCTGGACGCGCGGTCGGGCCCGGGCCCGGACACGTCACCCGCCGGCGGCACGGGAGCCAAGGCGGCCGTGGCCGTCCTCACCGTCCTCACCCCGCTGCTGTCCATCGCGGCAGCGGTGATCTTCCTGTTGCTGGGCTACGGACTGCGCGTGGCGGGAGCTTCGGGTCCGCTGGCCGGCACACTCGTCGCCACGGGCTGGACCGCCGCGGTCATCGCGGCCGTCACCGGGCTGGCGGCCGGAGCCGGGCTGGCGTTCACCGCCGCCCGCCACCGCTCCACACAGGACCACGCCCAGCCCGCACCGGACACGCTCGCGCAGGCGCATGCGGCATGGCTGCGCGCCCTGCTGCAGCGCGCCCTGCTGCCCCACCTGCGCCGCGAACTCGGACTCCCCGGCACGGCACCAGGGTTCACGGACACACCACCGGACCCCGCGCCCGGCCCCGCGCCCGGGAAGCGCGCCCGGCTCGGCTACAGCCGGCCGGACTTCGCCGGCCCCGACTTCGCGAGCCCGGACTTCACGGGACCCACCCCGCACTCCTCGGAGTGACGTGCGCAAGGCGCGGGCCGCGCGGGGAGGCCCCCTCGCCCCTCGTTTCCACGGTGCCGTACGACCGCGACCGGACAGTGAGCGTGGTGGAGCAGCGCCTGGCTGACCGACCCGAGGATCAGCCCGGTGAAACCACCGAGTCCCCGGGCGCCCACCACCAGCAACTGGGCTCCTTCGCTCGCCTCGATCAGGGCCTGTCGCACGGGGCCCGTCATCAGGCGTGTGCTCGCCGCCACTTCAGTCCCCGGGCGGCCGGCGCCGGCGTCGACAAGGCCCAGGGGCTCGTCGAGCGCCTGGGCGAGAACAAGCCGTCGGACTGATATCCCGCTCACCACACCGGACATACGGGAAGCCGGAAAACCGGGAAACCGGGAAAGGGCCCTCCCTCCGGAACACACCGGGAAGAGGGCCCTGTGCCCGGCCGCGCCTACGTGGTGCGCGCCACCATCAGACGGGCGAGGAGATCATCCAGGCTGACCAATCCGGTGAGCCGGCCGTCCGCGTCCCGGATGACAGCGAGGGAGGCGCGGTGCCGGCGCAGCTGCTCGACCGCGTGGGAGAGGCTGTCCGTGCCCGTCAGCTCCGGGACCGGCCGGGCGAGCGGGCGAGCCGTGGCGGCGCGCCCCCGGGCCCGGGCCACCAGCGCGTCCCGCGCGTGCACCGAGCCGAGGACCGCCTCTCCGTCCTTGACGAGCAGGCGTGCCCGGCCGGCGGCGGTGGCCGTCGACAGGATCGTGTCCACGTCGGCGTCGGCCGGCACGGTCACGATCTCGTCAGCGGGTACCTGGAGTCCCGCGAGGGGGGTCTGCGGCTCGGTCAGCGACCGGGTGATCATTTCGGAGGCGGTCTTGTTGATCAGGCCGAGCCGTTCCGACTCCTCCACCAGATGGGTGAGTTGCTCGCGGTTGTGGACCGCGGTCAGTTCGTCGCGCGGCTGTACGCGGCACATCCGGACCAGAGCGTTGCTGACCTGGTTGAGGACCCAGAGCAGCGGCCGTACGGCCTTCACCACGGCCCGGAAGGGCGTGCCGAGCAGCATCGCGGAACGCTCCGGATGGGCGATCGCCCACGACTTGGGGGCCATCTCGCCGACCACCATGTGCAGGAACACCACGAGAGCCATGGCGAAGGCGAACGCGATGCCGTAGCTGAGCCCGGCGGGCAGGCCGAGCTTCAGCAGCAGGGGATCGACCTGGTGGGAGATGGCGGGCTTGGAGATCGAGCCGAGCCCGAGCGTGCAGACCGTGATCCCCAGCTGGGCGCCGGCGAGCATCAGCGACAGCTCGCGCATACCGGCGAGCGCCGCCTTCGCGCCGCGCCGGCCTTCCTCGGCGGCCTTCTCCATGCGGTGACGCTTGGCCGCGACCAGGGCGAACTCACCGGCCACGAAGAACCCGCTGGCGACGAGGAGCAGAACGGTCACGAACAGTGCCATGGGGAAACTCATGCCTGGGCCTCCTCGGCCGCCGAGCGCTCGATCCGGACGCGTTCCGGTACATGCCGGTCCAGGCTCAGAACCTCGATCGCGACACCCTCCACGGTGAGACGGTCCCCGACGGCGGGGAAGCGGCCGAGCCGGTCGATGACGAGGCCCGCGACGGTGTCGTAGTCCTCCTCCTCGGGCAGCGCGATGCCGGTGGCCTGCTCGACCTCGTCCAGGCGGCGCCCCGCGTCGACGAGCCAGCCGGCCCCGTCGGCGGTGGCGAGCCGGACGACGGTGTCGGTCTCGTCCGCGATGTCTCCGACCAGTTCCTCCGCGATGTCCTCGTAGGTGACGATGCCGGCGACGCCCCCGTGCTCGTCGAGCACGACGGCGAACTCGTCGTCCCGCTCTCTCATCTGCGCCACCGCCTCCGGAAGCGGAAGGGTGTCGGGCAGGAACAGCGGCTGCCGGGCCACCTCGCCCGCCTTCGTGGTCCCGAAGCCGCCGGCGGGCAGCCGCATCAGCTCCCACACCCCGATGACACCCACGATGTCGTCGGGGTGTCCGCCGAGCACGGGATAGCTGGAGTGGCCGTGCTCGGCGATCAGTCCGGCCGCCCCGGCCAGGGTGGCGTCCCGGTCCACGAACACGGCGTCCACCCGCGGGACCATCACCCGGCTGAGGGTGCGCTCGGAGAACTCCAGTGCGTGGTCGACGAGTTCGGCGGTGTCCGCCGGAAGCTGCCCCTGCTCGTGCGACTCGCCGATCAGGTGGCTCAGCTCTTCCAGGGTGGCACCGTGGTGCAACTCCTCCACCGGCTCGATGCCGACCTTGCGGAGCAGCCTGTTGGCGGTGCTGTCGAAGACGTGTACGAGCGGGCCGACGATCTTCAGATAGAGCAGAGTGGAGGCGGCCAGGGACTTCGCCAGCGGCTCCGGCACGGCGAGCGCCAGGTTCTTCGGAGCGAGTTCACCGATCACCATCTGCAGGACGGTGGCGATCGTGAAGGCCAGCACGACGGAGATCGCCGTGGCCGTGCCGCCGGCCAGCCCGAGGCCGTCCAGTACGGGCTTCAGCAGGGCCGACACGGACGGTTCGGCGAGGAAGCCGACCACCAGTCCGGTGACCGTGATGCCGAGCTGCGCACCGGAGAGCATGAAAGAGAGCCGCTCCAGGACCTTCAGGGCCCGTGCGGCCCGCCGGTCGCCCGCCGCCGCCTCACGGGCCAGCGCGAGCCGGTCGGCGGCGACGTACGCGAACTCCTGGGCGACGAAGTAGCCGGTGCCGAGCGTCAGGACGAGAACGGCCAGCAGGCCGAGTACGGCGCTCAGCACAGCCCACCGCCCCACGGCGAGCCGGCCTCACGCGCGGCGGCGCGGGACGCTCGGAGACCGCCCCCTGGGGGGTCGGCCGGTCTGGCGGTCACAGCGCGCTCCTTCACAGTTCCCCCCGATGGGACGCATGGGCGGCGCGGCTGCCGCGAGGTCGGCCCACGCTCCGTCTTTCTACACACGTGTAGACGATATGCCGACGCCCCGGGATCCGGAGCGGCACCCCCGGCGGAAAGCACCCCGCCCGGGCGATCACCCGGTGCGCCCGCCCGTCCCCGGGCCGCTGCCCCGGGGACGGGCGGGCGCACCGGCACGGAGGGCACCGCCGCCGGGCGGCCTCCGTGTCCTGCCCCCCATGGGCCGGGGCGGTGTTCCCCGCCGCCCCGGAGACGCCGGCGAGAGGCGGAAGTTCAGCGACGCGGTGTGCCCGGGCGCGCAAGCGCCCCGGATCACCGCGGCCCCGCACGGGCACGAGCGGCCTGTCGGCCCGTCGGCCCGTCGGCCCGTCGCCTGTCAGTCCTCCAGCTCCCGGCGTTCCCGCTTCTCCAGGCGGTCCCGGCCCCCGTCCTTCTCCCCCTTCTCCTCCAGCTCGCGCCGCTTCCGCTCGGCCTTGAGCCGGCGGCGCTCCTCCCTGGGCAGCTTCCGCTCCGTGCCGACCCCGCCCCAGAAGGCGAAGCCGGTGACCACGACCTTCGGCGCGCCCGGATCGCCCTCGTCCACCTTGCTCTGGTCGAAGCCGCCCATCAGGCCGAAGCCGCGGACGTCCAGGCCCATCCCGGGCGGCACCACCACGTTCACCCCGCCCATGACGGCGAAGCAGCGGATCACGATCTCGCGGTCCTCGAACCGCGCCTCGCGCAGATCGATCTCCCCACCGCCCATCACCGTCACGGCCGTGAACCGGCGCGGCGCCACCCAGCGGCCCCGGCGCTGGAAGCCGCCCAGGATGCCGACCGCCCACCTCGAACTGGGCGTGCCGCCGATCCGGGACGGCCAGGAGACCTCTCCGGCGGCCCCGGCGGCGGCCGGCTCCCCCGGTGCGCGCACCACCGGCAGGCCCGCCGCCCCGCCCACCGGGAGATCACGGGTCAGCGGCTCCAACTCGGCGTAGGTGCGCGCCCGGTAGGCCGCGTCGAGCCGCTCGTCGAACTCCTCCATCGTCAGGCGCCCTTCGGCGACGGCCTCGCGGAGCACCTCGGCGACGCGTTCACGGTCGGCGTCGGAGGCCCGCAGTTCAGGAGGTTCGCTCATCATGGGCCTCAGCCTAGGCAGAACCCGGCCCCGCGCGAACCGTTCCCCGGCAGGGAAAGCCCGCGGGGCCGGAAACGACGGCTCAGAAGGCCGCCCGCTCCGCGTACATCCGGGCGATGACGTCCTCGATCGCGGGCTCCCGCACCGACAGGTCCACCAGCGGATGCTCAGCGGCCACCGCCGCCACCACCGGCGCGGCACTCCCGCCCGCCGGGAACGCCAGCCACTGCCGCGGGCCCTCCGTCCGCACCACCCGCACCCCCGGCAGCCCCGCGCCGGACAGGTCGATCGGCGGCAGCTCCCGTTCCAGGTCCACGACGAGGACGCGCTCACTGCCACCCGCCGCGTGCAGCCCTTCCAGATCGCCGTCGAACACCACCCGGCCGTGGTCGATCACCATCACCCGGCGGCACAACTGCTCGATGTCGGTGAGGTCATGGGTCGTGAGGAGCACCGTGGTGCCGCGCTCGGCGTTGACGTCGGCGAGAAAGCGCCGGACCTTCGCCTTGCTCAGGACGTCGAGGCCGATCGTCGGCTCGTCCAGATACAGCACCTCGGGATCGTGCAGCAGGGCCGCCGCGATGTCACCGCGCATCCGCTGGCCCAGTGAGAGCTGCCGCACCGGGACGTCCAACAACGCTCCGAGACCGAGCAGTTCGACGCAGCGGTCGAGGTTCTCCCGGAAACGGCGGTCCGGGATCCGGTACAGCCGGCGGGCCAGCGCGTACGAGTCGCGCAGCGGCAGATCCCACCAGAGCGTGGTGCGCTGCCCGAACACCACCCCGATCCGGTGCGCCAGCCGCATCCGCTCCCGCGACGGATCGGCGCCCGCGACCCGCACCCGGCCGGCGCTGGGCACCAGGATGCCGGTGAGCATCTTGACGGTGGTGGACTTCCCCGCGCCGTTGGGACCGATGTAGCCGACCATCTCGCCGCGCCGCACCCGGAAGGAGATGCCGTCCACCGCCCGCACCTCGCGCCGCTCCCGGCGCAGCCGCCCCACCCGGCGCCGGACCCGGAAGACCTTCTCCACACCGTCCAGTTCGATGAGCGGCTCCGCGCCACCCGGGCCCGTCCCGCCGTCCCGGCCACGGCCCGTCCCGGCACCGCCTCCCGCGCCGCTGCCGCCGTAGCCGCTGCCGTCGCCGCCGTCCATCCTCCGCCTCTCAGCTCCCCGCACTCCGGTACGAACCCAGTCCCGCCCGCCACACCAGCCCGGCGGGCACCCAGCACACCACCGCCACCAGCGGCGACAGGAAATCGACCCAGCCCGGCAGGCCCAGCGGGTCGTCGCGGCCCAGGACGAACAGCACCGGCAGCCAGTTCACGAAGGCCAACGGCACCACGAAAACCGTCCCGGCCACCAACTCCCGCGCGAACACCGTCGGCGGGTACTGCAGCAACGTCGTACCGCCGTAGGTGAAGGAGTTCTGCACCTCCGCGGCATCCTGCGCCCAGAACTGAAAGGAACCGCCCGCGACGAGCAGCGCGCCGAAGATCGCCGCGCCGCTCACCACCGCCACCGGCACCATCAGCACCGTCAGCGGCGTCCACTCGGCCTCCAGGACGGCCAGCGACCAGCCCAGCACCAGCAGCCCCTGCGCGAGCCGGCCGATCCGGCGCAGCTTGAAGCCGTCCGCCGCCACCTGCGCCAGCAGCGGCACCGGGCGCACCAGCATCCCGTCCAGGCTCCCGCGCCGGACCCGGGCCCCGAGCCCGTCCATGCCGCCCAGCAGCAGATGCGCCAGGCCGAAGGCGGTGGCCGAGGTCCCGTACAGCAGGGCGACCTCCGCGAAGCCGAAGCCCCCGAGCGCCTCCACATGGGAGAACATCAGCAGGATCGCGACGAAGTCGAGCGCGGTGGTGGCGAAGTTGCCCAGCGCCGTCAGCAGGAACGACGTCCGGTACACCATCGTCGAGCGCACCCACATGGCGGTGATCAGGACATACGCGCGCAGCCCCGCCGCCGCCCGGTGCGGGACACGGGCGCCCGCCCCTCGCCGTGTCCGCCTCCGCGCTCGCGGAGCCTCCCGGCCCTCCCGGTCCGGACCGGCCGCCACCGGGCCGGGCGGCCCGGCCGTCCGCGGACGCGTGTCAGCCACCCTGGACCACCACCCTCCGCACCGCGACCGACTGCAGCACCCGCCCCGCCGCGAGCAGCGCCAGCGCCCACCCGGCCTGGAACCCGTACGCCCCGGCCAGCTCCCAGCCGCCGTACTTCCCGAGGAACACATCCGCGGGGACCTGGAGCATCGACGCCCACGGCAGCATCCGCGCCACCTCCCCCAGCAGCCCGGGAAAGACCGTCAGCGGCAGCAGCATCCCCGAGAAGAACATCGCCACCAGCGCCGAGATCTGGACGACGCCCTGCCCGTCGAGCAGCCAGAACGCCGACAGCACCACCAGGAAGCGGATCGCGTAGCTCACCACCACGCCCAGCAGCACCGACAGCAGGAACGCCGCCCACGGCAGCGGCCCGCCGGGGAACGCCAGATCGAAGACCGCCCCGCCCACCAGCAACGGCACCACTCCCCGCCCCAGCAGATGGAACGCCGCCCGGCCGAGATCGTGCGCCAGCCACCACAGCTGGAGATCGGCGGGACGGAAGAGGTCGACGGCGATGTCGCCGCTGCGGATGCGCTCGATCAGCTCGTCCTGGAAGCCGCCGCCCATCGTGGCCATCGCCATCAGCAGCGCCTGGCCCACCCAGACGTAGGTCAGCGCCTGCGACAGGCCGTAGCCGCCGAGCCCGTCCCGCTGCTCCCACAGGGCCGTGTAGGCGAAGGTGAGGATGAAGCCGAAGACCGTGTTGGTGAAGACACCCGCGGCCGTGGCCATCCGGTACGTCGTATGGCGCCGGAAGACGCCCGCGGCCACCACCCCGTACAGCCGCGGCCCGCCGCCGTGCCCGCCACCACGCCGCACTCCCCCGCCGCGCACCGCGCCCCCGCTCGTCACCCCGCCGCACCGACCACCGCCGGGCCCCGCCGGCCGCCGCCGGACGCCGCCGAAATCGCCCCAAATGGATGACCCTAGCGCGGCGAGCGGGGCGGGCGTGCATGTTTTTCCGCCATCCGGTCAGCCGTAAGGGTGGCCCGGGAGGGCCTTCGGTGTGTCCCGGCAGTGCTGCCGGACACCCCGGCCCCAGCACGCGGAAATGATGACGCGACAGTCCGCCTCGTGGCGCAGGCCCGCTGATCAGCCCGCCCGACAGTGATCGCCGCCGTACAACCTTCGGTGGCGGCCGAGGAGTCCCCAGACATATGAGCGACGAGCCGCAGCACCAGAAACCGCCTTCCCCGGAGCCGGAACCGGAGCGGGAACCGGGGAACGGGCCGGAGCCGGGGCCGGGAGGGCGACCGGAACCGGGACCCACCGAGCCGGCTGCCGCCCCGGAAGCGGGCGGCGACGGCGGCGGGCAGAGCGCCGGGGACACCGGACACGGGGCCGCGGACGAAGCCGCACAGGGACACGGGGCCGGCACCGCCGACGCCGCGGCCGGGGCCGCCGGAGCCGGAGACGGGGCTGCCGATGCCGGTACGGGAGCCGGTGCGGGAGCCGGTGCGGGAGCCGGTGCGGGAGCCGGTGCGGGAGCCGGAGACGCGGCTGCCGGTGCCGATGCCGGTGCGGGAGCCGGCGCCGCACGCCGCGCGCAGCGCACCGGCTTCCGCCGCTACCTGCCCACCTGGCGGATCGTGCTGGGCGGCGTCCTGCTGACCGTCCTCCTCCTCAGCGGCGGCTTCGCCACCGCCTACCTGCTCGTCGGCATCCCGGCCGCCAACGAGCACGCCGTCCGGCAGGGCAACGTCTACCTCTACTCCGACGGCACCCAGCTCGCCACCGACGGCGACGTCAACCGCCAGAACGTCGAACTCGACCGGGTGCCCGAACACGTCCGGCGGGCCGTCCTCTCCGCCGAGGACCGCGACTTCTACACCGAGTCGGCCGTCGACCCGCAGGCCATGCTGCGCGGAGCCTGGAACACCGCCACCGGCAAGGGAAAGCAGTCCGGCTCGACGATCACCCAGCAGTACGTGAAGAACTACTACCTGGCCCAGGACCAGACCCTCACCCGCAAGGCCAAGGAATTCATCATCGCCATCAAGCTCGACCAGGAGACGAGCAAGGACGAGATCCTCGAGGGCTACCTCAACACCAGCTACTTCGGCCGCCGCGCCTACGGCATCCAGGCCGCCGCGCACGCCTACTACCGCAAGCACGTCGAGGACCTGACCACCGCCGAGGGCGCCTACCTCGCCGCGCTGCTCAACGCCCCCGGCTACTACGACATCGCCACCCACCCGGAGAACAAGGCCCGCGCCCTCGCCCGCTGGAACTACGTCCTGGACGGCATGGTCGACGAGGGCTGGCTCAGCCGCTCCGAACGCTCCCGCATGGAGTTCCCCACCCCCGCCGAGGGGCGGCCCTCCTCCGGGATGAGCGGCCAGCGCGGCTATCTCGTCGAGGCCGTCAAGCAGTACCTCTCCGCCCACGGCATCATCGGCGAGGACGCCCTCGAAGCGGGCGGCCACCGCATCGTCACCACGATCGACCGGAAGCGGCAGGACGCCTTCGTCGAAGCCGTCGACGAACAGCTGATGTCCAAGCTCGACAAGAAGGAGCGCAAGGTCGACCGCTATGTGCGGGCGGGCGGCGCCTCCATCGACCCGAAGACGGGCAAGGTCGTCGCGATGTACGGCGGCATCGACTACACCGAGCAGTACGTCAACAACGCCACCCGGCGCGACTACCAGGTCGGCTCCACCTTCAAGCCCTTCGTTCTCGCCGCCGCCGTCGACAAGGGCTCCAAGACCCTCGACGGCCGCCCCATCACACCGAACGCCCGCTACGACGGCACCAGCGGCCGCGCCGTACAGGCCCGGTCCGGATCGACCGACTACAAGCCGGAGAACGAGGACGAGCGGAGCTACGGGCAGCTCACGGTCGCCGAGGCCACCGACAAATCCGTCAACGCCGTCTACGCGCAGATGGCCCAGGACGTCGGCCCCGCCACCGTCCGCCGCACCGCCGTCGGCCTCGGGCTGCCCGAGGACACCCCGGATCTCACCCCCGACCCCTCCGTTGCCCTTGGCGTCGCCACCGCCAGCGTCCTCGACATGACCGAGGCATACGCCACCCTCGCCAACCACGGCGAACACCGCGAACCCGTCCTCGTCACCAAGATCACCAAGGGCGATCGGGAACTCGACCTGCCGCGGAAGGAGACGGAGCGGGCCGTCAGCCGCGAGGCCGCCGACACCACCACCTCCGTCCTCAAGGGCGTCGTCGAGAAGGGAACCGGCACCGCCGCCTCCTCCGCCGGCCGCCCCGCCGCGGGCAAGACCGGCACCGCCGAGGAGGACCGCGCGGCCTGGTTCGCCGGCTACACCCCCGACCTCGCCACCGTCGTCGCGGTGATGGGCCAGGACTCCGAGACCGGCGAGCAGAAGAAGCTCTACGGAGCCACCGGGATGGCCCGGATCAACGGCGGCGGCTACCCCGCCCAGATCTGGGGCCAGTACACCGCCGCGGCCCTCAAGGGCAGCCCGGCGGAGAAATTCGACCTCAAGCCGATGGAGGGCGCAAACGACCCCGACCCCGGTGCACCGGGCGACGCGTTCGAAGAGGCCGGGGAGGCCGAAGGCCCCCGGGAGGACACCGGCGAGACCGGCGCCGCCGAGAACCCCGGGGAGACCGGCGGGACGGACGGCCCCGAGACCTCGGCACCGCCCACCGCCTCCGAACCCCCGCCCACCGACGACGGCAAGGGCGGCGGCAGCGGCGGCGACACCGGCGGCACGGACGGAGGTACCGACGGGGGCACGGACGGGGGCGCCGACAGCGGAGGCAGCACCGGCGGTGACACCGGCGGAACCGGCGGAGACACCGGCGGCACGGACAGTACCGGCGGAACGGACGGCGGCGCCGACGGCGGGGGCGGCACGGACACGGCGGGCGCGGACACGGCGAGCACGACCACCTGACGGGGGCCGCGGGGCCGGGCCCGGGCCAGGGACGGCCCGGCGGATCAGAGATAGAGCCCCGTGGAATCCTCCGCGCCCTCCAGGCGCTCGGCCGCCACCGCGTGCAGATCCCGCTCCCGCATCAGGACGTACGCCACCCCGCGGACCTCGACCTCGGCCCGGTCCTCCGGGTCGTAGAGCACCCGGTCGCCCGGCTCCACCGTCCGGACGTTCTGCCCCACCGCCACCACCTCGGCCCAGGCCAGGCGGCGGCCGACCGCGGCGGTCGCGGGGATGACGATGCCACCCGTGGAGCGCCGCTCGCCCTCCGCGATGTCCGTGCGGACGAGCACCCGGTCGTGCAGCATGCGGATGGGCAACTTGTCATCGTGCGTAACGTTCTGGCTCACGCCATGACGGTACCTGCCCCCGCGCCCCGGGAACGCCACGGGCCCGGCATCACCGGACCCGCGGAGGGCGGGCCGGGAAGGCGCGTTGGCCACGGCCCGACGGCGGGCGGCGACTGGCGGGCATCGGGCAGCCGGCGGCCCGACGGCGACCGGCCGCGGGCCCGCCCGCCCCGTCCACGGCAGGGGGTGGGCCTCGGCACGGCGGCGGGCCCCTCCCCCACTGCCGTGACAACGGCGGCCCAGCCCGTCACGGCAGCGGGAGACGGCCGCCACGGCGGGCGGCGGCCGGCCACGCCATCGGGCGGGACGACCGGACGGCGCCCCCGCCCCGGCTCAGCGCCGCCGTCCCCGTCCCCCGGAGCGCCCGCCGGCGCCACCGCGCCGGGACGAGACCGTGACCAGCAGGCCCACCACCGCCGCCGCGGCCACCGCCGCCGGGACGATCCGCTCCAGCCGCGGCTCGCCCTTCTCCGAGACAAAGGCGCCGCGTACGTCGTTGAGCGCGCGGTTCACCGCCACATAGGCCCGCCCCGCCGTACGGTCCACGGCCGACACGGCCTTCACCTTCGCGTCCCCGACGATCGTCCTCGGGTGCACCCGCACCGCGATCTCGTCGAGCGTCACGGCGAGCTCCTGGCGCCTGCGGGCGATATCCGCCTCGATCTGCGCCGGGGTCCTGGCATCCGACACCGCGCTGCCTCCGTCGTCCTGAGTTGATCGGTGTTTCCGTCCGTGCTGGTCGTCCGCGATGGACAGTCTGTCAGCTCCTGCCCAGCGTTGCCCCCCGGCACCCCAGCCGATCCGTCGTACCGCCCGGTTAATCTCGGGGAGAGCCCTCCGGCCACCGGGGCACTCCGGGCCCCGGAGCCGTCCGGCCCTCCGGCCGTCCGTCCTGTCACCACCGAGGAGAACCATGAGCGAGCGACTGCAGCCCGGCGACACCGCCCCCGCCTTCACCCTGCCCGACGCGGACGGCAAGCCGGTGTCCCTCGCCGACCACGCCGGCCGCAAGGTCATCGTCTACTTCTACCCGGCGGCCCTCACCCCCGGCTGCACCAAGCAGGCCTGCGACTTCACCGACAATCTGGAGCTGCTGGCCGGCGCCGGCTACGAGGTCATCGGCGTCTCCCCGGACAAGCCGGAGAAGCTCGCCAAGTTCCGCGACAAGGAGAACCTGCGGGTCACCCTCGTCGGCGACCCGGAGAAGTCGGTGCTGGAGGCGTACGGCGCCTTCGGCGAGAAGAAGCTGTACGGGAAGACGGTGACCGGCGTCATCCGCTCCACGGTCGTGGTGGACGAGAACGGCACGGTGGAGCGCGCCCTCTACAACGTCAAGGCCACGGGCCACGTCGCCAAGCTCCTCAAGGACCTGTCCGTCCAGCCGGGGGCCTGATCCGTCCCCGCCCTGTACGCGGCACCGGCTACGGAACGTCCGGGGCCGTCGGAAACGATCGATGGCCCCGGACGGCGTAACCCTGTCACGACCCTCTCGTTGATGAGTTCGAGACCGCAGTGAGCGCTCGATTCACAACGGGGGGTTTGCCATGCCGCCGAGTCCCTACACGCACGATCGCCTCAATGAAGCCGCGAGGTCGTCCCGCACCCTCAGCCAGGCTCTGGTAAAGCTCGGTGTGGACCCGAGAAGCGGCAGTCGGCGGTACCTCAGGGCCCGGATGAGAACCCTGGGGATCGACACCTCTCACTTCGAGCGTGAGGGCGCACGCTGGACGAGGGAAATCCTCGAACCGGCGGTGGCGGCCTCCACGAACATGAACGAAGTCCTGCGCCGCCTCGGCCTGGGCATCGTCGGCGGACACCACACCCACATCAGCAACCGGGTCCGGGCACTGGGCATCGACACGTCCCACTTCACGGCACGCACCTCCGGCAACCGGGCCGGACGCCGCCGTCGTACGCCCGAGGACGTTCTGGTCGAGCAGAATCCCGAAAGCGCCCGGCGCGTACACGGTGACCGGCTCAGACAGTGCATGCTCGACGCCGGTGTCGCCCACCTCTGTGCCCTCTGCGGGATGGAGCCAATGTGGCGAGGACGGCGTCTGCCGCTGGAAGTGGACCACATCGACGGCAGGTGGTGGAACAATCGGCTGCAGAATCTGCGGCTGCTCTGCCCCAACTGTCACGCGACAACGGATACCTACCGGGGCCGCAACAAGGGGCCTCGGGACACGCGTGACCGGCACCGTTCCACGGAGACGGCGTCGTGAGTGGTTCCCGGCGCTACACGAAGGACCTTCTGACAGCCGCGGCAGAATCCTGCTCGGACATCGGCGACGTGATTGTTTTCGTCGGCGCAAAGCCATATGACGGCCTCGAACGGCACTTGCTTCGCCGCTTCGCCCACTTCGGGATCGATGTATCCCATATGCGCCACCGCCGTCCCGGGCCGGCCGAGCAGGCACCCGGCAAGGACATTCTGCGGCAGGCCATTCAAGATTCCGTCTCCATCGCCGGTGCTCTGCGGTTGCTCGGCATCCCGGATCACGAGCGGACGCGCCGACGTCTTCACCAGTGGGCGGCGGAAGCCGGGATCAGCACATCTCATTTCCTTGGACAGGCCCACCAGCGCGGCCGACCCGGTCCCGTGCCGAAGAGGAAACCGGAAGAGATTCTGGTCAAGCGCAGTGGAGGGCACCGGACCAGGACGGCTCTGCTGAGGCGGGCCCTGCTGGCCATTGGTGTGGCCGAGCGATGCGCGGAGTGCGGAACCGAAGCCCGGTGGCAGGGGAAGCCGATGACGCTGGAGATCGACCACATCAACGGCGACCGGACCGATGACCGTCCGGACAATCTGCGGCTGCTCTGCCCCAACTGTCATGCGGTAACGAGCACATGGTGCCGTGGAGGCCGGGCCGGAGCTGACGTCGTACGGCTGTGACAGTTCTTATCGCCATGACCGAGCAGGTTGCGGGCCGCTACGATGGTCGCAGTCGGCGGCCGTGGCTAAATAGGTAGAAGCGCAGCGCTTAGGACGCTGTGGGAGAAATCCCGTGTGGGTTCGAGTCCCACCGGCCGCACCGGAGATGCCGGGCCGGTCAAGTCGAGTCATCGAGTGGCCGTGCCCGGCATTCGCGCTGCTCGGAGCCGCCTCAGCCCAGCAGTTCGCGTACCAGCGGGGCCAGGGCGCGGAAGGCCTTGCCGCGGTGGCTGATGGCGTTCTTCTGTTCCGGGGTGAGTTCGGCGCAGGTGCGGGTCTCGCCGTCCGGCTGGAGGACGGGGTCGTAGCCGAAGCCGCCGGTGCCGGCCGGGGTGTGGCGGAGGGTGCCCGTGAGGCGGCCCTCGACGACGCGTTCGGTGCCGTCGGGTAGGGCCAGCGCTGCCGCGCAGGCGAAGTGGGCGCTGCGGTGTTCGTCGGTGATGTCGGCGAGTTGGGCCAGCAGGAGATCAAGGTTGGCCTTGTCGTCACCGTGCCGGCCGGCCCAGCGTGCGGAGAAGATGCCCGGGGCGCCGCCGAGGACGTCGACGCACAGGCCGGAGTCGTCGGCGACCGCGGGGTGGCCGGTGGCGCGGGCGAGGGCGTGCGCCTTGAGGAGGGCGTTCTCGGCGAAGGTGACGCCGGTCTCCTTGACGTCCGGGATCTCGGGGTAGGCGTCGGCGCCGACGAGTTCGACGTCTTCGGCGCCGAGGCCCGCGTCGGCCAGGATGGCGCGCAGTTCGGTCACTTTGTGGGTGTTGCGGGTGGCGAGGATCAGGCGCTTCATGGGGAGCGATTATTCCGCCCCGCGCCCCCGCCGGTCCGGCCGGGCGCGATACCGGCCCGCCGTGGCGCCGCCGGGGGCGCTTCGCCGCGGTCCCGCCCCGGCGGGCGGCCGGGCCCGGCGGACGCCCGGCCCAGCGGATGGCCCGGTCCGGGCGTGCCCCAAGCGGGGGCGCGGCAGGGCCGGGTGCGGCGCGCCGGGTGGGGCGCGCCGGGTGGGGAGCGCCGGGCCGGGTGGGGCGCGCCGCGTCCTTCCGGGCCGGGTCGGCACCGTCGGCACCGTCGGCGAGGACGGGCTGCCGGTGCGGCTTCGCGTCAGCCCGGGGAGCAGACCTGGGTGATCTCGCCCGCGGCGTCCGTGATGGGGGTGAGGTCCGGCGTGCGGTTGTCCTGGATGGCGTCGCGGGCTTCCTGGACCGCCGTGTCGAGCTTCTCGACGGCCTTGCTGAGGTCGGCGTCGTCGGTCTCCTTGCCGAGGGTGTCGACGTTCCGCTCGATGCGGTCGAGGGCGTCGATGGACTCGGCCGGGTTCTCGGCGGCGTCGGTGGCGGCCCGCTGGAGGTCGGAGACGGCCTCGGTGATGGTGGCGGCGGTCCGGGCGCAGTCGAAGGCCTTCTCGACGGCACCGCACCCCGTCAGGAGCGGCACGGCGAGCGCCGCGGCGGCGAGAGCGGTGACGGCGGTGGTGGTACGGCGGCGCGGTGCCATGGACGGCGGTCCTCCCCTGGTGCGGGTGGGCGGACGGGGGCCCGTACGCCCGTACGTACCCGTATTAACGCATGCCCGGGCGGCGGAGTTGCCCCCGGTGCCGCCGCCCGCCCGGATCCGGCCGGGGAACGGCTGGGGAACGGCCGGCGCGTGGCCGGTACGTACGGAGCCCGGGCCGTCCTCGGTATGGGCGCGGCCGGCCCGTCGCATCACAGGGCCGGCGCGGCACGGGTCAGCCCTGCGGGCACGGTTCAGCCCTGCGGGCACGGTTCGGGGCGGGCCCGGGCCGGACGCGCGGCCGGCAGGCACCGCTCGCCACCGGCACCGCTCGCTCCCGGCCTGCCGGCCGCGCCGCGTCTCCCGCCGCGGCCGGTCAGGCCGTGGAGTCGAGTGCTGCGCGCTGGGCGGCGCCCAGTTCGGTGCAGCCGGTGACGGCGAGGTCGAGGAGGCCGTCGAGTTCCTCGCGGGCGAAGGGCTGGCCCTCGGCGGTGCCCTGGACCTCGACGAAGCGGCCGTCGCCGGTGCAGACGACGTTCATGTCCGTCTCGGCGGTGACGTCTTCCTCGTAGCAGAGGTCGAGGAGCGGTACGCCGCCGACGATGCCGACGCTGACGGCCGCGACGGAACCGGTGAGGGGCTTGCGGCCGGGTTTGATCAGCTTCTTGCCCTGGGCCCAGCCGATGGCGTCGGCGAGGGCGACGTAGGCGCCGGTGATGGCGGCGGTGCGGGTGCCGCCGTCGGCCTGGAGGACGTCGCAGTCGAGGACGACGGTGTTCTCGCCGAGCGCCTTGTAGTCGATGACGGCGCGGAGCGAGCGGCCGATGAGGCGGGAGATCTCGTGGGTGCGGCCGCCGATCCGGCCGCGGACGGCCTCGCGGTCACCGCGGGTGTTGGTGGAGCGGGGCAGCATGGAGTACTCGGCGGTGACCCAGCCCTCGCCGCTGCCCTTGCGCCAGCGCGGCACGCCCTCGGTGAAGCTGGCGGTGCAGAACACCTTGGTGTCACCGAAGGCGATGAGGACGGAGCCCTCGGCGTGCTTGCTCCAGCCGCGTTCGATCGTGACGGGGCGGAGCCGGCCGGGGGCGCGGCCGTCGATGCGGACTCCATCGTTGAGAAGCATGCCCCGACCCTATCGGCTGTCCGGGAGACGCCGTTCCGGTTCGTCCGCGGCGGGCGCCCCGGTGCCCGGTCGTCCGGGCTCCCGGGGCAGGGACCGGCCCCGGGAGCCACCGAGGGCTCCGGGCCGGCGCGGGGAGGCGGCGGGCAGCGGAACCCTCGGGAGTCGGGGGCCGGGTGGCCGGTGACGGGACCAGGCCGCGGGGAGCGGGGTGGCGCCCTGGGCCGGGACCGAGATCGGGACCGGCTACATCATGTCTTCGATCTCGGCGGCGATGGGGTCGGCGTCGGTGCCGATGACGACCTGGACGGCGCTGCCCATCTTGACGACGCCGTGGGCACCGGCGGCCTTGAGCGCGGCCTCGTCGACGAGGGAGGGGTCGGCCACCTCGGTGCGGAGGCGGGTGATGCAGCCCTCGACCTCCTCGATGTTGTCGAGCCCGCCGAGCCCGGCGACGATCTTCTCAGCCTTGCTGGCCATGTCCACTCCTGGTGTTCTCGGCACGCTGGTCTCAGCACGCTTCTCTCGGTACTGCGGCGGCCCGCCGACCGTTTCCTCACGCTAACGCACGTTTGGCCCACCTTCGCGGGCATCTGTCCGCCATCTGGCGAAGGATGGCGACACCGGTGCCGCGCCCGGGGGCGCGGTGGCGTCAGACGCACCCGGCGACTGGTCTACACCAGTATGCCGTGCTTGCCAACCCCCGGGGGGCGGGCCGGTGCGAAGCGAGTGGATCGGGAGGACCGGATGAGTTCGGAGGCCACCACCGCCGGCAGGCGGCCGCAGAAATCCTGGACATCCGTACTCTTCCAGGGACTGCAGAAGATCGGGCGGAGTCTGCAACTTCCCATCGCCGTCCTGCCCGCGGCCGGTCTGCTGGTCAGCCTCGGCAATCTGATCGAGGCCTATGGCGGGGGCGACTTCTGGGGCAAGACCGCCCAGGTGCTGCTGGGGGGCGGCACCGCCATCCTGGACGGGGCGTTCGGGCTGCCGCTGCTGTTCTGCATCGGGGTGGCGATCGGCTTCGCGCGGAAGGCCGACGGCTCGACCGCGCTGGCCGCCGTGGTCGGCTTCCTCGTCTACCACAACGTCCTGGCGGCCTTCCCGGTCGAGGGGTCGGTCACCGAGGCGCTGCCGGAGGGGGAGCCGCAGAACCCGGGCGTGCTCGGCGGCATCCTCATCGGCCTGCTCACCGCCGTGATGTGGCAGCGCTACCACCGCACCAAACTGGTGGACTGGCTGGGCTTCTTCAACGGCCGCCGGCTGGTGCCCATCATCATGGCGTTCCTCTGCACGATTCTGGGGGTGGGGTTCGGGCTGCTGTGGGAGCCGGTGGGTGACGGGCTGACGTGGGTGGCCCGGCAGTTGATCGGCATGGGCGAGTGGGGTGCGGGGATCTTCGGGGTCGCCAACCGGCTGCTGATCCCGATCGGTATGCATCAGTTCCTGAACACCTTCTTCTGGTTCCAGGCCGGGGAGTTCGAGGGCGCGGAGGGGGAGACGGTGCAGGGCGATCTGACCCGCTACTTCGCCGGGGACCCGGACGCGGGGCAGTTCATGTCCGGCTTCTTCCCGATCATGATGTTCGGCCTGCCGGCCGCCGCGCTGGCCATCGCGCACTGCGCCCGTCCCGAGCACCGCAAGGCGGTCACGGGCATGATGCTCTCGGTGGGTCTGACCTCGTTCGTCACGGGGGTGACCGAACCGATCGAGTTCTCCTTCCTCTTCGTCGCACCGGTGCTGTACGGGGTCCACGCGCTGCTGACCGGGGTCTCGATGGCGGTCACCTGGGCGCTGGGGGTGCACGCCGGCTTCAGCTTCTCCGCGGGGCTGATCGACTACATCGTCAACTGGCATCTGGCGACCAAACCCTGGCTGATCATCCCGATCGGGCTGTGTTTCGCGGTGGTCTACTACGTGGTCTTCCGCTTCGCCATCACCAAGTTCGACCTGGCCACTCCGGGCCGGGAGCCGGAAGAGGTGGGAGAGGCCATGGACAAGGGGACCACGGCCCCGTAGTCCGCCCGCCGTTCCCCGCCTCGCCCGCCGGCCGTTCCCGGCCCCCGCCCCCCGTCCGCGTCTCCCGTCGCCGTCCCCGTCTCCGCGGCCCTCCGCGCGCCCCTGCCCAGCCAACCCCCGCACGGCTGTCCCCACTTGCCCTTCCGCAGGCCCGAGCCCCGGTTCCCGTCGCTGGAACCGGGGCTTCCGCGGGTATGCACAGTTGTGATGCCGAAGCTTTGGCCGGAGGCTTCCTCAGCGTTTCGGAGCGTGGTACAAGAGGTCTAAACCACTTGGTGTAGACCGCGCGGCGTGGTGTCCCGACGGGCCGGGGTCCCGGGTCCGCATCCGCTCCGGAAGGAACCCGATGAGTACGACGACTGACAACGCGGCCCCCGCGAAAAAGCGGGGCTCCGGCTTGTGGCAGGGCTTGCAGAAGGTCGGGCGCAGCCTCCAGCTGCCCATCGCCGTTCTGCCCGCCGCCGGCATCCTGCTCCGCCTCGGCCAGCCCGACGTCTTCGGTGCGGACGGCCTGGAGTGGGGCAAGGTCGCGGCCGTCTTCGCCACGGCCGGCAGCGCGATCTTCGACAATCTGCCGCTGCTGTTCTGCATCGGTGTGGCCATCGGCTTCGCCAGGAAGGCGGACGGCTCCACCGCGCTCGCGGCGCTCGTCGGCTTCCTGGTCTACAAGAACGTCCTGACGGCGTTCCCCGTGGCCGAGGCGCAGGTCAAGGAGGGCGCGGACGTCGCGGCGCAGTACCACAACCCGGGGGTGCTGGGCGGCATCGTGATGGGTCTGCTGGCCGCGGTGTTCTGGCAGCGCTACCACCGCACCAAGCTGGTCGACTGGCTCGGCTTCTTCAACGGCCGCCGGCTGGTGCCGATCATCATGGCCTTCGTCGGCACCCTGGTGGGTGTGGTGTTCGGGCTGGTATGGGGTCCGATCGGCGACGGCATCCACGCGGTCGGCGAGTGGCTGACCGGGCTGGGCGCGCTGGGCGCCGGTCTCTTCGGCCTGGTCAACCGGGCGCTGATCCCGGTCGGTATGCATCAGTTCGTGAATACGGTGGCCTGGTTCGAGATCGGCTCGTTCAAGGACGGGGCCGACACCGTCACCGGTGACCTCAACCGGTTCTTCGCCGGCGACCCGAGCGCCGGACTCTTCATGACCGGCTTCTTCCCGATCATGATGTTCGGCCTGCCGGCCGCCGCGCTGGCCATCGCGCACTGTGCCCGTCCCGAACGCCGCAAGGCCGTGCTGGGCATGATGCTCTCGGTCGGCCTGACCTCGTTCGTGACCGGCATCACCGAGCCGATCGAGTTCTCCTTCATGTTCATCGCGCCGCTGCTCTACGCGCTGCACGCGGTGCTGACAGCGATATCCATGGCGGTCACCTGGGCCCTCGGCGTACACCACGGGTTCACGTTCTCCGCCGGCTTCATCGACTACACGCTGAACTGGCACCTGGCGACGAAGCCCTGGCTGATCATCCCGGTCGGCCTGGTGTTCGCGGTGATCTACTACGTGGTCTTCCGCTTCGTCATCACCAGGTTCAACCTGCCCACCCCGGGCCGGGAACCGGAGGAGGAGGTCGAGGACCTCACCAAGGCCTGACCTCACGGAAGGCCTCACGGGAACGAGAAGCGCGGCCGTGCCGGACATCCCGGCACGGCCGCTGCCGTTCCCCCGGCGGGGGTACGGGCCTGCGCAGCGGACGGAACGGCTCGGCAGGAGGGGAAACGGGACCCGGGTGGGACCATGGAACCCGGATCCCGTTACCGCTCCCGCCGAGCGTTCCCGCGCCGGCTACAGCTCGTAGACGGCGCCGGGGCGGGCGAGTTCGACGGGGCCGTCGAAGACCTCGCGCGCGTCCCGGAGGTTCACGGAGGCGTCCGTCCACGGCGGGATGTGGGTCAGCACCAGCCGTCCCACCCGGGACCGCTGTGCCTGCTCCCCGGCCTCCCGGCCGTTGAGGTGCAGCTCCGGGAGGTCCTCCTTGCCGTGGGTGAAGGACGCCTCGCAGAGGAAGAGGTCGGCGCCCTCGGAGAGGCCCGCCAGCGCCTCGCAGGGGCCGGTGTCGCCGGAGTACGTCAGCACCCGGCCGCCGTGCTCGATGCGGAAGCCGTAGGCCTCCACGGGGTGGCTCACCTCGTCGGTGTGGACGGTGAACGGGCCGATCTCGAAGGCGCCGGGCTTGAGCGTGCGGAAGTCGAAGACCTCGCTCATCGACTTCTCGGAGGGCACGTCGTCATAGGCGGCGGAGAGCCGCTGTTCCGTGCCCTCGGGCCCGTAGACCGGGATGGCGGCGGGCCGGCCGCCCTCGTACCGGTAGTAGCGGGCCACGAAGTAGCCGCACATGTCGATGCAGTGGTCGGCGTGGAGGTGGCTCAGTATCACGGCGTCGAGGTCGTAGAGACCGCAGTGGCGCTGCAGCTCGCCCAGGGCGCCGTTGCCCATGTCGAGGAGCAGCCGGAAGCCGTCGGCTTCGACGAGGTAGCTCGAGCAGGCCGAGTCCGCGGAGGGAAACGACCCGGAGCAGCCGACGACGGTGAGCTTCATGAAGCGGGAACCTCCGAGGGCTTCAGTCCCCCGGCTGGTCTCGGCGCGGGGGAGGATCCGGGGGCCGTACGGTTTGTCGAGCGTAAGGCGCGAAAGGGCTGGTCGCCCCTCTGTGGCGGGCTGTTGTGGGGGAACTCACCCGGTGCTTCACCGGTACGGGGGTGAAACCGGCGGAGGGTTCGGTTCCGGGGGCGCGGACCGAACGTCCTGTTCGCGGGGCGGGCGCGGTGGGGACGTACGGTCGGGAAGCGGCCGGTTCGGGAAAGGTGTGGTCATGGACACATGGGTGTGGGCGGCGCTGGCCGTGGTGGTGGTTCTGGCGCTGGTGGCGTCGGTGGTGGACGGCTGGGGCCGGGGTGCGCCGCCGGGGCGTGCCCGCCGCCGGCCCGGGGGGCGGCTCCGGCCGCCGGGGCGGCCCGGGGGGCGGCCGCGGCCCGGGCCCCGGACCCGTACCCGTCCGGGGGTCCGCCCCGGGAAGCGGCCCGCCGGGGCGTTGCCGGCGCCCCGGGCGCGGGAGATCTGGTGGGCGGACGTCCCGTACGAGGACGGCCCGGGGTCGAAGGACCGGCCCTGTCTGGTGCTGTCGGTGCGCGGGGGTTCGGCCCGGGTCGTGAAGATCACCAGCCGGGACCAGGGGGCGCGGCCGGGGGTCGTGGAGCTGCCGCCGGGCTCGGTCGGTGACCGGGCGGGCCGCAGGAGCTATCTGACGACGGACGAGCTGCGGGACGTGCCGCTGGCGGAGTTCCGGCGCCGGGTCGGCGAGGTGGACCGCTCGGTGTGGAGCCGGGTCCGGCATCTCGCCGGATGACGGGTGACGGGGGACGGGTGACGGCCTCCCGCCGTGCGCGGGAGGCCGGCCGGTCCGTCAGGCCCAGAGCTGGCCCTGCAGGGCTTCGACGGCTTCTTCCGTGGTCGCGGCGGTGTAGATGCCGGTCGAGAGGTACTTCCAGCCGCCGTCGGCGACGATGAAGACGATGTCGGCGGACTCGCCCTCCCGGACCGCCCTGCGGCCGACGCCGATCGCGGCGTGCAGCGCGGCACCGGTGGAGATGCCCGCGAAGATGCCTTCCTCGCGCAGGAGTTGGCGGGTGCGGACGACCGCGTCCTCGGAGCCGACCGAGTAGCGGGTGGTGAGCACCGACTCGTCGTAGAGCTCGGGGACGAAGCCCTCGTCGAGGTTGCGCAGCCCGTAGACCAGGTCGTCGTAGCGCGGTTCGGCGGCGACGATCCTGACGTCGGGCTTCCGCTCGCGGAGGTAGCGGCCGGCGCCCATGAGGGTGCCGGTGGTGCCGAGGCCCGCCACGAAGTGGGTGATGGAGGGCAGGTCCTCGAAGATCTCCGGGCCGGTGCCGGCGTAGTGGGCACCGGTGTTGGAAGGGTTGCCGTACTGGTAGAGCATGACCCAGTCCGGGTTCTTCTCCGCGATCTCCTTGGCCATGCGGACCGCGGTGTTGGAGCCGCCCGCGGCCGGGGAGGGGATGATCTCCGCGCC
The DNA here is from genome assembly GCF_000220705.2 of Streptomyces xinghaiensis S187. Classification (GTDB taxonomy): domain Bacteria; phylum Actinomycetota; class Actinomycetes; order Streptomycetales; family Streptomycetaceae; genus Streptomyces; species Streptomyces xinghaiensis. The sequence goes on along the minus strand of NZ_CP023202.1, from coordinate 4,542,344 downwards.
CCACATGGCGAGCAGCTGGCGCCGTTCCTCGGAGGTGTTCTCGGGCATCACGCAGACGATGCGGTAGCCCTTGAGCCGGGCGGCCATGGCGAGCGAGATGCCGGTGTTGCCGGAGGTCGGCTCCAGGATGGTGCAGCCGGGGGTGAGCAGGCCGTCCTTCTCCGCCTGTTCGATCATGTGCAGCGCGGGGCGGTCCTTGATGGAGCCGGTGGGGTTGCGGTCCTCCAGCTTGGCCCAGATGCGGACGTCGTCGGACGGCGAGAGCCGCGGCAGCCGCACCAGGGGGGTGTGGCCGACCGCGGCGAGCGGGCTGTCGTACCGCATCAGCGGGTCCGCTTCAGGCGGTGCGTCCGGCCGGCGCGGTCCTGCCCGGCGCGGGCCGAGCCGCCCGCGACGGCGGGGAGGATGGTGACGCTGTCGCCGTCGCTGAGCTTGGTGCTGATGCCGTCGAGGAAGCGGACGTCCTCGTCGTTCAGGTACACATTGACGAACCGGCGCAGATTGCCGTCGTCGACCAGGCGCTCGCGGATGCCGGTGTGCCGTGCTTCGAGGTCGGTGAAGAGCTCCTCGATGGTGGCGCCGTTGCCCTCGACCGACTTCTGGCCGTCGGTGTAGGTGCGGAGGATGGTCGGGATGCGGACCTGGATGGACATGGGCAGGGTGCTCCTGTCGGGGAGGGGTCGGGGTGCGCGCGGCGGGACAAGGGCGGGGCGGGTCCCCGGGGCCGGTTCGCGGACGAGGGACCGTGCCGGGGCGTGTTCGTGGGGCCCCGGAGGCTCAGCGGGGACAGATCGCGCTGGCGAGGCGGCACAGATCGACGTGCAGCCGCGCCACGAGCAGCGGGCCCGGGGTCTTGTCGCTCACGCCGTGGACAACCATGAGGGCATCGTATCGATTCCCCGTCCGAGTGCCGGATACGCGTCTCGCAGCGTGGACGGTGCGCTGGACGCCGGGCCGCCGGCGGGGCTCAGTAGGCGGGGACGATCTTCACGTCCTCTTCGGTGATCTCGCCCTCGGTGATGCGGAACGACCGGAATTCCGCCGGGCCTTCGCCGTTGCCGCACTCGGCGGTGGAGACCAGGACGTAGTGCGCGCCGGGCTCGTTGGCGTAGGTGACGTCCGTGCGGGAGGGGTACGCCTCGGTCGCGGTGTGGGAGTGGTAGATGACCACCGGCTCCTCGTCGCGGTCGTCCATCTCCCGGTAGAGCTTGAGCAGGTCGGTCGAGTCGAACTCGTAGAACGTGGGAGAGCGGGCCGCGTTCAGCATGGGGATGAAGCGCTCGGGGCGGCCGGAGCCGACCGGGCCGGCGATCACACCGCACGCTTCGTCGGGGTGGTCGGCGCGTGCGTGGGCCACGATCCGGTCGTGGAGATCCTGGGTGATGGTCAGCATGCCTCCTAGGGTATGGCGGCACCCGGGGGCACCGGCAGGGAGGTGTCCTCCTGGTGAGACGGTGCCGGACCACGGAGTGGGACGGGTCCGGGGCGGACCCCGGGACGGAGCGGGGAAGCCCGGGGGCGGGGGGCGTGCGGGCCCGGCCAGGTGATCCCGCTCACGGTGCGGAACCCGGCGGGGCCGGGCCGGGGACGGAGCCCGGGCGTGGACGGGGCGGCCGGGGCCGGTCAGGCCGTGAGCGTCCCGATCAGGGATTCCTGGAGCCCGCCGAGCCAGAGGTAGGCCATCACCATGGGCTTGCGCGGGTCGCTGTCGGGCAGCCGGTACAGCTCCTGGTCGTCCTCGGTGACCTCCAGCCGGGCGCCGATGGCCAGCCGCAGGTCGTTGAGGGTACCGAGCCACTGCCGGGTTTCGTCCGGGCCGAGTTCGAGGAGGGCCTCGCCGTCCTCGGGGGCGGGCAGCCGGTCCAGGGCGCGGACGACGCCGAGGGCGTCCTCGCGTTTGCGGGCCCGCAGGTCGTTCTCGGTGTAGCGGCGGAACTCGGCGGCGTACTCGCGGATCTTCTCCTCGTCGCCGCCGGGCTCGCGCTCCGGGTCCCCGTAGGCGTCGGGGAAGAGCCGGGCCAGGGCCGGATCGGACGGGGGGTCGCTGGGGCCGTCGGCAAAGAGGGCGTCCAGCGGGTCGGCCCCGTCGGCGGGCTCGTCGCCCGGGCCGACGAGCTCCAGCAGCTGCACGGCGAGGCTGCGCAGGATGGACACCTCGACCGGGTCGAGCGTGACGGCGGCCCCGCCGCCCGGTACGGCTTCGAACATGCCCGGCATCAGCGGTCCTGGCTCAGGGTGGCCCACAGGCCGTAGCCGTGCATGGCCTGGACGTCGCGCTCCATCTCCTCGCGGCTGCCGCTGGAGACGATGGCGCGGCCCTTGTGGTGTACGTCGAGCATCAGTTTGCTCGCCTTGTCCTTCGAGTAGCCGAAGTACGCCTGGAAGACGTAGGTCACATAGCTCATGAGGTTGACCGGGTCGTTGTGCACGATCGTCACCCAGGGGACATCGGGCTCGGGCACCTCCGAGGGCGCTCCGCCGGTCTCCGTCTGCTCGATCTCGATGGGGGCGACACTCACAGGGTCCATGCTGCCATCCAGTGGCGTACATCGCACAAACGGACCGGTCCCAGAAATCGTCAAAGTGACGAGATGGGGCTAGCATCGCTGGCATGAACTCAGCAGACCTGGGGCTGCCGGTGACCGTGCCGTCGACGGCGCTCTTCACCGACCACTACGAACTGACCATGCTGCAGGCCGCACTGCGGGCGGGCACCGCCGGCCGCCGCTCGGTCTTCGAGGTCTTCGCCCGCCGGCTGCCGGAGGGCCGCCGCTACGGGGTCGTCGCCGGCACCGGCCGGGTGCTCGACGCCGTGGAGAACTTCCGCTTCGAGCCCGAGATGCTCGACTTCCTGCGCGAGCGCCGGGTGGTGGACGAGCCGACCCTGGAGTGGCTGGCCGGCTACCGCTTCCGCGGCGACATCAGCGGCTACCGCGAGGGCGACGTGTACTTCCCCGGCTCCCCCGTCCTCCGCGTCGAGGGCAGCTTCGCCGAGGCCGTGCTGCTGGAGACCGTCATCCTGTCGATCCTCAACCACGACTCGGCGGTGGCCGCCGCCGCGTCCCGGATGTCGGTGGCGGCCGGTGCCCGTCCGCTGCTGGAGATGGGTGCCCGGCGCGCACACGAGCTGGCGGCGGTGGCCGCGTCCCGCGCCGCGTACGCCGGCGGCTTCTCCGCCACCTCCGAACTGGCGGCCGGTTTCCGGTACGGCATCCCGACCGTGGGCACCAGCGCCCACGCCTTCACCCTGCTGCACGACAGCGAGCGGGACGCCTTCACCGCCCAGGTCGAGTCCCTGGGCCGGGGCACCACCCTGCTGGTCGACACCTACGACGTGGCCGAGGCCGTCCGGCTGGCCGTCGAGATCGCCGGGCCGGAGCTGGGCGCGGTCCGCATCGACTCCGGCGATCTGCTGCTGGTGGCCCACCGGGTGCGGGCGCAGCTCGACGCCCTGGGCGCGCGGGACACGAAGATCGTGGTGACCAGCGACCTCGACGAGTACGCCATCGCCTCGCTCGCCGCCGCCCCCGTGGACTCGTACGGGGTGGGCACCCGGCTGGTGACCGGCTCCGGCCACCCGACCGCCTCCATGGTCTACAAGCTCGTGGCGCGCGCCGGGCCGGCCGGCCCGGCGGCACCCCTGGTGCCGGTGGCGAAGAAGTCGCTGGGCGGCAAGACCTCCATCGGCGGCCGGAAGTGGGCGGCGCGCCGGTACGACGCCGAGGGGACCGCCGAGGCCGAGGTCGTCGGCACCGGCCCGGTGCCCCCGGAGTACGAGGACGGGCTGCTGCAGGTGGAGCTGGTACGGGCCGGCGAGGTGCTGGCGCGGGAACCGCTGGACACCGTGCGCGACCGCCATCTCGCCGTCCGCGCCCGCCTTCCGCTGTCGGCGATGCAGCTCAGTGGCGGCGAGCCGGTGCTCCCCACCGAGTACGTGTAGCGGGCGGGGACGTGTAGCGCCCGTGCGGCGCGGGTACGGCGGTAGTGCTCCGGGCACACCGCGGATCCCACCGTCCCCGCGCCCGCGGGGCGCCCACGCGCCCGGTACGACCCTTGGCGGCAACGACGCCGCCCGCTCCACCCCGCCCCCACGGCGGGCGCACCCCCGGGACCTGACCCGCCCGGGCGGCACCGGGCGGTCCCCGCCCCCTGCCCCACGGGTCCGGACACCGTCCCTTACCCTGGGTTACGGGACGGTGTCCGGCCTCCCGCGGAGGTCCGTCCCCGCCGCTCGACCAGCCGAAGGGCCCGCACCATGCACCGTGCACTGATAGTCGTCGATGTGCAGAACGACTTCTGCGAGGGCGGTAGCCTCGCGGTCGCCGGCGGCGCCGACGTCGCCGCCGAGATCACCGATCTGGTGGCGGAGTCGACGGCCGGTTACCGCCACATCGTCGCCACCCGGGACCACCACATCGACCCCGGCGGCCACTTCTCCGACAACCCGGACTTCAAGACCTCCTGGCCGGTCCACTGCGTCGCGGGCACCGAGGGCAGCAGCTTCCACCCCAACTTCGCCCCAGCCATCGCCTCCGGCGCCATCGACACCGTCTTCGACAAGGGCGCGCACGCGGCCGCCTACAGCGGCTTCGAGGGCCGGGACGAGAACGGCGTCCCGCTCGCCGACTGGCTGCGCGAGAAGGAGATCGAGGAGGTCGACGTGGTGGGCATCGCCACCGACCACTGCGTCCGCGCCACCGCCCTGGACGCGGCGCGCGAGGGCTTCCGGACCAGAGTGCTGCTGGACCTCACGGCGGGCGTCGCCCCGGACAGCACCGAGCGGGCCCTGGAGGAGCTGCGCGAGGCGGGTGTGGAGCTGCAGGGCAAACCGGTCGTGGGCTGACGGCCCGCTCAGGCCGCGGGGCGCATCAGGCTCGCGATGGGGTGCCAGAGCTCCGTGGCATCGTCCGGCACCGAGCGCCACAGCAGGCCGTCGGGGTGGTGCAGCACGGCGGTGACCTCGTCCGGGGTGGGCGGCTCGGCGTTGCCCCGCAGATGCACGGCGCGCAGCCCGTGGTTCTTCAGCCGGGTCAGGGCCCGGGGCCGGTTCGCCGCGTGGACGAGGACCCGCACCCGGGACGTCTCCGCGGCTCCGCGGGCCGCGGGCCGGGGCAGGGAGAGGGCGACGACGACACTGCCGCCCGGGAGTCTGGTGAATCCTCCGCCGGCCATGTCCCTCCCTCCCCCGCGACGCGGGTGTCAATAAGAAGCTCGTCCCCGCATCCTAGACGGCAATCGGCCGCCGCCCGCCACGGGCGACGGCCGAAGCCGCTTTGACCTGCGATTTTACCCGATTACTTGGTCGAGGGACCGACCTTCAGGATCATCTTGGAGCCGCTGCGGGTCTCCTTGAGGATCTGGATGCGGGTGTTGGTGTCAGGAACCTTCACCCCGGCGGTCGGGTTGGACTCGTACCAGTACGTCCCCTTGTGGTCGTCGAAGACCCGGGCGCCCTTCTTGGCCTTCACCTTGGCCGGCTCCCCGTCCTTGTGGAGGGTGAAGCCGTCCGTCCGGTACAGGCTGAACGGGGAGTCGTACGCCTGGATGCGGTTGCGCATCAGGGTGCCGTCGCTCCACTTCTCCGGGGCGGCGTGCGCGTCGACCGGGAGGATCAGGCCCTCGCCGGGGTGGACGCCCACGTTGTTGTCATGCTGCGAGGTGTCCCACAGCCAGACCATCAGGCCGTTCTGGTAGGGGAAGTGCTCCACCCAGTTCGGCCGGTCCGGGAACCCGAAGTTGTACGGGCCGGTCTTCAGGGTCGTGTCGTACGAGACGTACTGCCGGTTCTCGGCGATGTAGTACTGCGGGTACTCGTTGGTGAACGACTCGCCGATGCGCTTGAAGCCGTCGGCGGTCCAGCCGTTGTCGCCGTCCTCGGCGTTGTCCGTGAACAGCGTCTCGCCGTCGGCGGTGACGGAGATCGCGTCGGCCGCGAAGCCCATCATCGCCAGGCCGCCGTCCGTCTGGTAGCGGAAGCGGAGGTCGATCTTCTGGCCGGCGTAGGCGTCCAGCGGGTAGACGAGGTCCTGGTACTCGCCGGAGGCGCCGTGCAGGGCCGGCTCGTCGCCGCCGTCGCGCGGGATGGCCTTGCCGTTCGCGGTGCCGTCCAGCGGCTTCCAGTTGGCGCCGCCGTCGGTGGAGACCTCGGTGTAGAGGTAGTCGTAGTCCTGCTCGATGTCCCACCAGCCCTTGAGCTGGAGGGAGGCCGCGGACCTGCCGGTCAGGTCGACCGGGCGGGACAGGGTGTTCTTGAGGTCGTCACCCATGTCGCTCCACCACTGGGTGGCGCCCTCGGCGGGCTTCACCACCGTGGTGGTCTTCGACTTCTCCGGCAGCTCGACCACGAGGGCCTGGGCGTCCTTGGTGTTGTACTCGGCCACGCCCAGCTTGTGGTACGAGCGCTTCGCCGCCTTGGCCGTGTCGTAGTCCAGCCAGCCGAGCTGCAGCTTGTCCCAGGCGGTCATGTCGCCGGGCAGGTTGCCGATGGACTCCTCGCCGTCGCCCAGCCAGGAGCCGGAGGACATCAGGGACCAGTAGCCGACCGAGGACTCACCGGTGCCGGAGGTGTCGTACAGGTCCGGCAGGCCGAGGTCGTGGGCGTACTCGTGCGCGAAGACGCCGAGGCCGCCGTTCTCGGGCTGCACGGTGTAGTCGCCGACCCAGACGCCGGTGTCGCCGATCTCGGTGCCGCCGGCCTTGTTGTTCTCCGGGCCGGTCTTGCCCGCGTTGACGCCGTACGCGTACCAGCGGTGCGCCCAGATCGCGTCGCCGCCCTGGACGCCGCCGCCCGCGGACTCGTCCTCACCGGCGTGCACGAACTGGAAGTGGTCGATGTAGCCGTCGGGCTCGTTGAAGTCGCCGTCGGCGTCGAAGTCGTAGCGGTCCCAGGTGTCGTACTCGGCGAGCTGGGCCTTGATCTCCTCGGTGCTCTTGCCGGCCGCCTTCTGGTCCGCGGCCCAGGCGGTCACACCGTCGCGCACCGCGTCCCAGACGTTGGCGCAGTTGCTGCTGCCGCAGTAGTTCGAGCCGTAACGGGCCTCGTTCCACTCGACCTTGACCCAGTCGGAGACGGTGCCGTCGACCGAGTAGCGGCCCGAGGACTGCTTCTCGTAGTACTTCTTGAGGGACTCCTCGCCCTTCTCCTCCGAGAAGTAGAGGTCCTGGAAGTGCTCCCGGTCGAAGTCCTCGCGCCACTCGGTGCTGTTGTCCACCGCGCGGTCGGGCTCGGCTATCTCGTTGTGGAGCGGGCCGGGCGTGCCGCCGTACTTGGGGAACGGCTCCTCGGGCCCGTCCGGGCCGTCGGGGTCGAACATCGTGGTGTCGTCGACCTTGTCGCCGAACTCGACCAGGATGGTGAAGATCTTGTCGGTCTTCTCGCGGGCCAGCTCGACGTACTTGCCGTGGTCGAGCTTGACGACGCGCGAGGCGCCGCGCTTGGTCGTTTTGGCCTCGCCGGACAGCACCTGCTGGAGGGCGCTCTCCCGCTGCGCCTTCTGGCGCTCGCTGAACGGGCCCTCGAGGTCGTGCTCGACGTGGGTCTTGGCGGGCGCCGGGTCCTGGCGCTCGATCGCGCCGGGCCCGCCGTCCTCCGCCTCGGCCGCGACGGCCGGCAGGGCGGTCGCGCCCATGGCGGCGACCACGGTGGCCAGAGCCGCGGCTCTGGCGACTCTGCGATGGGTTCTCACTTGGCGCTGTCCTCCCGGGTGTTACCCAGTGCTGCCTCTTCCGCAGGGCATTGGATACGACTTGGCGCCGAAAAAACAGATCTTGACTTGAACACGCCAGAGGTGTACGTCCACCGGCGTTTCATGATCGATAATCGGACGCTTTTCCGGCGCCGACCCTGAACAACAACCGGACAGGCGCACCCGTCTCAGCCCGTGGAACGGGCGATGAATCCGTGCGCCCCCCGTGCACCTGGAGTGAGGGTCAGGTCACGCTTGCGGGAAGTTCCGCTCGGGCAGACAGCACCGTAGAGTCATGAAACGGCGCGAACGCTGCGTTTCCCCCGGGGAGTTGACGACGATACCGGCTCGCCGCCGGTCCCGCCGTCCCGGGGTGCGCGAAGACTCGACCATCCCCCAAGACTCCTGTTCCGAGGACGGAATCCGCCATGCCGCGTCCGACTGCCGCACAGCTCGCCTACGGTTCGGCCACCGTCGTCTCCTCGACGATGGTCATGCTGGTGCTCTCCCAGACCCGGTCCGTGGCCGGCATCGCCTCGATCGCCCTCGCCGGGCTGGCACTCGGCCTCTTCGTCGCCGTGACGGTCTCCGGGCCGCGCGCCGTCCCCGCCGCCGCCCGGCGCGCCGTCGAGCAGCCCCCCGTGCCCCGCCGGACGGTCTCCGTCCCGGCCCCCCGCGAGCACACGGCGCGGCCCCGGGCCGGCGCCGGCGCCTCCCCGTCCTCCGGCCACCGCTGACCGGCGGGCAACGAGCCCCCGGGCCGTGCCCGGGGGCTCCTGAGGGTTCCGGCCGCGGCGGCCGGGCTCAGCGCGCGGAGACCACCACCGTCTTCGCCGCCTTGTCGTGGAGGCACTGCCGGAACGGCTTGTCCCAGGTGCAGAAGAGCACGTTGACCAGCCAGAAGACAAAGCCGAGGCACGGCACGAGCTGCGGCAGCGAGTAGACCGCCGCGCGCGTCCAGCCCGGATTCCCGGCCGGCACCGCCCCGTTGGCGACCATCGCCACCCGGATCTTCATCAGCATCTTGCCGACCGTCTGGCCGGACCGGCTCAGCATCAGCCCCTCGTAGACGAAGTAGACCAGCAGGATGGCCAGTTGGACGCCGGTCGACGGTCCCATGTCGTCGTTGTCGCCGAAGCCGAATCCGCCGATCAGCCCGCCCGCCACCAGCCCCACGGGGATGCCGATCAGCAGACCGTCGATGATGCGGGCCAGCAGACGGCGGCCGAGGCTCGCCAGCGGGGGCATCCCGGCCAGCGGATCCGGCTCCCCGTACGGGCCGCCGTAGGGGGAGCCGCCGTACGGTCCGCCGGGGGGCGGGGCGCCGTAACCGCCGGGCGGGGGCGGGCCGGGAGGCGGTCCGCCGGGCGGCGGAGACCCGTACGGACCGCCCCCCGGTACGGCGCTGTCCGGTCCGCCGCCCGCGGAGGCGTGGTCCGGCGGCGGGTTTCCGCCCTCCGGCGGGCGCTTGCGGAACGGGTCGTGCTCCGGCGGCTCACCGGACGGGGACCCCGGCTGATCGCTGTTCATACCCGCCAGTCGACCGCGCCGGCGTGGAGCGCGCAGCCCGGGGCGGGCTGTCCGGGGTAGCGGGCGCCCGGTCAGCCGCCGGACGCCACGAAGGTGCGGGCCGCCTTGTCGTGCCAGCACTGCCGCCAGGGCCGGTCGACGAAGCACCACAGCACGTTGACGGCACCGACCACCAGCAGCCCGAGCAGGCTGTAGACCAGCCAGCGGCGGAGCGACTCCGCGAACGACGGGTTCTCGTGCGACTCGATGCCCATGACCCGCACCCCGCACAGCCGCTTCCCGAGCGTCCGGCCCCAGCGGGCGGTGGGCAGCACCTCGTAGACGGTGCCGAGGAGCAGCAGCGCCGCGAGGAACATGCCGAGGTAGCCGGCCGTGGTGCCGTCGAGCAGCCAGACGGTGACGGTCTCCCCGGTGAGCTCGGCGTTCTCGATCTTGGCGTCGATGTGGTCGGCCGTGCGCACGCCCAGCGGCACCGCGGCGGCCGACAGCAGCGCGCCGAGGACGGCCGTGTCGATCAGCCGGGCGAGGAGACGGCGCCCGAGCCCGGCCGGGCGGGCCGCCGTCTGCGCGCGGACGGCGGCCAGGAAGGGGTCCTCGACCGGCGGCCGCCAGGGGGTGACCGCGCCCTCGTCCGCCGCCGCGGCGGGGCCGCCGGGCTGCGCCAGCCGCTGCACCTGCTGCGGCCAGGAGGCGGCCGGTCCGGCGGGCCCGCCGGCGGCGGGCTGCGGCGGCGGCACGGCACCGGGGGCCGGCGCGGGCTGCGGCGAGGCGCCGGGGGACGGCTGCCGGGGGCGGGGGTCGGGGAGTGCGGGGCGCTGTACCGGGCCTTCGGGCCCGGGCGTCCGGCGCTGCGGGCCCTGGGGGTCCGGACCGTGGGGCTTCGGCCCCTGAGGGGCCGGGCCGGGCGCGGGGCCGCCGGGGGTGCGCACCGGCGGGCCGCTGCCGTCCACCGGCCGGCGGGCCGCGGGGGGCTGCGCGGCCCCGGCTCCGGGCGTGCCGGGGGCGCTCTCACCGGGGGCGCTCTCACCGGCGGGGCGCGGCACGGCGCCCGCCCGGGGATCGGCACCGGCCGCCGGGGCGGCTGGGGCCTGTCCGGCGACCCGGTCCGGGACGCGGCCGGGCGCCGGGCGGTCGTCACGCCCGCCCGGGGCGGCGGCCGGGGCTCCGTCCGCCGCGCGGGGGTCCGCCGGGCCGGGGGTGCGGGAGCGGCCGGCGGGGCCGCTCGCCCGGAGCGTCATGGTGCCCTCGCGGGCGGCGGTGGCCGAGGGCGGGCCGCCGTCCTCCTCGCCGCCCCCGGCGGGGGCCGTGCCGGGGACGGAACGGCCGGGCCCCAGGCCGAGGGTGGGCCCTCCGGTGCCGGGGCGGCGTGCGTCGGGCCCCCCGCCGGAACCGAGGCCGAGGGTGGGGCCGCCGCTCGGCTCCGTGCCCCCGGGGGCGGAAGCGGCCGGGGTGGCGTCCGGAGCGGCGGCGCGGGGATCGCCGCCGGTGCCCCGGGGCCCGTCCGCCTCCTCCCGGCCGCCGGGCCGCCGGGTGTCACCGGGCGCGGGACCGGCGGCGGCTCCGGCGATCTCGTCGAAGTACATCGGGCCGGTGCGGTCCTGGGCGGGCACGGAGCCGCCACCGGACGGGGACGCGGAGGACGGCGGGGAGGAGGACGGGGGCGTGGGGGCGGACGCGGACGCGGCGGGAGCCGCGGTGACCGCCGCGGACGGCCCGGGGGCACCGGCTCCCGGCGGCGGGGCCGGCATCGCGTCCCCCTCGCCCGGGGCCGGACGGCTCGTGCCCGGCACCCAGGAGGCGCCGTTCCAGTACCGGATGTAGCCCGGGATGGACGGGTCGGGGTAGTAGCCCGGGGCGGGGCCGCCGTCGGCGGATCCTGAGGTTGGGGCGCTCATTGTCCGTGGTCCCGTATCTGCTCGGCCGTCTGTGCGGTGGCTCTCCGTCTCCGCGGCGGGCGCGGAGTGGTGTACGTCGCCCCGGGACCGCCCGTTCACGGCTTGGGCCCGGTGCGGTGTCCACATGTACCAGAACGGGAGGCCTGCCGGGCGAGTCCCGGGGTACGCACCACTTTCGCGTATGTGTGTGCGCGAGGGACCGGCACATCCGGTGAGGATCTCCGAGAGTTTTCCGGGAAGCCGCGTAGTGAACGGTGAGAACGGGCTTCCGCTCCGTGCGGCCCGCGCCCGGCCGCCGCACCGAAGGGAAAGGACGGCAGTTCATGCACACCGTGGTGGAGAGAGAACTGGAACTGGGCCTGCTGCTCACACCGGAGCGCAGCATCCCCGTGCCCGCCCGGCTGGCCTACCGCACGGACGATCCGTACGCGGTCCACATCACCTTCCACATCGGCTCCGAGGCGCCCGTCCACTGGACGTTCGCGCGGGAGCTGCTGGTGGAGGGGGTCTTCCGGCCGGCCGGCGAGGGCGATGTGCGGATCCGGCCGGGGAGGGCCGACGGACACGCGGTGATCCGCCTGGCCCTGCGCTCCCCGGACGGGGAGGCGCTGCTGCAGGCTCCGGCGGCGCCGGTGTCCGCCTGGCTGGAGCGGACCCTGCGCCTGGTGGAGCCGGGGAAGGAGCTCGAACAGGTGGCGTTCGACGAGGCGTTGAGCGAGCTGCTGGCGGTGGCGCCGTCCGACGAGAGTTCCGACGGGGCGGCGTGACCGGCCCCGGCGGCCGCCCGTCCCGTCCGCGCCCGCTCGCGCCCCGGCGCGCGGGCTCACACTCCCGCGCGCTCCCCCGTGCGCTTCCGCGCGACCGGCCCCGCGGGAGCCGTGCGGGCGCCGTCAGAACAGCTTGCCTGGGTTGAGCAGACCGAGCGGATCGAACAACTCCTTGATCCCGCGCTGGAGTTCCAGCCCCACGGGGCCGATCTCCCGGGCGAGCCACTCCTTCTTGAGGACGCCGACCCCGTGTTCGCCGGTGATCGTGCCGCCCAGCTCCAGTCCGAGGGCCATGATCTCGTCGAAGGAGGCGAGGGCGCGGCGGGACTCGTCGGCGTCCCGCGGGTCGAAGCAGACGACGGGGTGGGTGTTGCCGTCCCCGGCGTGCGCGCACACCCCGATGACGAGATCGTGCTTCGCGGCGACGGCGGCGGTGCCCTCCAGCATGTCGGCGAGGCGGGCGCGGGGCACGCAGACGTCGTCGATCATCGTCGCGGAGCGGACGGACTCCAGGGCGTGGATGGCCAGGCGCCGGGCCTTGAGCAGCAGTTCGGACTCGGCCGCGTCGGAGGCGGGGACGACCTCCGTGGCCCCGGCCGCGGCGCAGAGCGCGGCCACGGCGGCGAGGTCGGCCGCCGGGTCGGGGGTGTCGAAGCCCGCCAGCAGCAGGGCCTCGGTGGACTCCGGGAGGCCCATGTTCGCCAGGTTGTTGACGGCCCGGAGCGTGGTGCGGTCCATGAGCTCCAGCAGCGCCGGGGTGTGCCCGTCCGCCATGATCCGGCAGACGGCGTCACCGGCGGCCGCCGCGGAGGGGAACTCGGCGGCGAGGACGAGCTGCCGCGGCGGGTGCGGCTTGAGCGCGAGCACGGCCCGGACGACGATGCCGAGGCTGCCCTCGGAGCCGACGAAGAGCCGGGTCAGGTCGTAGCCGGCGACGCCCTTGGCGGTGGAGCGCCCGGTGCGGAGCAGCCGGCCGTCGGCGAGGACGACGTCCAGGCCGAGGACGTACTCGGCGGTGACGCCGTACTTGACGCAGCACAGGCCCCCGGCGCCGGTGCCGATGTTGCCGCCGATGGTGCACATCTCCCAGCTGGAGGGGTCCGGCGGGTAGTACAGGCCCTTCTCGGCGACGGCGCGGGAGAGCACGGCGTTGATCACGCCGGGTTCGACGACGGCGGTCCGTTCGACGGGGTCGATCTCCAGGATGCGGTCCATCCTGACGAGGGAGAGGACGATGCAGCCGTCCGTGGCGTTGGCGGCGCCGGAGAGCCCGGAGCGGCCGCCCTGGGGGACGACGGGGACGCGCAGTTCGGTCGCGGTGCGCATCACGTGCCGCACCTGTTCGACGGTCCGGGGCAGGACGACCACGGCCGGGGTGCCGGCGGGGCAGAAGCTCGCGTGGTCGTGGGCGTATCCGGCGGTGACGTCCGGGTCGGTGACGAGGGCCTCGTCCGGCAGCCCTCCGCGCAGGCGTTCGATCAGGCGGCTCATGGGCACAGGGTGGCACCCGGCCGTCCGCCTGGGAAGATCCGCGGACGGCCGGGTGCGGGGCCGGGACGGGGGGGCCGGGCGGCGGCGCGGTGCCGCCCGGCCCGGAGGTGGCGCGGCCCGGCCCGGTCCGGCCGCGCCCCCGGTCTCAGAGGTTGCCGCGCTTGGCCTGCTCCCGCTCGATCGCCTCGAAGAGCGCCTTGAAGTTGCCCTTGCCGAAGCCCATGGAGCCGTGGCGCTCGATCATCTCGAAGAAGACCGTCGGGCGGTCCTGGACCGGCTTGGTGAAGATCTGCAGCAGGTAGCCGTCCTCGTCCCGGTCCACCAGGATCTTCAGCTCGCGCAGGACCTCCACGGGCACACGGGTCTCGCCGGCCCACTCGCCGAGGGTGTCGTAGTACGAGTCGGGGGTGTCGAGGAACTCCACCCCGGCGGCCCGCATGGCCCGCACGGTGGCGACGATGTCGTTGGTGGCGAGGGCGATGTGCTGGACGCCGGCGCCGCCGTAGAACTCCAGGTACTCGTCGATCTGCGACTTCTTCTTGGCGACGGCCGGCTCGTTGATCGGGAACTTCACCTTGAGGGTGCCGTCGGCGACGACCTTCGACATCAGGGCGGAGTACTCGGTGGCGATGTCGTCGCCCACGAACTCCTTCATGTTCGTGAAGCCCATGACGGTGTTGTAGAACGCCACCCAGTCGTTCATCTTCCCGAGCTCGACGTTGCCGACGCAGTGGTCGATGGCCTGGAAGAGGCGCTTGGCCGGGGGTTCGACGATCGGGCCGGCGGCCACGAAGCCCGGGAGGTAGGGGCCCGTGTAGTCCACCCGCTGCACCAGGGTGTGCCGGGTCTCGCCGTAGGTGGCGATGGCTGCGAGGACGACGGTGCCGTGCTCGTCGCTCACCTCGTGCGGCTCCTCCAGGCCGGTGGCGCCGTGGTCGACGGCGTAGGCGTAGGCGGCGCGCACGTCCGGGACCTCCAGGGCGAGGTCGATCACGCCGTCCCCGTGGGCGGCCACGTGCTCCGCCAGGAAGCGGCCGCGCTCGGTGGCGGGCTTGATGACGCTGGTGAGGACGAAGCGGGCGCCGCCGGACTCCAGGACGTAACTCGCGGTCTCGCGGCAGCCGTTCTCCGGTCCGGAGTAGGCCACGCGCTTCATGCCGAAGGCGGTCGAGTAGTAGTGGGCGGCCTGCTTGGCATTGCCGACGGCGAAGACGACGGCGTGCATCCCTTTCACGGGGAAGGGGTCGGCCTGCCGGGCCGTGTCAGGGGTCTGGTTCATCGTCTCAGTCATGCGCTCAGCGTCTCCGCGACCCACAAGGTGCGCAATAGTTCCCGATTCCACTGGACAATCCGGCCAGCATCAGGGTGATAATGCCGGACCATCTGTACAGGATGACCATCGAAGCGGGCGGCGACGAGAACGGAGCGGCGGGCCATGGGAATCGACGCGCTGGACGGACGGCTGCTCGAACTGCTCGCCGAGGAGCCGCGGATCGGCGTCCTGGAGGCCTCGCGCCGGCTGGGCGTCGCCCGGGGCACGGTGCAGGCGCGGCTCGACCGGCTGCGGGCCGGCGGCGTGATCCGCGGCTTCGGGCCGGACGTGGACCCGGCGGCGCTCGGCTATCCCGTGACCGCCTTCGCGACCCTGGAGATCAAGCAGGGCGAGGGAGCGGAGGTACGGGCGCATCTGGCGCGGGTGCCGGAGGTGCTGGAGCTGCACACGACCACCGGCGAGGGCGACATGCTCTGCCGGCTGGTGGCCCGGTCCAACGCGGACCTGCAGCGGGTGATCGACCTGGTGGTGGGCTACGAGGGCATCGTGCGGGCCTCCACGGCGATCGTCATGGAGAACCCGGTGCCGCTGCGGATCATCCCGCTGGTACGGCAGGCGGCCGCGGACCGGGACTGAGACCCGGCGGCCGCCGGGCCGGGCCGGGTCAGCCGGGCCGGCTGGACCGGCTGGACCGGCTGGATCAGCAGTGCGGGACCCGGCCGCCGCGTTCCAGGGCCGTGAGCGCGTTCACGGCACCCTCCAGGCTCGTCACCGGGATCAGCCGCAGGCCCTTCGGCAGTTCCGCGCGGGCGTCCCCGCACTCCTCCGCCGGCACGAGGAAGACCGTCGCCCCGTCCCGCTCGGCGGCCCGGGTCTTGAGCGGTACGCCGCCGACCGGGCCGACCCGGCCGTCCGCGGTGATCGTGCCGGTGCCCGCGATCGTGCGGCCGCCGGTCAGATCGCCGCCGCGGCCGTCGCCGTCGAGCTTGTCGACGATGCCCAGCGCGAACATCAGACCGGCGCTCGGGCCGCCGACGTCCGCCAGCCGCAGCGTCACCTTCACGTCCTTCGGGGAGCGGCCGAGGTGGCCCAGGGCGGCGGCCGTGGCCGTGTCCTGGGACTCCCGCATCTCGGCCCGGTTGTACTCCTCGATCTCGTCCGTGTTCTCACCGACCGGGTAGACGGAGTCGCGCGGCATGACCGCCCGGTCCGCGCGGAACCAGCCGTCCACGACGTCGTCGAGGCCGACCGCCGCGTCCGGGCCCGTCGCGGCGATCGTCGTCATGCGCAGCTCGCCGGTGGTCTTCCGGGGCTCGGCACCGGAGATGGTGATCACCTGCTCGCCCTTCTTCGAGCCGAGCACGTCCGCGGTCAGGCCCGGCTCCGCGAGGCTGAATGGCAGCGGGGCGAACACCGCCACCGCCAGCAGGGCGGCGACGGGCACCGCGCAGGCGGCGAGGACGCGGGAGCGGCGGGTGAGAGCGACGGGCATGGGGGTGAATCTAGTGGACGGCGGGCGGGCGGGCCCGTCCGGCCGCCGAGGGCCGCGACGGACCGGGGGCGCGGCGCGTCAGTACGCGGAGGCGCGGCATGGAGGCGCGGCACGGAGGCGCACAGACGTGCGACGGGTCCGGGCACCGGCCCGGACCCGCCACGTCACACGTCCGTGCGCGCCGCACACTGCCCGCACACGCACGCCGTCGCACACGCTCCCGCCGTGCTCAGCGCAGGGCGTCGGAGACCTCCCGGGCCGCGTCCGCGACCCGCGGGCCGACCCGCTCCGGCACCGAGTCCGCGAGCATCACCACGCCGACGCTGCCCTCCACCCCCGTCACCCCGAGCAGCGGGGCGGCGACCCCGCTCGCGCCCGCCTGGAGCTCTCCGTGCGTGAGCGAGAAACCGGGGTCGGTGCCCGGGTTCTGCCGGGCGGCGAGGATGGCCCTCCCCGCCGCCCCCTGTTCCAGGGGATGACGGAACCCGGCCCGGTAGGCCACGTGGTAATCCGTCCAGGTCGGTTCGACCACCGCCACGGCCAGGGCGTCATTGCCGTCGACCAGGGTCAGATGGGCGGTTGCCCCGATGTCCTCGGCGAGGGAGCGCAGCGCGGGCAGCGCGGCCTCCCGTACGAGTGGATGCACCTGGCGGCCCAGGCGCAGTACGCCCAGACCGACCCGCGCACGGCCGCCGAGGTCCCGGCGGACGAGCGCGTGCTGCTCCAGTGTCGCGAGGAGCCGGTAGACCACGGTCCGGTTGACGCCGAGCTTGTTGGACAGCTCGGTCACGGTGAGTCCGTGGTCGGTATCGGCGAGCAATTTGAGGACTCTCAGTCCTCGGTCGAGCGTTTGAGACGTCTCCGCGGTCACGACGCCCCCTCCTCGGGTGAGTGGCGGCGGCTTCTCACGGCAGGTGCGATGCCGGTCCCAGCGGCAGCGCGCGGAGAGGCCGCCGGTCGCTTGGCACCGGCTTGCACCATGGCGGGGTTGCCACGGTACGTCTGAGTGAGCGGAACGCTACTGACCTGTCCCGCTCAGCGGAAGAGGCCGTCCAGAATCCGGGCACTCCCGTACCCATTTATCCGCTTCCGGACCGGCCCGGAGCACGGATGGGGGCACGGACCGGAGCACGGCCGGCCCGTGGGAAGGCATGCGCCGGCCGTCCGGCGGAGAACACGGATCACCGGCCTCCGGGGACGGGAAGGGTGACGGCGGATGCGGACGGGAACGGGAACGGGCCCACGGTGAGCCGCGGCCGGCCCCACCGGAGCGGGCCCCGCCCGGGCGCGCCGGAGCCCGCCGCACCGCCGGTTCAGCGCATCCGCGTGGCCCACTCCTGGACCTTCTTGATCCGCTCCCGGAGCTGCCCCGCCGTGGCCTCCGCGCTCGGCGGGCCCCCGCACACCCGGCGCAGCTCGGTGTGGATCACCCCGTGCGGCTTGCCGCTCTGGTGGACGTAGGCTCCGACCAGGCCGTTGAGCTGCTTCCGCAGCTCCATGAGCTCCTTGTGCGTGACCACCGGCCGCCGCTCCGCCGGGAGTTCCAGCAGGTCGGCCTCCTCGGCCGGCTTCTTCCGGCTGTGCGCGATCTGCCGCGCCTGCCGCTTCTGCAGCAGCATCTGCACCTGGTCCGGCTCCAGCAGCCCGGGGATGCCGAGGTAGTCCTGCTCCTCCTCGCTGCCGGGGTGGGCCTGCATGCCGAACTCGGCGCCGTCGTACAGCACCCGGTCGAAGACCGCGTCCGACTCCAGGGCCTCGAACGGCAGGGTGTCCTGCTCGCCGGTGTCCTCGTCCTGCTCCTTCTCGGCCTCCCGGAGGAGCTTCTCCTCCTCGGCGTACGGGTCCTCCTCGCCGTCCTTCTTCGGCCGGTCGAGGACGTGGTCCCGTTCCGCCTCCATCTCGTTGGCGAAGCCGAGCAGGTCCGGGATGGTGGGCAGGAAGACGGAGGCGGTCTCGCCGCGCCGCCGGGAGCGGACGAACCGGCCGACGGCCTGCGCGAAGAACAGCGGGGTGGAGATCGTCGTGGCGTAGACGCCGACGGCCAGCCGCGGCACGTCCACGCCCTCGGAGACCATGCGGACCGCGACCATCCAGCGGTCCTCGGAGTGGCTGAAGTCGTCGATGCGCTGCGAGGCGCCGGTGTCGTCGGAGAGGACGACGGTCGGGCTCGTGCCGGTGATCTCGCGGATCAGCTTGGCGTAGGCCCGCGCCGAGTCCTGGTCGGCGGCGATGACCAGCCCGCCCGCGTCCGGGATGGCCTTGCGGACCTCACTGAGGCGGTGGTCGGCGGCCTTCAGGACGTTGGGCATCCAGTCGCCGCGCGGGTCGAGCGCGGTGCGCCAGGCCTGGGAGACGGCGTCCTTGGTCATCGGCTCGCCGAGCCGCGCCTCGATCTCGTCGCCCGCCTTGGTGCGCCAGCGCATGCTGCCGCTGTAGGAGAGGAAGATGACGGGCCGGACGACGCCGTCGGCGAGCGCGTTGCCGTAGCCGTAGGTGTAGTCGGCGGAGGAGCGGCGGATGCCGTCGGGGCCCTCCTCGTAGGCCACGAACGGGATCGGGTTGGTGTCCGAGCGGAAGGGCGTGCCGGTGAGGGCCAGCCGCCGGGTGGCCGGCTCGAACGCCTCCTGGCACGCCTCGCCCCAGGACTTGGAGTCGCCGGCGTGGTGGATCTCGTCGAGGATCACCAGGGTCTTGCGCTGCTCGACGCGGTTGCGGTGCAGCATCGGGCGGACGCCGACGCCCGCGTAGGTGACGGCCACGCCGTGGTACTCCCGGCCCAGCGGGCCCGCCGAGTACTCGGGGTCGAGTTTGATGCCGACCCGGGCCGCCGCCTCCGCCCACTGCTTCTTCAGATGCTCGGTCGGCGCGACCACCGTCACCTGCTGGACGACATGGTGGTGCAGCAGCCAGGAGGCGAGGGTCAGCGCGAAGGTCGTCTTGCCGGCGCCGGGGGTGGCGACGGCGAGGAAGTCCCGCGGCTGCTTCTCGATGTACGACTCCAGCGCCCCGTGCTGCCAGGCGCGCAGCTTGCCGGCCGTACCCCACGGGGCACGGCCCGGGAAGGCGGGCGAGAGGTGATGGGAGGTGGTGGCGGTGGTAGTCACGGTCTCCGGTTCGGGCCCTCGGGTACGTACGACAACCGGGCCACCCTATCGGGGGCCCGGCGGGCTCTCCGGCACTGCGACCCGGTCGCGCCTCCGGGTGGGAGACAGGTCACAGTGGCGGACGGAGCGTCATCCGAGCCGCTCCCCGGGCTCACGCCAGCCGGCTGCCTGTTCCCGGGCGGTCTTGCGCACCACGGACGGCCGGGCGGGCAGGGCGAGGTAGTCGTCGATCGCCTTGAGCACCATGGCGTGCAGGCTGATCCCCTCCTTCTCCGCCCGCTGCTTGAGTGCCAGGACCTGCTCTTCACGGAGTCGCAGTTTCACAGCCGTACAGCATGGCATGAACGGACTGGCCCGATGGGGTCACGGAAGGCGGCCGGACTCGGTGGGGGCTTCCGTACGGGACTCGGTGCGGGCTTCCGCGGCTTCCGTACGGGGGCTCAGCCGGGTGGCGACCCAGGCGCCGGCCAGGGCGACGGCCGCCATGGTCAGGTAGACGGCGGCGAACGCCGTGGCGTGGCTCGTCCCGGTGCCCGCCGCCGCTCCCGTGGCCACTCCGGCCGTGTGCGCCCCGGCCGTGACGGAACCGCCGCCGAGGCCGACGAAGAGCATGCCGCTCAGCCCGACCAGCACGATGTTGCCCAGCGCGTCGGAGACCTGCAGGGAGGCCGAGTTGGAGCCCGCCTCCTCCGGCTTGGAGAGCCGGAGCAGGAGCACGCTGGCGCTGGAGATGGTCAGCCCCATGCCGAAGCCGCCGACCGCCCAGGAGGCGGCGACCAGCGTCCAGGGCGCCCAGCCCGGCAGCCCGTCGAGCAGTGCCGTCGCCGGGCCGGCGATGGCCGCGGCCATCAGCACCATACCGAGCTGCATCAGCCGCTCCCGGTGGGGCTCCAGCCGCGGCCGGCTCTGGGTGTACGAGCCGAGGGCCCAGGTCAGGCCGCCGCCGGTGAGCGCCAGGCCGGCCAGGGTCACCGGCAGCCCCCGCTCGGTCACCAGCATCAGCGGCACGAACGTTTCCGCCCCGAGGAAGGAGCCGGCCGCGAGCCCGCGCAGCAGCACCACCGACGGCAGCCCCCGGCCCGCGCGGAACGTCCCGCGCGGCAGCAGCCGCAGCACGGAGGGGACCAGCAGCGCCAGCCCCGCGGCGGCCGGGAGGAGGGCCGCGGCGCTCCGGTCCTGTCCCGCGTACTGGAGCAGCCCCGCCCCGGCGGCGACGGCGAGGGCGAGCAGCACGCGGCGCCGGTTCACCGCGGCGGTACGGCCGCCGTTCTCCGGCAGCCTCCGCAGGGCGGGCAGCATCACCGTGAGCGGCAGCAGGACGAGCACGGGGATCGCCAGGAACACCCAGCGCCAGCCCAGGCCCTCGGTCACCGTGCCGGCCACCAGCGGTCCGACGATCACGGGCAGCACCCAGGCGGCGGAGAACGACGCCATCACGGCCGGGCGCAGCCGCTCCGGGTACGCCCGGCCGACGACCACGTACAGCGCGACGATCACCAGTCCGCCGCCGATGCCCTGCACGGCCCGCCCGCCGACGAACGTCCACATGTCCCGCGCCGCCCCGGAGATCACCAGGCCGCCGCCGAACGCGGCCACTCCGGTGAACAGCGGCACGAGCGGACCCTTGCGGTCGCACCACTCGCCGGAGAGGGCCATGGCGAAGAGGCTGGCGGTGAAGTAGCCGGAGAAGGCGTAGGCGTAGAGCGGGATGCCGTCCAGCGCGTGGGCCGCCGCGGGCATGGCGGTGTGCACGGCGCTCGCCTCGAAGGCGATGAGGGAGACCACGGAGATGATGCCGAGGGTGAGCCCGCGGAAGGGCCGCCGCCAGATCGTCTCCCGCTCCGGCCCGGCCGTCCCCGGCCCCCTGCCCTTGCCCGGGCCCGCGTCTCGTCTGCCGCGTCCGGCGGGCGGGGACGGGGGAGGCGGCCCGGTCACGCCGGTTCCCGTGGCGCCGGCCCCGCCGGCCGTGGCCGTCCTCGCCCGCGTGGGGGCGGACGGGGTGGCGCGCCGGGCGGCGGACGGGGTGGCGGGGGCGGCGGGGCCGAGGGGGGCATCGACGGCGCCAGCGGTGTCGGCGCCGTCACCGGGATCCGGAACGGTCATGGCGTCAGCGTAAGGGGCTCAACCGACACTGGCTCCTGTCCAAAGTCGGTCGTGCACTCGGCCGTCCGTCCTAGGACGGACGCCCGACGGCCCGGCGCCCGGGGAGGGACCGGAGCGGGGACGGCCTCGTGCACGGACCGGAACCGGCGCCCTCCTCGGTGCGGGGCGGGTCCGGCGGTGCGGGCCGGGTCGGCAGCCCGGGCGGGAGGGGCCGGGCGGTTGGCCCGGGCCGGAGCCGAGCGGGCAGGCCGGGCGGGCCGCCGGGCACCCGGTCGTCCTCGCGGGTGGTCCCGCGTCCCCCGAGGGGTGTGCGGCCGGTCGCGGGGCACCCGCAAGGCATGCCCCGCTACCGCTCGTACGACGACACCGAGCTCGCCTACCGCGTCCTGGACAGCCGCGACGGCGCGTCGACCCCGCCCCTGCTCTGCCTCGCGGGAGGCCCCGCGCGCGACGCCGCGTACCTGGGGAACCTCGGCGGTCTCGACGCCCACCGCCCGCTCGTCCTCCCCGACGCGCGCGGCACCGGGGACTCCCCCACCGCGGCCGACCCGTCCGCCTACGCCTTCCCGGCCCTCGCCGAGGACCTGGAGTCGCTGCGCGAACACCTCGGTCTGGAACGGTTCGCGCTGCTCGCGCACGACGCGGGCACGGCGACCGCCCAGGCCTACGCGGCCGCGCACCCCGACCGGCTGAGCCGGCTCGTCCTGCTCTGCCCCGGCGCCCGGCTCCAGGGCGAACTCCCGGACGACGCCCGGGAGATCTTCGAGTCCCGGCGCGGCGAACCGTGGTGGCCGGACGCGGCGGCCGCCATCGAACGGCTCGCGCGGGTGGCGGACTTCGACGAGGTACGGGACCTGCTGCTCCGGGCCGCGCCGATGGCGTACGCCCACTGGGACGAGCCGCGGCGCGCCCACGCCGCCACGGAGCCGGGGCAGCTCAACCCGGTTCCCCGCGCGGGCTTCTGGCAGGGCGTGGGCGAACCGGCCCGGAAGGCGATCCTGGTACGCCTGGGAGAGACCGGCTTCCCGGTGCTGGTGGTCACCGGTGCCCTGGACGCGGTGACGGGCCTGCGGTCCGGCGAACTGGTGGCCGAGTCCTTCCCCCGGGCCCGGACCCACGTCCTGAAGGATTCCGGCCACTACCCGTGGCTCGACGAACCGGATGAACTCCGCGCCCTCGTCGAGGACTTCCTGTCCGGGAGCCGGTCCGGCACCGGATGACCGGCACCCGGCGGAGCCGCCCCACGGCACGCACGCCGGCCCACCGCGCCCGGCCGGGAGGGGAGAGCGGGACGCGGCCGTCCGCGCCCCCGCCCGCGGGGCTTCAGTGCCGGCCCGGCACCGCGACCGCCGCCTGCGGGCGGATCGGGAGGCGGTTGACGGGGCGGCCCGTCGCCGCCCGTACCGCCGAGGCCACCGCCGCCGGGGACGTCACCACCGGCACCGCGCTGGCCGCCTTGGCGCCGAACGGCGCCACCACGTCCCGCTCCTCGACCAGCTTGACGATGCGGATGTCCGGGACGTCCAGCGCGGTCGGCAGCGGGTACCCGGTGAAGTTGGGGCGCCGGACGACGCCCTTCGACGTGCGCAGGTTCTCCGTCAGCGCCGCCCCCACGCCCTGGGTGACCCCGGCCTCGATCCGGGCCGCCAGCTGGCGCGGGTTGAGCACCCGGCCGACGTCCTGCGCCACGGCCATCTCCACGACCCGTACCGAGCCCAGCTCGATGTCGACGTCGACCACCGCGCGGACGGCGCAGAAGACCAGCCCCACGAAGGCGTCGCCCTGGCCCGTCTCGTCCAGCGGTTCGGTCGGGTGCGGGCGGCACTGGGCGGTCGCCCACAGCTCCTTGCCGTCCAGGGTCTCCGCGACGGTCGTGCTCAGCACCCCGTCGTACGAGGTGATCTTGCCGTCCGCGATGGACAGCAGTTCCGTGGACATCCCGAACTTGTGCGCGAGCGGCTGCAGCAGCTGGGTGCGGACCATCTTCGCCGCGCGCTCCACCGCCCCGCCCGAGACCCAGGTGTGGCGGCCGTGCGCGGCCGGGCCGGCCGGCGGCTGGTCGGTGTCGACGGAGGCGACGTGCACGTCCTCCACGCCGAGCGTCTCCTGCACGATCTGGCGGGCCAGCGTCGAGAAGCCCTGGCCGGTCTCGACCGCCGCGCAGACGACCGTGGCCACCCCGTCGTTGACCCGGACCGTGGCGGTGGACACCTCGTCCGTCCCCTCCGCGCCCAGGACGTGCACCATGCCCAGCGCGTAGCCGACGCCGCGCCGGACCGCGCCCGGCTCGCCGGCCCCCTCGGGGCCGCCGGGCAGCAGCCAGTCCTCCTCCGGGGTGTCCTTGGGGAGCGCGGGCAGCGGCGCGTCCCGCACGGCCTGGAGGAGTTCGGCCACTGGGGCCGGGCAGGTCACCGTCTGGCCGGTGGGCAGCAGGTCGCCGGTGGCCATCACATTGCGCATCCGCAGCTCGGCCGGGTCCAGGCCCAGCTTGGCCGCGAGCTTGTCCATCTGGCCCTCGTACGCGGCGCACACCTGCAGCGCGCCCTCGCCCCGGACATGGCCGGACGGCGGGTTGTTGGTGCGCACCGCCCAGCCCTCGACGAAGGCGTGCGGCACGACGTACGGGCCGCAGGCGAACGCGACCGCGGCGGCCAGCGACTCCGAGGAGGCCTCGGCGTACGCGCCCGCGTCCAGCAGGATCTGCGCCTCGACCTTGACCAGCCGGCCCTCGGAGTCGGCGTGGTGGCGGTAGCGGAGCAGGGTGGGGTGGCGGTGGGCGTGGCCGAGGAAGGACTCCTCGCGGTTGACGGCGATCTTCACCGGGCGCCCGGTGCGCAGCGCCAGCAGCCCGAGCGGCAGCTGCACCCCCGGGTCCTCGCGGTCGCCCATCGCGCCGGGCACGCCGGTGACGACGACCTTGACCTGTTCCGGAGGGAGACCGAAGCAGGCGGCGGCCAGGTCGCGGTCGGCGTGCGGGTCGGTGGAGGCGGTGTAGATCTCGACGCCGCCGTCGGGGCGGGGCACGGCCAGTCCGGCTTCCGCGCCGATGGGCGCCGGGTCCTGGCGGCCGATCCGGTACAGGCCCTCGACGATCACCTCGCCGGCGATCTCCGGGTCGCCGTACCGCAGCGGGATGTGGCGGATGAGGTTGCCGTCGGGGTGGAGCGGTTCGGCCTCGAACGCCTTCTCGGGGTCGGTGACCGGTTCGAGCACCTCGTACTCGACGGCGATCGCGGCGGCCGCCAGCCGGGCGGTGTCCGGGTGGTCGGCGGCGATGGCGGCGATCGGCTCGCCGTGGTGGCGGACCAGGTCCTTGGCGAAGACGGGCCGGTCGGCCACCTTGCGGCCCTGGTTGGCGTCGCCGGGGACGTCCTCGTGCGTGATGACGGCCTGCACGCCGGGCATCTCGGTGGCGCCGGAGGTGTCGATGGAGAGGATCTTGGCGTGCGGGTGCGGCGAGCGCAGCACGGCGGCCCACAGCAGGCCCTCGGCCCACAGGTCGGCCGCGTACGGGAAGGTGCCGGCGGTCTTCGGGAAGGCGTCGTGGGGCGGCAGGGAGGAGCCGAGGCCGTGCGGTGCCGGCTCCTCGGCGTGCGGCGGGGAGCCGTCGCCGCCGGCGGGTGCGGTCAGGCCCGCCGGGTTCGCGGTGGCCGCGTCGGGACCGGTCATCTCACGCTGCCTTTCCGCTGCCGCAGGGAGGAGTGGGGAGGTGGGGGACGCGGACGGGCCCGGGGGCGGGCACGGGCGCGGGGAGGGGGGAACGGGGGGTGGCGCGCGGGGGGTTCACGCGAGGCCTCCGGGCGGGGGGGTGCCGTTGCCGGACGGGCCCGGCTGATGCGGGATGCGGGGGGCGTCGTGCGTGGCCTGCGCGGGGACGTGGCCGGTGCCGTTGCCGTAGTCACCGTGGCCGTTGCCGTAGTCAGCGTGGCCGTGGCCGCCCGGGCCGGGTGCCTGCTCGTCGTAGGGCTGTCCGGCGTAGGGCTGCGCCTCGTACGACGGCCCCGGGTAGGCGTCCTGGGGATACCCTCCGGCGGCCTGCTCCGGGGCGGTTCCCCCGGCGGCCCGTGCCTCCGCGTCCGCCGCCGCGGCTTCGGCGTCGGCCGCCGACTGCGCCGCGGCGTCCGCCGACTCCGCGCGGGAGGTGACGACCTCGCGGACCGCGTTGAGCACGCCCCGGTAGCCGGAGCAGCGGCAGAGGTTGCCGCAGAGCGCCTGGCGGGTCTCCAGCTCGGACGGGGCGTGGTTGCCCTCCAGCAGGTCGTGCACGGTCATCGCCAGGCCGGGCACGCAGAAGCCGCACTGCACGGCGCCGTTGGCGACGAGCGCCCGCTGGACGTCGGAGGGGGTGCCCTCCGCGGCCAGCCCTTCGACGGTACGGACCTCCGAGCCGGCGGTGGTCGCGGCCGGCACCAGGCAGGAGGCGACGAGCCGGCCGTCGACCTGGACGGAGCAGGCGCCGCACTCGCCCTGCGAGCAGCCGTCCTTGGCGCCCGCCAGGCCCAGCCGCTCCCGCAGGACGTAGAGCAGGGACTCGCCGATCCAGGCGTCGGTGACGGGGCGGTCCATGCCGTTGACCCGCAGGACGTAGGAGGCGTACGGGTGTTCGCTGTGCGCGTCGAGGATGATCTCGGGGGGCGCGTCGGGCCCGTCCCGCTCCTCGGACCCGGCCGGGCCGCCGGAACCGTCCGGCGCGGTGCCGGTGCCGCCGTCGGAGCCGTCCCCGCCGGAGGGGTGCCCGGCCGCGGGCCGCTCTCCGGGCGTCTGCTCCCCGTCCCGGGGACCTTCGCCGTGTCCGGGGACGCTGCCGGTGCGGTCCGCGCCGTTCCCGCCGGCCGGGGTGCCGTCCGCGGCTCCGGGGCGCCAGTCGCCGGAAGGGGCTTGCGGGGCGTTCTCCCCGGCACCGGAAGAGGCGGTGGTGCCGGGAGCCGTACCGGCGTCCGCGCGGACGTCACGGCCGTCGCCGCCGTACGGGCCGGGGCCGTCCGCCGGGCCGGCCTGCTGCGCGCCGGGCGCGGACCACTCCTCGGGCCGGGCCGCTCCGGGCGCGTCCGCCCCGGGGCCCTCCCCGGCGTCGCCGGCCGTACCGCCACCGGGGGTTCCCCAGGCGCCGTCGGTGTCCCGGGCGGGGCCGGGGGCGCCCGCGGGTGCGGGCCGTTCCCAGGCGTCGGACCAGGTGTCGCCCGGTGCCGGGGCGTTGCCGGGCCGGTCGTGCCCGTGGGCGGGCGCCTGCGGCCCGCCCGGCGCCCCGCCCCACTGCTGCGGGTGCCGCGGGCCGCCGTCCCGGACCGGCTGGACGCCGGTACCGGGCCCGTCCTGCCCGCCGGGGGCCCCGCCCCGGTCCCACCGGTCGCCCGCGGCGGCGCCGGTGGCGCTCCACGGTCCGGGCGCGGGCGCGGCGGCACCGCCGACCAGGTACTCCCCGGACTCGTCGGGGGCGTCGTCGGCCGCGGGCGGCACCCTCCAGGCGCCGGTGTGCTGCTCGCCGCCCTGACCCGCGGTCTCCCCGGGCCGGCCGGTCTCCCGGCCCTGCCCCTGGCCGCCCTGGTCGTGGCCCGGCTCATAACCCTGAGCGTGGCCCTGCCCGTGCTCCTGCCCGAAGCCCTGCTGCTGTGCCTGCTCCTGTGCCTGCTGGTGGGGCTGCTGCCACGGGTACGGCTGCCCGCCGCCCGGATCGGTGTACGGCATCGTCCACTGGCCGCCCTCCGGCGGCTCGCCGTACGCGGACTCCAGGGGCGGCGGCGCGTAGCCCTGGCCGGGCGCCGCCAGCGGCTCGCGGCCGGCGGACGGGTCGAGCAGTCCCTCGGGGAGCTGGACGAAGGCCGTGGCCTCGGAGTCGTACTCGCCGCTCTGCGCGGTCGGCCGCCAGCCTCCCGCCGGCCGCTCCTCCTCGTCGGAGTACGGCCCCTGCGGGTGCTGCGGCTGGTCGTTGGTCATGCGAGCGCCCTCCCCAGAGCTCGGCGGGCCAGTGCGGCCACCGTACGCCGCAGATGCAGGACGGCCGGCGGCAGGGCGGGCGGCTCGGAACCGTCCTCACCCGGTGCGGGGTCCGGGATGCAGGCGCCCGCGACGTACTCGCCGAAGGCCGCGCAGGCCTCGGGGGCGAGACCGCGCTCGCCGTCCCAGTCGATGAGCCCGGCCACCCAGCGTTCGGCCTCCAGCGGCCGCAGCGGCATGGGCGCGACGGCGCCGACGGCGCAGCGGACGCTGCGGCGGGCGGGGTCGAGGACGAGGGCGACGGAGGCGGTGGCCCGGCCGGGGCCGGTGCGGCCGGTGGCCTTGAGGAAGGTCTGCGGGGCGTGCAGCAGCGGAACCCGCACCCAGCCGACGAGTTCGCCGGGGCGGAGCATCTCCATGCCCGCGAGGAGATGGCTGACCGGGATCTCGCGGCGGGCGTGCTCCGGCCCGGCGATGATCAGGGTGGCCTCCAGGGCCGCCAGCACGGGCAGGGAGTCGCCGGTGGGCGCGGCGGTGACGATGTTGCCGCCGAGGGTGCCGGCGTTGCGGATCTGCGGCGGGCCGGCGGCGCGCGCGGCGGCGGCGAGGGCGGGGATGAGGGCGGCGAAGTCGGGGCGGCCCATGCGGGCGTGGGTGAGTCCGGCGCCGAGCAGGGCGTGGCCGTCCTGGTACTGCCAGCCGCGGGTCTCGTTGATCCGGCCGAGGCCGACGAGTGCCGCGGGGCGCAGCAGGCCGGAGTTGACCGAGGCCATGAGGTCCGTGCCGCCCGCGACGGGCACGGCGGCCGGCAGGGCGGAGAGCGCCGCCACGGCCTCGTCGAGCGAGGACGGCAGCATCACCGTTCGCGCCGCCTGCGGTGCGTGCGTGGTCAACCCAGCTGCCCCTTCCCGGTGTCCCGCCTGTTCCGCCGTACGGTACGTGCTCACAGCCCGGACGTGGCAACTCTGGCACATCTTCGCGGCCCCGCTGCGCGAGGGGCGGCGAAGGGTCGGTTCCCGCCTCCGGCAGGCCTCGGCCCGCGTGCAGGAGCTGTCACCCGCGCGAGTGGTTTACCACTTATCGCGGAACCTTACGGTGCCAACGCCTTGATCGGATCAACCGTTCCAGAGCGTTCCGCTCACGTTCGCGTCTCGCCCGCGGCTCACACGATCGGGGCAGCCGGTCGATCGGACGTCCGAGGGGCCGGCGGGGACCCTCGGCGGGCAAGCGAGCGGGCCGCGCCGGGGCACTCCGTGCTGTCCCGTGCTGTCCCGTGCTGTCCGGTGCTGTCCGTGCTGTCCCGCCCGCCCGCGGACGCGCGTGCGGCCCGGCGGGCGCGCGCGAGGCACGCCCGCCGGGCCGCGGGAGCATCAGTGGTGGCGGTGGGCCGGCTACTTGCCGTCGCCCTTGCCGCCCTTGCCCTTGTCGCCGCCCGCGCCCATGGATTCGTAGATCTCCTTGCACATGGGGCAGACCGGGTACTTCTTCGGATCACGGCCGGGGACCCAGACCTTGCCGCAGAGCGCCACGACGGGGGTGCCGTCGAGCGCGCTCGCCATGATCTTGTCCTTCTGGACGTAATGGGCGAAGCGCTCGTGGTCGCCGTCGCCGTTCGACACCTGGGGTGTCGGCTCTACAAGGGTGCCGGTCCCTGTCCCGCGCTCGGGCTCAAGAGTGCTCATGGGTCCCCAGGGTACTGGGGCGGGGCGGAGAGCCCCATGCCCGACGCCGGGAAAAACGGCGGCCGCACGCCCCCGGGGAAACGGCGCGCGGGCCCGGCGGGACCGGTGCGGGGACCGGCCGCGCCCCGCACCGTCCCGCCCCGCGAGCGGCCGCGCGGCCCCGGCGGTCACGGGCACGGACCGCGCCGTCAGTTGAGGGTCGGGTCGTCGGGGTAGGTGGCGACCATCGCCAGGCCGCTGCGCTGCCGGCGCAGCACCGAGCGCCACAGCCGCTCGGGGGCGGGCGAGGAGACGTCACCCGGTTCGGACTCCACGACGTACCAGGCGCCCTCGGCCAGTTCGTCCTCCAGCTGGCCCGGTCCCCAGCCGGCGTATCCGGCGAAGATCCGCAGGCTGCCCACGGCCGCGGCCAGCAGTTCGGGCGGGGTCTCCAGGTCGACGAGGCCGATCGCGCCGTGCACCCGCCGCCAGCCCAGCGGCCCGCCGCCGACCGCCGACGCGCTCTCGCCGGGCACCACGGCGACGCCGAGCGCGGAGTCGAGCGAGACCGGACCGCCCTGGAAGACGACGCCGGGTTCACCGGCCAGATCCGCCCAGTTCTCCAGGATGTCGACGACGTCGACCGGGGTCGGCCGGTTGAGGACCACGCCGAGCGAGCCCTCCTCGTCGTGGTCGAGGAGCAGCACCACCGCACGGTCGAAGTTGGGGTCGGCCAGTGCCGGCGTCGCGACCAGCAGCCGCCCGGTGAGCGAGGACACCTCCGTCATGCCGACATGATCCCGCACGGAGGGGCCCCTCGGGGAGTCCACAATGCGACGGGGGCGGGGTTCCGCGGGGGCGTACGGCGGCAGCGGGGGCGCGCCCCCGCCCGGGGATCGCGGGCCCGTCTCCGGCCCGTTTCGTGACACTGAGACGTGGTAGACGCACGGTACGTGTTGTGACGAACCCATGACCTGCGGACGACCTGGCACTACCCCTCCCGGCCCTACGGCGGGGGTCCTGACGGCGCTTACCATGTGGGTTTGGTCCCAGTCCCACTCCAGGAACGCGAGATCCATGACCGGCACCGACGATGTCCTGCTTGTCCACGGCGGAACCCCGCTGGAGGGCGAGATCCGTGTCCGCGGCGCGAAGAATCTCGTGCCCAAGGCCATGGTCGCCGCACTGCTCGGCAGCGAACCCAGCCGGCTCCGCAACGTCCCGGACATCCGTGACGTCAGAGTGGTGCGGGGGCTGCTCCAGCTGCACGGTGTCACCGTCCGCCCCGGCGAGGCCGGCGAGCTGATCCTCGACCCGTCCCACGTCGAGAGCGCCAACGTCGCCGACATCGACGCCCACGCGGGCTCCTCGCGCATCCCGATCCTCTTCTGCGGCCCGCTGCTGCACCGGCTCGGCCACGCCTTCATCCCCGGCCTGGGCGGCTGCGACATCGGCGGCCGGCCGGTGGACTTCCACTTCCAGGTGCTGCGGCAGTTCGGCGCGACGATCGAGAAGCGCGCGGACGGCCAGTATCTGGAGGCCCCGCAGCGGCTGCGCGGCACCAAGATCCGGCTGCCCTACCCGTCCGTCGGCTCGACGGAGCAGGTCCTGCTGACGGCCGTGCTGGCCGAGGGCGTCACCGAACTGTCGAACGCCGCGGTGGAGCCGGAGATCGAGGACCTCATCTGCGTCCTGCAGAAGATGGGCGCCATCATCTCCATGGACACCGACCGGACGATCCGGATCACCGGTGTCGACAAGCTCGGCGGCTACAACCACGCGGCGCTCCCGGACCGCCTGGAGGCGGCCTCCTGGGCGAGCGCGGCCCTGGCCACCGACGGCAACATCTACGTGCGCGGCGCCCAGCAGCGCTCGATGATGACCTTCCTCAACACCTACCGGAAGGTCGGCGGCGCCTTCGAGATCGACGACGAGGGCATCCGCTTCTGGCACCCGGGCGGGCCGCTCAACGCCATCGCCCTGGAGACGGACGTGCACCCCGGCTTCCAGACCGACTGGCAGCAGCCGCTGGTCGTCGCGCTGACGCAGGCCTCCGGCCTCTCCATCGTCCACGAGACGGTCTACGAGTCGCGGCTGGGCTTCACCTCGGCGCTGAACCAGATGGGCGCCCACATCCAGCTCTACCGGGAGTGCCTGGGCGGCTCCGCCTGCCGGTTCGGCCAGCGGAACTTCCTGCACTCGGCGGTCGTCTCCGGCCCGACCAAACTGCAGGGCTCCGACCTGGTCATCCCGGACCTCCGGGGCGGCTTCTCGTATCTCATCGCGGCCCTGGCGGCGCAGGGCACCTCCCGGGTGCACGGCATCGACCTGATCAACCGCGGCTACGAGAACTTCATGGAGAAGCTGCGGGCGCTGGGCGCGGACGTCGAGCTCCCCAACGGCGCCCGCAAACACTGAACCCCGGAACACCCCCGGCACCGCCCTCCCTGGGGGCCCGGGGGTCGCCCCCCGGACGACACAGCATGGAGAAGCTGCGGGCGCTGGGCGCGGACGTCGAGCTCCCCAACGGCGCCCGCAAACACTGAACCCCGCGGACACCCCCGGCACCGCCCCCCGCCCTCCCCGGGCCCGGAGGGCGCTCCGGACATGGCGAAGGGCGGCCTCCCCCTCCCGGGGTGGCCGCCCTCCGTGCTGCCGTCCTTACTTGCCCTTGGCGGCTTCCTTGAGCTTGGAACCGGCGGAGACCTTCACGCTGTAGCCGGCCGGAATCTCGATCGGGTCGCCGGTCTGCGGGTTGCGTGCGGTGCGAGCGGCACGGTGGGTGCGCTCGAAGGTCAGGAAGCCGGGGATGGTGACCTTCTCGTCGCCCTTGGCCACGACCTCGCCGACGGTCTCGGCGAGCGCGGCGAGGACGGCGTCCGCGTCCTTGCGGGTCACCTCGGCGCGCTCGGACAGAGCGGCCACCAGCTCACTGCGGTTCATATGTACTCCCGTGTTCTACGTGCCAATGAGGCGTGAGATCGAAGCCGATGCTGCCAGGGCCCTCGGACAGTCCCCGGACCCGGGTCTGCTGGCAGACCCTCGCGCCCGGTTACGCATCCTGCCCGTACCTGCGGCGTTAAAGCCAATCCGGCGCCCTGCGAAGTCGCACGGAGAGCGCCGGCGCTCCACCGTGGTGGTGCTCCGCGTTCCGCCCCGGAGGCGCGCGGCAGGGCCGCTTCGGGGCGTTTGCGGCAGTTTTGGCTGCCCGTCACCCTATGCATGCCGTACGAGCCGGGGGCTCCGCGACGCGCCGCCCCCTAGCCCTTCGTGGCACCTGTCACAGTCACCCCGGCCGCTCCCACGGTCCTGGCGGCATGGCTGACGGCTCCCGCGACGGCGCCGGCGACCCGGTCGTTGAAGACGCTGGGGATGATGTAGTTCGCGTTGAGCTCGTCCTCGGCGACCACGTCGGCGAGGGCTCCCGCGGCGGCCAGCAGCATGTCCGTGTCCACCCGGTGCGACTGGGCGTCCAGGAGGCCGCGGAAGACACCCGGGAAGACCAGCACGTTGTTGATCTGGTTGGGGAAGTCGCTGCGGCCGGTGGCGACCACGGCAGCGGTCCGGCGGGCGACCGCCGGGTCCACCTCCGGGTCGGGGTTGGCGAGCGCGAACACGATCGCGCCGTCGGCCATCGCGGCCACGTCCTCGCCCGTCAGCACGTTGGGGGCGGAGACGCCGATGAAGACGTCCGCGCCGCGGACCGCCTCCCGCAGGGTGCCGGTGACGCCCTCCGGGTTGGTGTTGTTCGCGACCCAGCAGAGCGGGGAGTCCGGGTCGACGTCGACCAGGTCCTCGCGGCCCGCGTGGACGACGCCGTGGATGTCGGCGACCACCGCGTGCTTCACACCGGCGGCGAGGAGCAGCTTGAGGATGGCCGTGCCGGCCGCGCCCGCACCGGACATCACCACCCGGACGTCGCCCATCCGCTTCCCCACCACGCGCAGGGCGTTGGTGAGGGCGGCGAGGACGACGATGGCGGTGCCGTGCTGGTCGTCGTGGAAGACGGGGATGTCCAGGGCCTCGCGGAGCCGGGCCTCGATCTCGAAGCAGCGGGGGGCGGAGATGTCCTCCAGGTTGATGCCCGCGAAGCCGGGGGCGATGGCCTTGACGACCTCGACGATGGTGTCGGTGTCCTGCGTGTCCAGGCAGAGCGGCCAGGCGTCGATGCCCGCGAAGCGCTTGAAGAGGGCCGCTTTGCCCTCCATGACGGGGAGGGCCGCCATCGGGCCGATGTTGCCGAGGCCGAGGACGGCGGAGCCGTCGGTGACGACGGCGATGCTGTTGCGCTTGCTGGTGAGGCGGCGGGCGTCCTCGGGGTTCTCGGCGATGGCCGTGCAGACCCGGGCCACACCCGGGGTGTAGATCATCGACAGGTCGTCGCGGTTGCGAATGGGGTGCTTCGACGACATCTCGATCTTGCCGCCGAGGTGCATCAGGAACGTACGGTCGGAGACCTTGCCGAGGGTGACGCCCTCGATCTGCCGGAGCTGCTCGACGATCTCCTGGGCGTGGTCCGTGGAGGTCGCGCCGATGGTGACGTCGATGCGCAGCATCTCGTGGCCGGAGGCCGTGACGTCCAGGCCGATCACCGATCCACCGTGGGACTCCACGGCGGTGGTGAGCCGGCCGACGGCGCTCCCGCTCGCGGGAACCTCCAGCCGGACCGTCATCGAGTAGGAGACGCTGGGCGCCGTTGCCATGGCGGACTTCCTCTGCTGTTCCGGTTTCGCCTGGCGCGCCGGAGAAGGGCGGGAGGCCGGGGGCGCGCTGCCCGATCGTGCCATTTACCGATCGGTAGACGGTAACTGGAGGACGGGATTGGAATGATTATTCCACGATGTGGTCGGCGCGGGGTCCGTGGCCGGCACCGCACCCGCCGGGAGGCCCGTGCCGGAGAACCGTGCCCGGTCCTTCCGCCGGGGACGCCGAAGGGCGCCTCTCCGGGGAGGAGAGACGCCCTGCGAACGGAAGTGTGCGACACCGGCCCGCCATGCTCGCCTCGCGGCAAGTGGTCGCTCGAAGCGACTATGGTTGGGCCCGGGGGCTTGGATCGAGCCGGTGCCACATCCAAGGTAACACTCCCCCCGGCTCGGGCCATTCCCTCCGGCCACGGCTTTTTCCGGACCGCTCCCCGGCCGCCGGGCGGCACTCCGGCACCGCCCGCCCGCGCCCCCTCCCCGGGGCCGCCGCGTCACTCCCGGTCACTCCCGCAGCAGGTCGGGGACCCCGTCCGCGTCCGGAGCGTCCCGCTCCGCCGAGAGCACCGTGAGCCGCTGGGTGGCCCGGGTCAGGGCCACGTACAGCACCCGCAGCCCGGCCGGGGACTCGTCGGCGATCCCGGCCGGCGAGACCACCAGCGTCGCGTCGTACTCCAGCCCCTTCGCCTCCAGGCTGCCCAGCGCCACCACCCGCTCGCCCAGCCCGGCCAGCCAGGCCCTGGCCTCCTCGCGGCGGTCCATGGCGACGACGACACCGACCGTGCCCTCCACCTCCGCCAGCAGCCGCCGCGCCTCCGCACGGACGGCGGCGCCCAGATCACCGCCCGCCACGGCGAAACGCGGTACGAGACCGGTGGAGCGGACCGCCTCCGGGGGCTCCATGCCCGGCATCGCCAGCGCCAGCACCTTCGCCGCCACCTCGGCGACCTCCGCCGGATTGCGGTAGTTGACGGTGAGCGTGAACCGCCGGCGCGGCCGGCTGCCCAGCGCCTCGTCCCGCGCCCCGGCCGCCTCCTCCGGGTCGGACCAGGAGGACTGCGCCGGGTCGCCGACGACCGTCCAGGTGGCGTGCCGGCCGCGGCGGCCCACCATGCGCCACTGCATGGGCGTGAGGTCCTGCGCCTCGTCGACGATGACGTGCGCGTACTCGGCACGCTCCTCCACGGCCCGGTCCGAGCGGCGGCGGGCGGAGCGGTCGGCGAAGGTGGTGACCTCCTCCAGGCCGGTGAGCTGCTCCAGCGGGTCCAGCTCGCGTTTCCGCGGCCGGGACGGGGTGCCCAGCAGCGTTTGCAGCTCGTCCAGGAGGGCCACGTCGTGGACGGAGAGGGGGCCCCGGCCGTCCGGGCCCAGCCGCTTGAGCGAGCGGGCCAGCCGCCGGACCTCGCCGGGCTGGAGGACGCGCCGGGCCCAGCGGCCCAGCCGCCGCTCGTCGGCCATCGCGGCCAGCACACCGCGCGGGGTGAGCTCGGGCCACCAGGCGCCGAGAAAGGCGTGGAACTCCGGCTCGCCGGAGATGTCCTCGTCGAACGCCTCGCGGGCCTCGGCCGCCAGCGCCGGGTCGCCGCTGTGCCGCCCGGCGGCGCCGGACTTCGCCCACAGCGCGTCCAGCAGCAGCCGGCGGGCGCGCGGGCGGAGCAGGTTCACGGGGGTGGTGGCGCCGAGGGCGGTGCGCCGGATCTCCCGCAGCTCCTGCGGGCCCAGTTCGACGCGGGCCCCGAAGGCGACGACGCGCAGCCGGCCGGCCGCCGCGCCCGCGGGTTCCGCGGGTTCCGCGCCGTCCGGTCCGGCCTCCGGGTCGTCGAACGACAGCTGGCCGCCGGGGCGGCCCCCGCGGCCGCCGGGGGTCGAATCCGGGCGGGCCGGTTCCAGGGCGCCGCGGGCCGCGCGGCGGAGCACGGCCTGCATCCGCGCCGAGCCCTTGACGCGGGCGACGGCCGGTTCGTCGTAGACCGTGGCCTCGGCCCCGTCGACCAGGGAGCCCAGCGCGCGGATCGCCACCTGGCCCTCCTCGCCCAGCGACGGCAGCACGCCCTCGGTGTAGGCGACCAGCAGCGGGGTGGGGCTGACCACGAGGATGCCGCCGGCGTAGCGTCTGCGGTCCTGGTAGAGCAGGTACGCGGCGCGGTGCAGCGCGACGGCCGTCTTGCCGGTGCCGGGACCGCCGCCGACCTCGGTGACGGAGGCGGCGGGCGCCCGGATGACCTTGTCCTGCTCGGCCTGGATCGAGGAGACGATGTCCCGCATGGTGTGGCTGCGGGCCCGTCCCAGGGCGGCCATCAGCGCGCCGTCGCCCACCACCGCCAGCTCCTCGCCGCCGAGGGTCGCGGTCATCTCCGGGCGGAGCAGGTCGTCCTCGACGCCGAGCACCCTGCGCCCCTTGCTGCGGATCACCCGGCGGCGCACCACCCGGCCCGGGTCCACGGGCGTGGCCCGGTAGAAGGGGGCGGCCGCGGGGGCCCGCCAGTCGATGACGAGCGGGGTGTAGTCGGCGTCCAGGACGCCGATCCGGCCGATGTGGAGGGTCTCGGCGATCTCGGCGTACGTCCGGCCGTCCTCGCCGGTGCGCACGGCGCCGTCGGCGGGTGCGACGGAGGTGAAGGCGCCGTCCGGGCCGCGTTCCCCGTCCTTGCCCTCCAGCAGGTCGATGCGGCCGAAGAGGAAGTCCTCGAACTCGCTGTTGAGCCGGTTGAGATGGAGGCCGGCGCGGAAGACCTGGGCGTCCCGTTCGGCCAGTGCGCCGGGGGTGCCGACCTGGCCGCGGCGGGCGGCGTCGGCCATCAGGAACTCGGCTTCGTGGATCTTCTCTTCCAGCCTTCGGTACACCTGGTCGAGGTGATCCTGTTCGACACCGGTCTCGCGGTCCCGTACCGAATCGACCGTGGCTTCGTGCGCGGCCACCCGGGCCCCCTTCTGACGTGCTGGGCAGCCGTCAACCGTACGCGAAGGGGGTGCTCCGCGCACCTGGATCTCCGAGTGGTCCGCGCGGGTGCGGACGGGGAGGGCGGCGGGGGACGCCGGGAGCCGGGCGGGAGCGGGAGGGGAACGGCTGGGGGGCCGTGGGAAACGGGGGGCGGGGTGTGGGGGGTGGGGCGGGTGTGGGGGGTGGCGCGGGGAGGCCGGTCAGTTCTTGACCGTGACCAGCCGTTCCCCGTCGAAGGTGCGGACCTCGAAGTGATCGATCTCGTTCGTGGACATGGCGGAACCGCCGTAGACGTAGAGCGGGTCCTTCCCCTTGGGGTCGGGGCTGTCCGGGATGCCGTAACCCCACTTCGGCACCGACCAGGAGCTGACGACCTCCTCGTTGCCGTTCTTGGAGATCACGAACAGGCTGCACTTCTCCGGGCCCTTGACGTTCTTCAGCTCCAGAACGACGTTGGTGCCGTGCGGCTTCTGCGCGGTCGCGACCGTGGCCGCGACCTTGCTGCCCGGGTCCGTGCCGGAGACCTTGGTGTCCATCGCCTGCCAGACGGCCTCGGCCGAAGCGGCCTGCACCGGCGGGTTGCCGGAGCCGCCGTCGGAACCGCCCGCCGTGGCCCAGACCGCGACCGGCGGACCACCGAGGACGAGGGCCGCGGCCGCGGCGAGCATGTAGCGGCCGCGCCGGCGGATCTTCCGGCGGTGGGCGTTGACCTCGCCGAGCAGCTTCGGCAGGACCTGGGGGCTCGGCTTGGTGTGCAGGACGGCGGGGTCGGGGACGGCGGCCGGCGTCTCGGCGAGCCGGGCGAGCAGCGGCTCGATCCCCATGAACTCGTCGAGCTGCGCGGCGCAGTAGTTGCACCCCGCCAGGTGCAGCTCGAAGCGCTCGGCTTCCCCCGGGTCAAGAATGCCCAGGGCGTAGGCGCCGACGGCCTCGTGCTCCGAATTGCGCTCGGGCGGCGCTGTCATGCCCTAACTCCTCGTTCTTCGAGTGCGAGCTTCATGGAGCGCAGCGCGTAGAAGACACGGGACCGCACGGTCCCGCTCGGTATGCCGAGGGTCTCGGCTGCCTCGTTCACGGTACGGCCCTTGAAGTAGGTCTCGACAAGTACTTCGCGATGCGCGTCGCTGAGGTCGCCCAGAGCGTCGGAGAGCGTCATGAGCCAGAGTGCCTTGTCTATCTCGTCCTCCGCGGGCATGACTTCCAGAGGAGCCGGATCGACCTCCTGCGGACGGGCCTGCCGGCTCCGGTGACCGTCGATGACAATACGCCTGGCCACGGTGACCAGCCAGGGCCGCACCGAACCCGTGGCCCGGTTGAGGCGGTGCACATTCTTCCAGGCCCGTACCAGCGTCTCCTGGACGACGTCCTCGGCACGGTGGCGGTCGCCCGCCACCAGCCGGAGGACATACGCGAGCAACGGGCCGGCGTGCTCACGGTAGATGACGCGCATCAGCTCTTCGTCGGGCACCGGCTCGTCGGAGCGGGATCGCTCGGCGCGGTGCCGGGTCCTGGAAGGACGATCTTGGGACACGGCCGCATCCTTGCGCACCCGGACCTCCCGGTCGAGAGCTTGTTCAGGGGAAATGCCTACGCCAACTGCCTCGAACTGCCCGTCGGTCGGGCGGGGACCCGCAGCCCTCGTCTGCGACGGGACCCCGCCCAGTCCTCGGACCACCTGCGTGGGGGACCGATCAGTGGTCCGAGGAGCTTCCAATGTCGCCGCTTTCATAGCCGTCCTTGTCGTTCCGCGTCGCACCCCGTCGCCCTGGGCGCGAGCACGGCGATCCCGGCTTTCCCCGGCAACCCCTGGCGACTTGTGGTGCGCACGTGACGTCTCTCCCCCCGGGAGTTCTCCGCCGAAGCGCTGAGCGGGCCTTCCGCTTTCTCCGGCCGCCCCCGTCCGGCCTGCGCTTCTC
This sequence comes from Streptomyces xinghaiensis S187, assembly GCF_000220705.2. GTDB lineage: Bacteria > Actinomycetota > Actinomycetes > Streptomycetales > Streptomycetaceae > Streptomyces > Streptomyces xinghaiensis. The sequence continues at coordinate 4,503,852 of NZ_CP023202.1, read as the reverse complement.
CCACAGTTACGGAGGCCGCGGCGGGGCTGCTCAAACCCCGGCGGAAAAACTTTCGCCGGCGGCGGGCGCGGGCAGGATGCCCGCCGAAGCGCGGCCGTTTCGGGGGGAGTTGGTCAACTCTGTCCGGATGCCGTGGCGTTGGTGGCGGTGGCGGTGGCGGCCGGCGGGGAGGAGGACCGGGTCACGGCGGACGGCCGGGACGTCCGGGCCGTCGAGCGGCGGCGGTGGCGGGCGACCCGCTCCCGGTTTCCGCAGATCTCGCTGGAACACCAGCGCCGGCGGCGGCCCCGGGAGGTGTCGAGATAGACCCGGGAGCAGGAGTCGCCCTCGCACTCGCGCAGCCGGCCCCGGGCCACGGGGTCGGTGAGCAGCCGTATGGCGTCGCGCGCGACATCGGAGAGGAGTGCCGCGCAGCCGGGGCCCCCGGCGAGGGCACGGACGAGGGTGCCGTCCCGGCCGGGTACGGCGCGGATGACGCAGGGCGCGGGGGCGGCGAGGGCGTTCAGCCGGTCCAGGTCCGAACCGAGGGAAGAGGTGAGGGCGGGGCCGGGGCCGGGGGTTCCGGCCGGGTCCGCCGGAGCGCCGTCCGACTGGGCGTCCAACTGGGCGCGGACCAGGCGGCGGAGGAGCTCGCGCAGCTCGCGGAACCGGTCGAGCCAGTCGTGGTCGGCGGCGAGCGCGGTGCCCGGCGGGACCAGCCCGGACCGGACCAGCCAGACCCCCAGCCGCTCGGGCCCGTCGAGGAGCTCCGCCGGCTCCACCCGCTCCCCCGGTCCGCGCGGAGGCCCGGCGGCCGTGGCCACCAGATCGAGACAGAGCCGGCCGGTGTCGAATCTCGGGTCGCCGGAGGCCGCCGCCGCCATGGTCCGGTCACTCCTTCGGAGCGTGCCGTGCGCCGCGTGCGCACAGTGGGGGGATGTCCTCCCCCCAGAGTGCCCGCCCGGGGCCCTCAAGCACAGGCGTGCGACGGGACCCATCGGACGGGCGGCGGGCCGCGGCCGCTCCGGAGCCCCGTACGGGAGCGGGGGCGGGTACGGGCGACCGGTGCGCCGGGGCCGGCCGCGCCCCGGCGCGGGACGGTCGTCAGCCGTACTGCCGGGGGCGGTCGAACCAGGCGCTGGAGGGCCGCAGGCAGAGCAGCACCAGCACGGGGGTGGCGAAGAACAGCGCCCAGCCCAGACCGCTCGGATCGCCGTTCCCGGCCTGTCCCAGACCGAACAGGATCATCAGCGACGTGAAGACGATGGCGGTGATCCGCACTCCGCCGCCCCCGCTGTTGAAGCGGAGCGCGCAGATGAAGGCGCCGATGAGGGGGAGGACCGAGCCGATCATCCGGCCCGAGGCCTCGGCGCCCCGGAGCGACGAGACCACCACGACGCCGACGACCGCCAGGCCCATGGCGACGAAGAGGATCACCTGGGCGGCGCGGAGCACGCCGGGCATGGTCACGGGCACGGGGGCGTACGGCTGAGCCGGGTAGCCGGGGTACCCCGGATGACCGGGCTGCTCCGGGTAACCCGGCGGCGGCCCGGGGACGGGGCCGTATCCGGCGGGCGGGCTCTGCGGATACGGCGCGGGGCCGCCGGGATACGGCGACGCGGCCCCGGGTGCGGGCGGGACCGGCGGAACGTGGCCCTGGCCGTATCCCTGCCCCTGGTGGTGGTCCGGCGGACCGGCGGGTGGCTGCTGATGCGACATGGCCCGAGCTTAGAACGCGGCCGCCCTCCGTCACCGGGCCGTCCCGAAGGCCGAGGGCCCCGGCCCGAGGGTCAAGGGCCTTCGTTCTCGGCGTACTTGGAGTCGGACGCGGTGTCCAGCGCCAGCCGGTAGCCCCGCTTGACCACCGTCTGGATCAGCTTGGGCGTGCCCAGCGCCGTACGGAGCCGTGCCATCGCCGTCTCCACGGCGTGCTCGTCGCGGCCCGCCCCCGGCAGCGCACGCAGCAGTTCGGCCCGGGAGACCACCCAGCCCGGGCGGCGGGCCAGCGCCCGCAGCAGCGCCATGCCCGCGGGCGGCACGGCGCGCAGCTCGCCGTCGACCAGGGCGGCGTGCCCCCGGATGTCGAGCCGGTGGCCCGCGACCGGCAGCACACCGGCCCGGGCCGGGAGTTCCCGGCAGAGCAGCTGCACCAGCGGGCCGAGCCGGAAGCGTTCCGGGCGCACGGCCTGGATGCCGTGCTCCAGCAGCGGCATCGCCGTCACCGGGCCCACACAGGCGGCCAGCACGTCGTGGCGGAGCGCCTCCAGCAGCGGCTCCAGCAGGCCCCGGTCGCGGGCGCGTTCGAGCAGTCCGGCGGCGGCGGGCGCGCTGGTGAAGGTGACGGCGTCCAGGGAGCGGGCGACCGTGGCGTCCAGCAGCCGGTCGACGGGACCGATGTCCTCCGGCGGGAGCCAGCGGTAGACGGGCACGCCGACGACCTCGGCGCCCGCCTCGCGCAGCGCCTCCACGAAGCCGGGCAGCGGCTCGCCGTGCAGTTGTACGGCCAGCCGGCGGTCCGCGACGCCCTCGGCGAGCAGCCGGTCCAGGACCTCCGCCATCGATTCCGAGGCCGGCGACCAGCTCTCGGTCAGCCCGGCGGCGCGGATGGCGCCGCGCACCTTGGGCCCGCGGGCGAGGAGTTCCACCCCGCGCAGCCGTGCGGTCAGCTCCTCGCCGAGCCCCCAGCCGTCGGCGGCCTCGATCCAGCCGCGGAAGCCGATGGCCGTGGTGGCGACGACGATGTCCGGGGCGTCGGCGATCAGGTCCTTGGTGGCGGCGAGCAGTTCGGTGTCGTCCGGCAGCGGCACGATGCGGATGGCGGGGGCGTGCAGCACGGTGGCGCCCCGGCGCTCCAGCAGCGCGCCCAGTTCCTCGGCGCGCCGGGCGGCGGTGATGCCGACGGTGAAACCGGCCAGCGGGCCGGGGGCGGGCGGGGAGCCCGGCGGTGCCTGGGGCGGGGCGGCGCCGCCGGCCGTGGGGGCGGGCCCGGGTGCGTCCGGCTCCGGGCCGCCCGGGCGGCCGGGGGCCGGCGGTGAGGGCTGCGGGGTCGGGTCCTGCATGGGGTCTGCCTCGCTCAGCTGGGGGTTCCTGCTCGGTCCGGTCGGCCTGGGCGGGGCCTCCGCCGGCCGGTCCGTCCGCGCGCGGCGGCCGGCCGGGCCGTACCCCCATCTTCCCAAGCCCCGGTGTCCTTGCCGGTTCGGCGGGATTTCCCCGGTGTTACGCGGGGACGGCGGTGCGCGCGGCCCGGGGCTCTCGCCGGACCGCGCGCACCGGGCTCACACCTCGGCGTAGACGGGCTGCCGCTGCGGCCGCTCCGCGTGGCCGGCCGGCTCCGCGGCGGCCGCCGGCCTGCGGAGGTATACGGCCCAGGTCACGGCGGAACACACCACGTAGTAGCCGAGGAAGAAGACGAAGGCCGTGGTGCCGGACTGCGAGGTGAGGAAGGACTGGCGCAGGGCGAGGTTGATGCCGAGGCCGCCGAACGCGCCGATGGCGCCGATCAGCGACATGGAGGCACCGGACAGCCGCCGGGCGTAGACGTCCGCCGCCTCGCCGGTGAGGCCCTTGGCCGTGGCCTTGGCCCGGTAGATGCCCGGGATCATCTTGTAGGTGGAGCCGTTGCCGATGCCGGTGAGGACGAACAGGACGATGAATCCGCCGATGAACAGGGGCAGCGACGCCTGGAACGAGGCGGTGACGACCACGCCGACCGCCGCCGTCATCAGCGCGAAGTTCACCAGGGTGACCCGGGCGCCGCCGAGCCGGTCCGCCAGCTTCCCGCCGACCGGGCGGATCAGCGAGCCGAGCAGAGGGCCGATGAAGGTCAGCGAGGCGGCCTGCAGGGGCGTGCGGCCGAACTGGGCGGTGAGCACGAGCCCGAAGGCGAAGCTGTAGCCGATGAAGGAGCCGAAGGTGCCGATGTAAAGGAAGGACATGATCCAGGTGTGACGGTCCTTGACAGCTTCCCTGGCCGCTCCGCCGTCGTTCTTCACCGGGCCGAGGTTGTTCATGTAGAGCGCGCTGCACACGGTGGCCGCGATGATCAGCGGAATGTAGACGCCGAGCAGGACGCGCGGGTTGGCCGCGCCGGCGATCGCGATGATCAGCAGGCCCAGGAGCTGGACCACGGCGACGCCGATGTTGCCGCCGCCCGCGTTCATCCCCAGCGCCCAGCCCTTGAGGCGCAGCGGGTAGAAGCTGTTGATGTTGGTCATCGAGGAGGCGAAGTTGGCGCCGCCGACCCCGGTGAGCACCGCGACCAGCATGAAGGTCGAGTACGAGGTGCCGGGCTCCATGACGATCAGCAGCGCGATGGTGGGCACGAGCAGCATCGCCGCGCTGAAGATCGTCCAGTTGCGGCCGCCGAACCGGGCGACCGCGAAGCCGTAGGGCACCCGCAGCGTGGCGCCGACCAGGCTCGCGACCGCCACCAGGAAGAACTTCCCGGCCGGGTCGACGCCGTACTCGGGCCCCATGAACAGGGCGAGGACGGAGAACATGCTCCACACCGAGAACCCGATGTGCTCGGACATCACCGAGAAGATCAGGTTCCGTTTGGCGATGTGCTTCCCCTCCGCCTCCCAGAACTGCTCGTTCTCGGGGTCCCACCGCTCGATCCAGCGGCCTCCCTTGTGCGCGGTCGTCGCGGCAGTCATCACGCCTCCACAGGTTTCGGGAACCGGGCCGGGTCGAGCCGGCTCCGTGCGTCCGACGCTAGGGACGGCGCGTTTCACGGCCGTGGCGTCAGGTGACCGTCACGCAACCTTGCTCTCACCCGGCGGTCACGCTCCGTGTGAGCGCCGGCGGCCGCGCCCCGGCGGTGGGTGCGGGCCGCCGCCCGCCCGGTGGGCCGGAGCCGGGGACGGCCGGTCAGCGGGACATGACGGCTTCGTCCTCGTCCGGGAGCCACGACCCGACCGGCTTGACGAGCCACGCGTGTCCGGCTGCGAGCGCTGCCGCCGCCGTCCGCAGAAAACCCAGTCCCGGGTGACGGATTCCACGGCGCCACACCATCGCGACCGGTGACAGCGGCACGGGGTCCGTGAGCGGCCGCAGCACCATGCCGGGCATCTCGATGAACTGGGAGGTCGCGAGGACGGGCCGGCCCAGTTTGCCCATCACGCGGGTGAACTCGTCCCGGCCCTGGATCGGCGGCAGCGGCGGCGCGACGGCGATGCCCCGGCCGGCGAAGAGCCGCTCGGCGAGACCGGTCCACTCGGCGGTCTCGTCGTTGCCCGCCGCCGCGTAGACGGCCTCACCGGCGAGCGCGTCGAGCGGGACCGCCGGCAGTGCCGCGAGCCGGTGGGCCGCGGGCAGCACCACGGCCATCGGCTCGTACCGCACGGGCAGATGGGCCAGACGGGCGCGGACGGCCGGGTCGAGGCCGGCGATCCGGCCGAAGGACACGTCGAGCCGGCCCGCGAGGAGATCGGCCGCGGCACCGGTGAGCCCCGCGTGGCAGGACGCATAGAACTCCGGGCCGGCGGCCGGTGCGATCCGGCGGGCCTCCTCCAGGACCAGATTGCCGGTCGACACCCGCTCCCCGATGTCGACGAGCAGCGGCCGGTCCGCCTCCGCCTCGGCGCAGGCGGCGATCAGGTCGTCGTGGGCCTCCAGCACGCGCCGCGCGTACGGCAGCAGGCGCTTCCCCGCGGCCGTCAGTTCGACGCTGCGCGTGGTGCGGACGAAGAGTTCGGTGCCGAGCACGGTTTCCAGTCGCCGGATGTCGCGGCTGAGCGCCTGCTGGGCGACATAGAGCCGGGCCGCGGCGCGGGTGAAGTGCAACTCGTCGGCGACGGCGGCGAAGGCGCGCAGCAGGCGGGGGTCGGTGTCCCGGGGCATCCGCACAGTTTGACAACGCGGGTGCGTGAATGCGAGCGAGAAAGTGTTGGACCCCGGCGGACGCCGGGCGCCACCGTGACGGGGTGATCCTCTTCCTCGCCTCGCGCCCCGTGGTGCCCCGCCGGACGGCGTCCCGGCCGGGCGTCCCTCCCATGCCCCGGGCCCGTACCGTTCCGGCCGGTGCCACGGTGCGGACCGGCGAAGCCGAGGGCCCGGAAACCGCCGGGGATGGCGATGGCGGGACGGGGGAGGTCGGTACGGGCGGGGCCGGGACGGGCGGGGCGGCGAGTGGGGCCGCGGCGGGCCCCGGCCGGGCGGGCGTCGGCGCTGGGGTTCGGGGCGGCGGCTCCGGCCCTGGCCCCGGCCATCCCGGCGCGCCGGTGCGGAGGAGCGGAGGACGGTCCGGGCCGCTCTCCCCGTACCGGCGTCTCTTCGCCCCCTCCGGGGCGCTCGCCTTCACGCTCGCGGCGTTCCCCGGACGGCTGGCCACCTCCATGCTCGGGGTCTCCACGGTCGTCATGCTGGCCCTCGTCCGGGACTCCTACGCCCTGGCCGGTGCCGTCTCCGCGGTCAACGTCACCGTCACGGCCGTCACCGGCCCCCTGCTCGGGCGGCTGGTGGACCGGCTCGGGCAGACGAGGGTCGCCGTGCCCGCCACCCTCGTCTTCGCCCTGGGGACGGCCGCGATGCTGCTGTGCGTCCGGTACGACGCCCCGGCCTGGGCGCTGTTCCTGTGCTGCGTAGGCAACGCCGGTATTCCGAGCGTGGGTTCGATGACCCGGGCCCGGTGGGCGGCCCTGCACGGGGACGATGCCGAGGCCCGGCACACGGCCAACTCCTTCGAGCAGGTCGTCGACGAGCTGTGCTTCATGCTCGGCCCCGCGCTCGCGATGGTGCTGTGCACGGCGGTGTTCCCGGAGGCCGGGCTGCTGGCCGCCGCCGTTCTCCTCACCGGCGGCATGCTGCTCTTCGCCGGCCGGCGCGGCACCGAGCCGCCCGTGCGGAAGCGGACGTCCGGCATGTCCCGGGGCCCGCTGCGGGCGCCCGGCTTCCCTGCCCTCCTCCTCGTGTTCGCGGCGACCGGCGCCCTCTTCGGCTCCCTGGAGGTCGCCACGGTCGCGGCCGTGCAGACGCTCGGCGGTGGCTCGGCGGCCGCCGGTCTCGTCCTGGCACTCCAGGCGGCCGGCTCCGGGGTGGCGGGGCTGGCCTTCGGCGCGCTCCGGCTGTCGGGGTCCCCCGCCGTGCGGCTGGCCGCGGGGGTGGCGGCGATGACGGTCTGCACACTGCCGCTGACGGCCGCCGGGAGCCTGCCACTGCTGGCCGTGCTGCTGTTCGTGGCGGGCATGGCCACGGCCCCCACGATGGTCACCGGGATGTCGCTGGTCCAGCGCCTCGTCCCGGACGGCCGGCTCAACGAGGGCATGACCACCGCCTACACCGGCCTGCTGACCGGCATCGCGGCGGGCGCGGCGGCGGGCGGGCAGTTCGTCGAACGGTGGGGCGCCCCCGGCGCCTACTGGGCCCCGGTCGCGGCCGGGACCCTGGCGCTGCTGGCCGCTCTGGCCGGACTCCCCCGGCTGCGCCGGGTGTGAGCGCCGTACCGCGCGCCGGCCCCGCCCACCGGATCAGGTGGCTATGTCCGGGTAGGGCAGGGAGATGTGCCGCATGGCCCGGCCATAGGCCTTCTGGTACTCCAGCGGCTCGTGGTCGCGCTCGAACATCGCGATGAAGAGGGTGAGGGTCAGAAAGGGGTGCGCGCCCATCTCGAAGAGGGCCACGTGATCGTGCTCGCGCAGCGCCCGGCGCTCCTCCTCGGTGAACGCCAGCCACGTGGTCCGCTCGTCCGGGACGCAGTTGAGCAGCTTGCCCGCCATCTCCCCCTCCCACCAGGTCACCAGCCCGGCGGGATCCTCGCGGTAGCGCTCCACCAGTTCGGGGTCGCGGTCGACGGTGTAGAGGAACTTGTCGAGCAGGTACTTGCTCATGCCGGGACTCCGTTCGGATACCAGGTGAAGTACGCCTCCATCGTGTGAAAGAGGTCGAGGGTGTCGACGTGATCGGCCTTGGCGCCCTCGCCGGCCACGCCCATCATCAGCATGAAGTCCATGAACCCGTGGGTGGCGTTGCCCGGATGGTGGAGACTGTCGAGGGTCACTTCCGACAGGCAGCCCTCGATGTCGCTGTTGGCGATCCACTCGACCGCCTTCCGGTCGAACTCCGGGTCCGGGCCGTGCTCGCCGAACTGGCGGGGGCCGCCCAGTTCCAGCGAGAGGTGGCCGGTGCCGATGATCGCCACCCGCTTGTCCTCGGGCCAGGACTCCACCAGCCGGCGCAGGGTGCGGCCCAGTTGCACGAAGCGTCTGGGCTGCGGCAGCGGTGGCGCGAAGATGTTGGTGTAGATCGGGACGATCGGCAGATCCGCCTGCGGGCGCAGGGTGATGATCGGGCAGGTGATGCTGTGGTCGATGCGCAGTTCGTTGCTGAACGCCAGGTCGAAGTCGGCGTCCAGGCCCTTGCGGAGAATGTGGGCGGCCAGCCGCTCCTCCCCGCGCAGCGTCATCCGCGGCAGCCCGAACTCCCGCTCCTCGTTGTGGAAGTTGGCGTCAAAGAACGGTGCCTTGCCCACCAGGAACTGCGGCATGTTGTCCAGCCACAACTGGTGGAAGTGGTCGCTGCCCACCATCACCAGGACATCGGGCCGTGCCCTGGTCAGGGTCTCCCGGAACGCCTCGATCTTGGCGACCCAGGCGTCGGCGAACGGCGGCCGGTCGTCGCCGGTGGCCGTACTGGCCCGGTAGTAGAAGGGGTGGTGGGTGGAGGCGATCACCGCGGCGACGGTGGCCATGGGCGTACTCCTCGGGGTCGGGGCGGCTCAGCGCGACGGGTCGGGGCCGGAATCGGCGGAGGGGGCGGTGTAGACCGCGTTGCGGTCGACGGTGAGGTAGGCGTCCATGCCGATGGGGCGGCGGCGTTCCTCGGCTATCTGCCCGAGCAGGCCGGCGGCCCTGGCCAGCAGGGCGAAGCCGCGCAGCAGCTCCACCGGCAGCCCCAGATCGGCCAGTGCCGCGCCGCACACCCCGGCGCCGTTCAGCGGAAGCCTGCGGCCGAGCACCTGCTCGTGGACCCGGCCGATGGCCTCGAAGAGCCGCAGGTGGGGCCCGCGCAGCCCCTCCTCCTCCGCGATGCCGATCAGCACCGGGGTCCGCGGGTCCCGCGTCTTGTGGACAGGGTGTCCCAGGCCGGGAACGTACTGCCCCGCTTCCCTGGTCCGGGTGACGGCGGCGAGGGCGAGGGCGTCCCAGCCGGCGTCGTCCCCGGGGAGCGGGCCCTCCTGCCGGTCGAGGACGTCGCGCAGATAGCCGCCGCAGTCCTCGGTGACGCCGAGGAACCGCGAGCCGCCGCCCAGCAGCCCGGCCGCGATCGCCCCCTGCAACGAGTCCGGGGCCGAGAGATAGGTCAGCCGGGCGGCGATCGCCGTGGGGGTGAACCCGTGGTCGGCGAGGGCGACCAGCACCGCTTCGAAGACCCGTGTCTCCGAGGGTGTGGGCCGGCGCAGCGCGACCAGCCAGAAGGCGAGTTCGCCAAAGCCCACCTTGCCCATGAGGTCGGCGGAGAGGTCCTCCCCCAGGAGCCGGATCTCATCGGCCGTGGAGGTACCGAGGGAGGTCGGGAAGGCGGGGACACCGTCGGTGCCGGTCATGCGGGGGACTCCTCGTCGGGGGCGGCCGCGCCGGCCGGTGCGGACAGCCAGCGGCGGATCTCGGCGCCGTGCTCGTCGAGGGACGGCGGCGGCAGCCGGTACTCGGGCGGTGTCCCGGAGAAGGTGATCGGGTTCCGTACGGAGGGGACGGCGTCCGGGCCCTCGCCGGCCGTCACGACCGGGTCGAGCCCGACCTCGCGCGCGAATTCCACACCGCCGGCGATGGTGTTGATCGGCCCGCAGGGGACACCGGCCGCGATGATGTCGCGGAACCACTCCATCCGGGTACGGGTGCGGAGCCGTTCCACCAGCAGGGGGCGGAGCTCCGCCCGGTTGGCCGTGCGGTCCTCGTTGCGGCCGAACCGCGGGTCGTCGGCGAGCTCCGGGACGCCGAGGACCTCGGCCAGCCGGCGGAACTGGCCGTTGTTCCCGGCCGTGACGATCAGGTCGCCGTCCGAGCAGGGCAGCGGTTCGTAGGGGAAGAGGCTGGGATGGCTGTTGCCCATCCGGTGCGGGACGACGCCCCCGGCGACATGGGCGCTGGTCTGGTTGACCAGCCCCGACAGGGCCGAGGACAGCAGATTGACCTCCACGTGCTGGCCGCGGCCGCTGTCACGGCGGGCGTGCAGGGCTGACAGCACACCGATGGTGGCGTGCAGCCCCGCCATCACGTCGAAGACGGAGATGCCCGCGCGGAACGGCGGGCCGTCCGGGTCACCGGTGAGGCTCATCAGGCCGGAGATGGCCTGGACGATCAGGTCGTAGCCGGGCAGGGCGGCGCCTTCCGGGCCGCTGCCGAAGCCGCTGATCGAGGCGTAGACGACGGCCGGGTTGCCGGCGGCGACCGTGTCGTAGTCCAGTCCGAAGCGGGCCAGGCCACCGGGCTTGAAGTTCTCGACGAACACATCGGCGCGCCGGGCGAGTTCGCGGGCCGCCGCGAGGTCACCGGGGTCCTTGAGGTCGAGCACGACGGAGCGCTTGTTGCGGTTGATCCCCAGGTAGTACGTCGAGACGCCGTTCCGGACCGGCGGCTGCCAGGACCGGGTGTCGTCGCCGCCGGGGGCCTCGACCTTGACCACCTCCGCGCCGAGGTCGGCCAGGAGCATCGTCGCGTAGGGGCCGGCGAGGATCCGGGAGAAGTCGGCCACCAGCAGCCCCGAGAGGGGGCCGCGGCGGGGCTCTGTACCGGGCACGGCTGTTCTCCGATCTTCGGCGTATGGCGCGTCCGATTCCGCTTGTCCGCTGCACGGACACTCGTCCGCTGGACTCCGGCCCAGTCTCGGCGCGGCCCCGTGGGGCTGTCAAGGGACTCACGCGAACGGGTAGCCCGCGGTGCCGGACTCTTGACAGGCCCCACGAGCCGTTCCACAGTGGCCGCACCAAGTACGCGACCGGCATACGGACAGTCGTCCGCCACCCCGGCCGACCCTGTGGAGGATGAGATGTCCCACCCCGAAGCCCAGGTGCCGGCGGCCGGCCGGCCGGTGGTGTTCCGCGGCGGAACCGTGCTGACCATGGACGACGCCCGCACCGTTCTGACCGGCGCGGACGTCCTGGTCGTGGACGATCGCGTCGCCGCGGTCGGCCGGGGCCTCGACGTCCCCGAGGGCTGCTGGGAGATCGACGCCCGCGGGGGCATCGTCATGCCGGGCATGATCGACACCCACCGGCACATGTGGCAGACCGCCATGCGCGGCTACGGCGCCGACTGGACGCTGACGCAGTACTTCGTCTGGTACTACCTGGAGCACGGCAGGGCCTTCCGACCGGAGGACGTGTACGCCGGCAACCTGCTCTCCGCCTGGGAAGCGCTGGAGGCGGGGGTCACCACCACGGTCGACTGGTCCCACGGCCTGCGGACCGTGGACCACGCGGAGGCCGCCGTCGACGCCCTCCGGGCGGTCCCCGGCCGGTTCGTCCTCGCCTACGGCAACATCCACGCGGCGCCGTGGGAGTGGACCGCCGACCCCGCCGTCCGGTCCTTCCTCGACCGGAGCCGCACCGGGAAGGGCGACCTCCTCGGCTTCCAGCTCGCCTTCGACGTCACGGGCGATCCCGCCTTCCCGGAGAAGGCCGCCTTCGAGGCCGCCCGCGAGCTCGGACTACCGGTCACCACCCACGCGGGGGTCTGGGGGGCCACCGACGACGCGGGCATCCGCCTGATGCACGAGAACGGCTTCATGACCCCGGAGACCGTCTACGTCCACGCGGCGACGCTCACCGCCGACTCCTACCACCGGATCGCCGCCACCGGCGGTTCCGTGTCCGTCTCCACCGAATCCGAGCAGAGCGCCGGCCAGGGCTACCCGCCCACCTGGCAGGTCCGCCGGCACGGCATTCCGGTGTCGTTGTCAATGGACACCAGCGTGTGGTGGAGCGGCGACCTCTTCACCGCGATGCGCACCACGCTCGGCGCCGACCGGTCGCGCGAGCATCTGGAGGCCCATACGCGCGGCGACACGGTGACCCATGTCCATCTGCGGGCCGAGCAGGTGGTCGACTGGGCGACCCGGGGCGGCGCCCGCGCCCTGGGCCGGGACGACCTGGGCCGGCTGGAACCGGGGGCGAAGGCCGACATCGTGCTGATCCGGAACGACGCCTCACCGGTCTCGTTCCCGCTGCTCAACCCCTACGGGCACGTGGTGTTCCAGGCGCAGCGCGGCGATGTGCACACCGTGCTGGTCGACGGCCGGGTGGTGAAGTACGCGCACCGGCTGGTCGGCGCCGATCTGCCGGCCGTGCGGCGCACCGCCGAGGCGACCGTGGAGCATCTGCGGTCGGCGCTGGGCGAGGAGGCGTGGGCCGCCGGCATGGACCCCGACCTGCCGGACGACGAGGTGCTGGACAACCCGTACCAGTACACCGCGTACAAGTCGGACTCCACGCACGGCGCCCGGGGCACCGTGTTCGGTGAGCCGTATTCCGGTGGCTGAGCGGCCCCGGCGGCCGCCACCGGATGCCCGTACCGTCCCGCCGAGGCCGTAGGCTCCCCCGGGACGGGCGGTCGCCCAGCCGGGCACCGCGGACCACACGATCACGGGAGGCAGGGAGATGGCTGGACGAGGGGCGGGGCCGGACTTCGTCGAGTCCCTGGCCCGCGGGCTGGACGTGCTGGCCGCCTTCGACACCGACCACCGCAGCATGTCCCTGACCGAGGTGGCCACCGCGGCCGGGCTCGCCCGGCCGACCGCCCGCCGGCTGCTGCTGACGCTGGAGGAGCTCGGCTTCGTCCGGTCCTCCGGCAGCGCCTTCCAGCTGACCCCCAAGGTGCTCACGCTGGGCATGGCCTATGTGGGAGCCCTCGGCCTCTGGGACATCGCGCGGCCGCACATGGAGTCGCTGGTCGCCCGCACCGGCGAGTCCTCGTCCATGGCCCAGCTGGACGGCTCGGACATCGTCTACGTGGCCCGGGTCTCCGTACCCAAGATCATCGCCCTGCGGGTGGAGATCGGCACCCGGTTCCCCGCCCTCCGGACCTCTCAGGGGAAGGTGCTGCTCGCCGCCCTCTCCCCCGCCGAGCTGGCGGCCGCGCTGGCCCTGCCCAGCCGCTCCGGCCTGCCGGGAGGGAACGACCGGAGCACGCCGGAGCGGCTGCACGAGGAGCTCACCGAGGTGCGCGCCCGCGGCTGGGCGCTGGCGGACGAGGAGCTGGCTCCGGGGGTCCGCTCCGTCGCCGTCCCCGTGCGGGACGGCACCGGGACCGTCCGGGCCGCCATGAACGTCACCGTGCACGCCGCCGAGACCTCGACCGAGAAGCTGCTGCGGGAGCATCTGCCGCTCCTGCTGCGCACCGCCGGGGACATCAGTGCCGAGTGGGCGCTGTGGCAGTCCCGGCCGCACCAGGAGCTGGACGCCCGGACGGAGACGGCCTCCGCGCCCGGCTGACACCGCGCGCACGGCGCGTGGCACCGGCCCGTACCGCGCCCGTACAACGCCGAAGGCCCCGCTGGATCAGCGGGGCCTTCGGCGCATGGGATGGTGGAGATGGCGGGAATCGAACCCGCGTCCAACGGTGCGGAAACAGGGCTTCTCCGAGCGCAGTTCGCTGCGATTTTCTCGGCCCCGGAGATCACGCGAACAAGTCTCCGACGGGCTCAGCCACTGTTTGATTTCCCACCGGCCCCCGTGGCCGGGGCCGGTGGTTTAGATCCCTAGCTGATGCCAGGTTCCGGGACGGGATCAAGCCCGGGCTGACACTCCGCAGAGTCGCTGTCTGTTAAATCAGGCAGCGAGGGCGAAGGAATCGCGCTTGGTGTTGGCGATTATTTTTTGCGACATATGGTTTACGAGATCATTGCCGCTTCCTCGGCTCGCTTCCCCTGCTTCGACATCCGCTGTCGAAACCGATCATCCCCATGTTGATTTGACAAGCACACCCGGTGCGGAACACCCGGGTGGCGCTGTGGTCCATCGTACGTCAACAACCGACGCGGGAGCCAGATCATTCCCGCCCGGCGCCGGGAGAGCGTGACCCGCGCCACCCGCGGCCGCCCCGGGCCCGCCGGCGTCCTCGCACCCCGGCCGTCACGCCCGCCGGAACCTCCGCCAGAACCTCCGCCGGAACCCCCGCCGGGTCTCAGGCCCGCTGGCGCCGCCGCACCGCCGAGATCGCCCGGTCCGCCTCGCGCCGGTCCTGCTTCTCGCGCAGCGTCTGCCGCTTGTCGTACTCCTTCTTGCCCTTGGCCAGCGCGATCTCGACCTTGGCCCGGCCCTCCTTGAAGTACAGCTGCAGCGGGACGATGGTGTGCCCGCTCTCCTGCGACTTGCGCTCCAGCTTGTCGATCTCCTCGCGGTGCAGCAGCAGCTTCCGCTTCCGCCGTGCCGCGTGGTTGGTCCAGGTGCCCTGGGTGTACTCGGGGATGTGCACGTTGTGCAGCCAGGCCTCCCCTCCGTCCAGCTGGACGAAGCCGTCCACCAGGGAGGCGCGGCCCTGCCGCAGGGACTTGACCTCGGTGCCGGTCAGCACCAGACCGCACTCGTAGGTGTCCAGGATGGTGTAGTCGTGCCGCGCCTTCTTGTTCTGCGCGACCAGTTTGCGGCCCGACTCCTTGGCCTTCTCTTTAGCCTTGTTGGTTTTTGCCATAGCGCGGCCATTCTCGCACTACGAGCCACCCGCGAGGCCAGTCAATACCGTCCGGGCCCGCTCCTCGGCGCCCTCCCGGGCCACCAGGTCGGGGGTGATCCCCTCGCCGTCCACGGACCGCCCGGAGGGGGTGCGGTAGTGGCCCACGGTCAGCTCGGCCACCGAGCCGTCCGGCAGCTCCTCGGGCATCTGCACGGAGCCCTTGCCGAAGGTCTCCGTCCCGACGACGACCGCCCGGCCCCGGTCCTGCAGCGCGCCGGCCAGCAGCTCGGCCGAGCTCATGGTGCCGCCGTCCACCAGGACGACCAGCGGCACCCCGCTGCCGGCGCCGCCCTCCTCCGCGTGCAGGGCCCGCTGCTCCCCGTGCACGTCGTAGGTGGCGACGAGGCCGCCGTCGAGGAAGGCGGAGGCCGCGGTCACCGCCTCGCCGACCAGTCCGCCGGGGTTGCCCCGCAGGTCGAGCAGCACACCCGCGCCGTCGCGGGCCTTCCGCACCGCGCGGACGACCTCCTCGCCGGATCCCTTGGTGAAGGAGCCGACCTCGATCAGGGTCGTGCCGTCCGCCGCGGTCCGGGCGGTGACGCTCTCCGCGGCCAGTCTGGTCCGGGTCAGGGTCTCCCGCCAGCGGCGTTCGCCGCGCTCCAGGTCCAGTTCGACGGAGGTGCCCTCCCCGGCGCCCCGGTCGTCGCCGCGGAGCAGGGCGACGACCTCGGTGACGGGCTGCCCGCCGGTCTTCTCGCCGTCGATGGCGCGGAGCCCGTCGCCGGGTCTGATGCCGGCGCGGTCGGCGGGGCTGCCGGGCAGGGCCCGCGCCACCTCGATCCGTCCCTCGGCGTCGTGCCGCACCCAGATGCCGACTCCGACGTACCAGCCGTCCAGGCTCTGCCGCAGGCCCTCGTACTCCCCGGCGCTGTAGACGGCCGACCAGCGGTCGCCGCTGCGGCTGACGACCTCCTCGGCGGCGTCGGTCCCGGACTCGCCCGCGGCCATGGCCGCGGCCGCCGCCTCGGCGACGGCGGCCTCGTCGGGCCCCTCACCGGCCGTGCCGGCGACCGAATCGGCCCGTACGGACACGTGCTCCCGGGTGTCGTCCTGCCAGATGCCGGAGACGCCGCCGGTGACGAGGACACTGCCGAGGACCAAGGTCAGGGCGGCCCCGCGGCGGAGGCGGCGGGGCGGGACGAACATCGACGAGCCCGACATGCCGGTGAGTCTAGGCGACGCCGAAGCGCCGTACGGGGAGTTGGCCGTACGGCGCCTTGGACGAACATCACACCTTGAGGTACTTGCGCAGAGCGAAGAAAGCGGCGATCGCGGGCATGAGAAGGCCGATCGCCAGCACCAGCGGCAGCTTGGCGAGCACCACGTCCCAGCCGATGAAGTTGATGAGGTCGATCCGCTCCGCCAGCCAGTTGTTGACGAGGAAGAACTTCCCGAACACCAGCAGCACGCAGGCGAAGACGGCGCCGATGAGGCCCGCGATGGCGGCCTCCATGATGAACGGCATCTGGATGTAGAAGCTCGACGCCCCGACCAGCCGCATGATGCCGGTCTCCCGGCGCCGGCTGAACGCCGAGACCCGCACCGTGTTGACGATCAGCATCAGCGCCACGATCAGCATCAGCGCCATCACGACGAGTGCCGCGATGTTCATGCCGTTCAGCAGATTGAAGAGGTTGTCGAGCACATCCCGTTGGTCCTCCACCGCCTGCACACCGGGACGGGCCGAGAAGGCGCTCTTGATGACCTGGTACTTCTCCGGGTCCTTCAGCTTGACCCGGTACGACTCCTGCATCTGGTCCGGGGTGAGCGAGGAGGCCAGCGGGGAGTCGCCGAACTGCTCCTTGTAGTGCTTGTACGCCTGGTCGCTCGACTCGTGGTGGACGGTGTCGACGACCGGCATCCTCTGCAGCTCGGCCTCGATCTCCTTCTTCTGGTCCGCCGTGACCGCGCCCTTGGCGCAGTTCGGGTCGCTCTCCGCGTCGTTCTTGTTGCAGAGGAAGATCGAGACGTTGACCTTGTCGTACCAGTAGCCCTTCATCGTGTCGACCTGGTCCCGCATGAGCAGGGAGGCGCCGAACAGGCCGAGCGAGAGGGCGACGGAGACGATGACGGCGAAGGTCATCGTGAGATTGCGACGGAGACCGACGCTGATCTCCGACAGGACGAACTGGGCGCGCATGATGTCCTTTCAGGGTGTGGCCCGCGGCTACGGTGTGGTCACTCAGTGCGCGTAGCCGTAGACACCGCGCGACTGGTCGCGCACCAGCCGGCCCTTCTCGAGCTCGATGACGCGCTTGCGCATCTGGTCGACGATCTGCTGGTCGTGGGTCGCCATCACCACGGTCGTACCGGTCCGGTTGATCCGGTCCAGCAGCTTCATGATGCCGACCGAGGTCTGCGGGTCGAGGTTGCCCGTCGGCTCGTCCGCGATCAGCAGCATCGGGCGGTTGACGAACGCCCGGGCGATGGCCACCCGCTGCTGCTCACCGCCGGAGAGCTCGCCCGGCATCCGGTCGTCCTTGCCGCCCAGCCCGACCAGGTCCAGCACCTCGGGGACCGTCTTGCGGATCTGCGCCCGCGGCTTGCCGATCACTTCGAGGGCGAAGGCGACGTTCTCCCCGACCGTCTTGTTGGGGAGCAGCCGGAAGTCCTGGAAGACGGTGCCCAACTGGCGCCGCATCTGCGGCACCTTCCAGTTGGAGAGCCGTGCCAGGTCCTTGCCCAGGACGTGCACCGAGCCATGGGTCGCCCGCTCCTCGCGGAGCAGCAGCCGCAGGAAGGTGGACTTGCCCGAGCCTGAGGAGCCCACGAGGAAGACGAACTCGCCCTTCTCGACCTCCAGCGAGACATCCCGCAGCGCGGGCCTCGTCTGCTTGGGGTAGGACTTGGATACGTTGTCGAATCGGATCACGGGTGCACCACGGTCGGCCTTGTAGAGAGGGGACGCGGAACGCCGTACAGCCCAGCTGCGGCGCCCGCCGGTGAGCGTGACCATACGCGAACCCGGCGGAGTCGTGCAGTCGTCGCCCTCCGATGAGCGCCGATTCACGGCACCATCGGGAATAAACCCGGCAATAGCGGCACGGCTTCGTCACCGGCGGTCTCCGGGCCCTTCCAAGTGCGCTTCCCGGTGCGCCGGATCGCCGGGAAGCTGGCACAGTGGTATGGGGAACGGAAGCGCTCCCCCGGGCGTTGGCCCCAGTGAGGAGGAGATCGCATGACATGCGACCGACTGGTGTGCGCCAACTGCGCGGGCCCGGTGAACGAGGGGCGCTGCGCCGTCTGCCGTGCCAGCAGAGAGCGGCTGCAGCACCAGAACGGCCTCTTCGCCGGCCTCTCCCCGGCCGCGCTGATCGCCCTGCTGGTCACGCTCGTGGCCGTGGCCCTGCTGGCGCACCAGACCGCGTAGGCGGCGGACGGGCGAAGCAGACGGCCGGACGGGCGGGTAACCGGACGACCCGGACTCCGGCCCGCGGCCGCGTTCCGGCCCGCTCCCGGTGGCTCTGCCCGCACGCACTCTGAACGGCCCCCACGCGCATGCCGAGGGCCCCGGAACGCCGGCTGCGTTCCGGGGCCCTCGGCCCGTTCTCAGACGCCCTGTGACGGGCGCGTGCCGTGCCCGGTGACGGTGTGGACCGCCCGGTCAGGCGGCGGCGCCGCCTCGGCCGGCCACGATCTGCGGCAGGAAGCGGAAGCCGATGCCACCGGCGATCATCGTCGCGGCACCGATCAGCAGGAACGCGGTCTCGGAGGCGCCGGTCTCGGCCAGCTCCTCCTTGACCTCGCCCTGCTCGACCGGCTGCGCGCCGATGTTGTTGGTGTCGGTGCCGGTGTCGATGCCGGTGTCGACGTTGCCGCCGGTGTCGGGGCCGGGGTTGTTGCCCCCGCCGGTGCCGTTGCCACCCCCGTTGCCGTTGCCGCCACCATTGCCACCGCCGTTCCCGTTACCCGGGTTGCTGGGCTCCGGTTCCGCCGGCGGGTCCGTCGGCAGATCGGTGGGCGGGTCGACCGGGTCTGTCGGCGGGTCCACAGGGTCCGTCGGAGGATCGACCGGGTCTGTCGGCGGGTCCACAGGATCCGTCGGAGGATCGACCGGGTCCGTCGGCGGGTCCACAGGATCCGTCGGAGGGGTGGTCGGGATCTCCGTGGGCTCATCGGACGGGGTGATGTCACCCTGGATGCCGACCTCGACGTTCCCCCCTTCCACGGACGCCTTGGTGCTGAGCCCGCCGATCTGAACGTCCACGCCGACGGCCTGTGCGGCGCCCGCGGCCGTCAGGGAGGCCCCGGCAGCGATCACCGCGCCGGCGGTTATGCGCGCAACGCGCAACCGCGTCTTCTTTGTCATCTAGCTGCTACCCCCAGTAGCTGATCTCGTCAGTGGAGCAGCCATGCATGGGCTGTTGGTCGTAGTGGGTAGGAGTGACACGGGAGTCTCGTTCCGCCCGCCCCCTTCGCGCCCGCGCCCAGACATGGGCATGCCGAGCGTCACCCTTCCCAAGATTCACAGCAGCGTCAAGCGCGTTGAGCGCGCTATGTCCGTTGCGTGACCACTTGCGCCGCGGGCACGCACAGGACTGTGACGAAAACGGCAACTGCCGCCCATGAGGCGGCAGTTGAGCATTCATATTCTTTCTCCGCACGGCCCCCGGAAACGGTCGCGGCGGCCGCCCGGCGGGCTACTTCTCGCGCTGCTTGCGCCAGCGGATGCCGGACTCCAGGAAGCCGTCGATGTCGCCGTCGAGGACGGCCTGCGGGTTGCCGACCTCGTACTCCGTGCGCAGGTCCTTGACCATCTGGTACGGGTGCAGCACGTAGGAGCGCATCTGGTTGCCCCAGGAGCCCGAACCCTCACCCTTGAGCGCGTCCATCTTGGCCTGCTCCTCCTGCCGGCGGCGTTCCAGCAGCTTCGCCTGGAGGACGTTCATGGCGCTGGCCTTGTTCTGGATCTGCGAGCGCTCGTTCTGGCAGGAGACGACGATCCCGGTCGGGATGTGGGTCAGCCGGACCGCGGAGTCGGTCGTGTTGACGCCCTGGCCACCGGGCCCGGAGGAACGGTAGACGTCGACGCGCAGGTCGGACTCGTCGATGTCGATGTGGTCGGTCTGCTCGACCACCGGGAGCACCTCGACCCCCGCGAAGGAGGTCTGCCGGCGGCCCTGGTTGTCGAACGGCGAGATGCGCACCAGGCGGTGCGTGCCCTGCTCGACCGAGAGGGTGCCGTAGGCGTACGGGGTCTGGACGGCGAAGGTCGTCGACTTGATCCCGGCCTCTTCGGCGTAGGACGTCTCGTAGACCTCGGTCTTGTAGCCGTGCCGCTCGGCCCAGCGCAGATACATCCGCTGCAACTGCTCGGCGAAGTCGGCGGCGTCCACGCCACCGGCCTCGGCGCGGATGTTGACCAGCGCCTCACGGGCGTCGTACTCGCCGGACAGGAGGGTGCGGACCTCCATCTCCTCGACGGCCTTGCGGACCGAGCGGAGTTCGCTCTCGGCCTCCTCGCGGGTGTCCGCGTCGTCCTCCGACTCGGCCAGCTCGAAGAGGACGGAGAGGTCGTCGATCCGGCCGCGGAGTTCCTCGGCCCGGCGGAGCTGGCCCTGCAGATAGGACAGCTTGCTGGTGACCTTCTGCGCGTTCTCGACGTCGTCCCAGAGGTCCTGCGCCGCCGCCTGCTCCTCCAGCTCGGCGATATCGGCCCTCATCCGGTCGAGGTCCAGGACGGCCTCGATCGACTCCATGGTCGAGGAGAGGGACTTCAGCTCTTCGGATACATCGACGACTGCCACGCCCCCAGCCTAACGGCTTCCGGCCGGAGACCACGCAGAGGCGGGCAGGGGGTGCCCGCGGCGGCTCAGGGGGCTCCGGTGGCCGGGGCCGCCCCGGCGGGTACGGCGGGCCCGCCGGGGGCCGGGGCCCGGGGCGCCGAGTGCTCCGTACCCCCGCCCCCGGCGGGCCGGGGGCCGTCGCCGGTGACGGCGCCGTCGGCCGAGGCCGCCAGCCAGCCGCCGAGCCCGGCCACCGCCACCAGGCCCGCCACGACCACACCGAGCCGGATCCGGCGCCGGCGCAGGGCCTCCGCCCGGCGGCGGGCCGAACCGGGCCGGGGCTCGCCCGGCCTGCGGGGCACCCGCGCGGTGCCGTGCGCCCCGCCCGCGAGTTCGTCCTCGGTGGGGACGCGCATGCTGGTGTGGGTGTCCCGTCCGGAGTCGGGCGCGGAGCCGTAGACCAGGGGCACGGCGCCGCGGCGGGGCTGCTCGGGGATTGAGCGGAAGGGCTCGCCCCCCTCCTCCCCGGGGTCGTCACCGGCGCGTTCACCGTCCGGCTCGTCCACGTCGAGCGGCGGGAGCCCGGCCAGGCCGGGCAGGAGCTCCCGGAGCCGGCCCGCGAGCTCGGCCGCGCGCAGCCGGGAGGCGGGCGACTTGGCCAGGCACTGGACGAGCAGCTGCCACAGCTCGTCGGGGATGCCGGGCAGCGGGGCCACCGTCTCGGTCACGTGGCGCCGCAGCACGGCCCCGGGGTGGCCGCCGCCGAACGGGGTGAAACCGGCCAGCAGTTCGTACAGGACGGTCGCCAGGGCGTAGATGTCGACGGACGCGCGGGGCGGCAGGCCCTCGACGATCTCCGGGGCGAGGTAGTCGGGGGTGCCGATGATGTTCCGCGCCGCGCCGGCCTGCCCGGCGCGGGGTCCCTGGGCGGTGCGGGGGCCCGGTGCGGCTCCGGCGCCGGAGCGCAGGGCGCGGGTGCGGGCCGGGGAGTCGACGAGCCGGGCGACGCCGAAGTCGGTCAGCAGCGCCGGGTGGGCACCGCCCGGGCCGAGCGGGCCCTCCATGTCGAGCAGGATGTTCTCCGGCTTGACGTCGCGGTGCGCGATGCCCGCGGCGTGCGCGGCGGCGAGGGCGTCGGCCACGTCGGCGGCGATGGCGACGGCGGCCTCCGGGGCCAGCCGGCGCTCCCGTTCGAGGCGGGTGCGCAGATCGGTGCCGCGCACCAGGTCCATGACGAGGGCCAGGTCGTTGCCGTCGACGACGAGGTCGCGGACGCCGACGATCCGGGGGTGGTCGAGACCGAGGAGCGCGGTGCGCTCCTGGACGAAGCGTTCGACGAGGTCCTCGTCCGAGGCGAGGTCCTCGCGCAGGAGTTTGACGGCGACCGGGCCCTCGGGCCCCTCGCCCAGCCACACCGTCCCGGCGGACCCCCGCCCGAGGATCTGGTGGACGGTGTACCGGCTACCGATCTTGCGTGCCAAGACTGCTCCGACATGTCATGCCCTCCGCGCGGAGGGCAGGCGTGGGCCACCAAGCTACGCGGCCACCGGGGTGTCCGCTGCCCAGGATGGGGCCAACCATCACTTCTGCGCGGTAAATCGGGTCCCGTAAGTCGACAAGTCTCCACAGTCGTGGGGATGTCGCGGCCGGGCCGGTGTCACTGGCCGGCGCCCGGGTCGATGTCGGGGGCCTTGATGTCGGAGGTGTCCGGGAGCTGTTCGGACGCCTGGCCGAGTTCCGAGATCCAGTCGACGACCTGGCCGATGCCGTCGGTCGTCGCCTGCCAGAAGCTCTTGCCCTCCGCGACCCAGCTCTGGACCGGGGTGAACTCCCAGACGAGCCATCCCGCCAGGATGAAGACCGCGATGGTGAAGAGGCAGCCCTTGAGGCAGCCGAGCCCGGGGATCCGCATCGGGTTGGCGCCACGCGGGCGCGGCTCCCGGCGCGGCGCGGGGGCCGGCGGGGCGTACCGCTGGGGCTGCGGTTCCTGCCGGCGGCGGGGCTCCCGGCGCGGCTGGGGCCGGGGCTGCTGCTGCGGTTGCGGGGGCGGCGCGTAGGGAGCCGGCTGCTGCTGTTGCTGCGGTGCCGGGCGGCGCTGCGGGCGGCGGCGGAGCGGGTCCTCGTCCGGATCGAGGTACTGGACCTGGGTCTGCTCGTTGCGGTCGCGGGCCGCGCGCATCTGGGTCTGCCAGGGGTGCTCGCCGTCCTGGCCGTCCCCCGCGCCGGGCGGCCCCGGCGGCACCGGGGGCATCGCGCGGGTGGCGCCGGCGTGGTCCGGGCCGCCGGGCCCGCCGCCGGCGGGCAGGAAGGCCGTCTGCGCGTTGGGGTCGTACGCGCTCGCGCCGGAGGGCAGCACCTGCGTCGGGTCGGCGTCCCCGCCGCCGGCGGCTCCAGCACCGTGGCCGGCGGTGGTGCCGGGGACGGGCGCGGGCGCCGGGTCGGGCGCGAGCAGCGCGGCGACGCCGAGGGCCGCCTCGGCCTGGGCCGGGTTGGCGTGCACGCCGACGCCCGCGGCGACCGTGCGGAGGCCGCGGGCGAGGTTGACGGCGCTGGGCCGCTCGTCCGGGTTCTTCCGCAGGCAGTGCTCGATGACCGTCCAGAGCGGTTCGGGGACGGTGGTGGGGCGGCGCGGCTCCTCGCTGAGGTGCTTCTGCAGCACCTCCAGGGCCGTCTCCCCCGCGAACGGCGGGCGGCCGGTGACCAGTTCGTAGAGGAGGATGCCGCAGCCGTAGATGTCGACGGCGGAGGTCTGCGGGCGGCCCTCGGCGGACTCCGGCGCGACGTAGGCGGGGGTGCCGACGAACTCGTGGGTGCGGGTGAGACCGGGCGAGTCCGCGAGCCGGGCGATGCCGAAGTCGGTGAGCATCGGGTGCATCTCGCCGCTCGGACCGGTCGCCAGCAGGACGTTGGCGGGCTTGAGGTCGCGGTGGACGACGCCGTCGGTGTGGCTGGCGGCGAGCGCGTCGGCGATCTGCGCGGTCAGCAGGGCGGTGGCGACCGGCGTGAACGGGCCGTTCTGGCGCAGATAGCGGAAGAGGTCCGGGCCGTCGATCAGGTCCATGACGAGGGCCAGCAGATCGCCCTCGACGACGAGGTCGCGGGTGCGGACGATGTTGGGGTGGGTGAGCCGGAGCAGGACCGACCGCTCGCGCAGGAAGCGCATCACGACATCGGGGTCGTGCGCCAGCTCCTCCTTGAGGACCTTGATCGCGACGGCCTCGCCGGGATGCCCGGCCACCGCCGCCTCCGCACCCGCCGTCTCGCGCTGCCGGGCCCGCCAGACGGTGCCGGTGGCCCCGCGGCCGAGCGGCTCTTCGAGCAGATACTTACTGCCTACCGGCCGCACGTCATGCGCTCCCTACGTCCTGGTACCGGGCCTCGTTCCGCGGAGGGACTCCACGGGGCCGTTCCGCCCCACTCTAGTGCCGTGTTACGGGCGGGCGGCGGGTCCTGCGGCTGTTCTCCGGTTCCCTCCCGGTACGGACCCGGACACGCCGCGGTCCGTACCGGGAGGACGCGGCTGCCGCGCCGATGGTTGCCCGGTGTCCCCCGGTCCGGCCCGGCCCGGGGTGACGCGGGGCCGTCCGGCCCGGGCGCGGAGCCGGTGCTTCCGGGCGTGCCGGACGGAAGTCGACGGGATGTCGACCGGGATGAGGCGCAATCGGTCCTCCGGGTGACAGGGGATGGCGCCACCGAGGCCCCGTGCGGCGCTTTTTGGCCGGACAGCGATGATTCAAGATCGAATAACGGCGGTCACCGGGCAGGATGTCACCGGCAGGTGCGAGGATGCACCCACGCACGGAGGAGCGGGGGGCGGGGGCCCCGCGCTCTGTGGTGACCTGTACGTGCCGAGCGCCCGTGCACGGGCGGGGGACGGACCGGGCCCCTGCCGCGTCCGGGCGGAAGGGACCGCTGACGGCGATGCAGATCCGCTTGACCGTCCTCGGGCCGCTCAGCGGCCATGCCCCGCGTTCCTGCGATGTGCTCGTCACGGCCCCCGCCGGAACGGCGCTCGCCGCGGTGGCCGGCGGCCTCGCGGCCGCCGTGGCCGCCGTCGCGGAGCCCGGGCGCGGCGCGGAGCCCGCCGTCCCCGGCGCTTCCGGCACCCGTGCGGGCGGCGCGGCGCAGAACTCGGCCTCCGTGGTGCTGTACGCGGGCTCCGAACGGCTCGACAGCCGCCACCGCCTGCTGGGCGAACCGCCGCTCGTCGACGGCGCGGTGCTCTCCCTGCACGCCCCGGTCGAGCCCGGACTGCATCCCGGCATCGCCCAGGAGACGGCCGCGCGGGGCACCGCCCGGCTCCACGTCGTCGCCGGGCCGGACGCGGGCGGGGTCCATCTGCTGCACGGCGGGCAGATCCGGATCGGCCGCTCCGCCGACGCCGACGTCCCGCTCGACGACCCCGACGTCTCCCGGCTGCACTGCGCGGTGACGCTCTCCGGGGACGGCCTGGTGACCGTCGCGGACCTCGGCTCGACCAACGGCACCGCGGTCGACGGCGCGCCCGTGGACGGCCGGCCCCGGCCGCTGCCGCCGGGTGCCCTGCTCCGCGTCGGGGAATCGGCGCTGCGGCTGGAGTCCGCGGCGGACACGGGAGAGGACCCTCCGGCGCAGTCCCCCACCGGGCCGGGGGCGGTGCGGCGGCCGGCGGTACTGCCCGGTTCGCTCCCGGTGGCGCCGGACGGCGAGGGCCGGCTCCGGGTCGAGCTGCCCGGCAGCGTCCCAGCCGTCGCCGGTGGCCGGGTCCGCACCGCGGCCCAGGCCCCGGAGGCCGCCCGGGACGCGACCCCGGCTTCCGGTACCGCGGTTCCGGGCGGGCCCGCGCACGGCGGTCCGTACGGCCGGGGCGGCGAGCACGCACCAGCCGGCGAGGGGCCGGGCGGGCACGGGGCGTGTGAACAGCACGGCGGCCCCGGGGAGCCGGGGTACGCGGAACACGGGCGCGGTGAGCCCGGATACGGCGAATCCGGGTACAGCGGCGCCGGGTACCGCCCGCAGGAGCCGCCCGGCCGGGCGCGGCTGCCCGGACAGCGGGGCCCCGGCGGGGAGCCGGGCCCGTACCTGCCCGGCGAGCGCCCGGACGGCCCCCGGGACCACACGGTGACCGGCCACGGCGACGTCCCCGACCCGTACGGGCGCCCCGCGGGCGAGACCCGCGCCGCCCGGGGCAGCGGCGCCTTCCGCGGCCCCGGCCCCGGCTCCGGCGACGCCGGATCCCCGTGGCCGCCCGGCGCGCCCGCGCCCGGTCCGGTCCGGCCCGGCGCCTCCGCCGGGGCGCCGCCCGCGGACGGATACGGCGCCGGCCGTCCCGGTGCGCGGCCCGGCGAGGGCGGCGAGGCGGACCGCCGCGCCGCGCGCCGCGGCCGCGGCATAGGAGCCTGGGCCCGCCGCCTGGCCGGCGGCCGCGCCGAGGACGAGCCCGCCGGGCCCGGCCGTCCGGCCGGCGCCTTCGGTCCGTCCGCCGCCGCTGCCGCCGCGCTGCACCGGCGCTGGCCCGACCCCTCCGAGATCCTGCTCACCGCCCTGGGCCCCGGTCCACGGCTGTGGGAACGCGGCCCCGGACACCCCGACGCCCTGGTGGTGCGGCTCGGCACGGCCGACCGCGCGGGGGTGCCCTCCTTCCCCGTCACCGTCGGGCTGCGGCAGGCCGGTTCGCTGGGCCTGGCCGGTCCGCGGGCGCGGCTGGCCGGGCTGGCCCGGTCCGTCGTCGCGCAGCTCGCCGCGCTGCACTCCCCCGCCACCCTGGAGATCGTCCTGATCAGCGCCGACCCGGCGCGGGACCTGCGGGACCGGATGGCCGACTGGGCCTGGCTCGGCTGGCTGCCGCAGCTGCGTCCGGCCCACGGCCAGGACTGCCGCCTGCTGCTCGCCTACGACGCCGAGCAGGCCGCCGCCCGGATCGCGGAGCTGTCCCGCCAGGTGGAGGAGGCCCCGCTCACCGCGGCGGCCGGACACGGCACCGGCGGCACGGCGGCCCGGGGCGACGGCTCGTACACCGTGGTGGTCCTGGACGGCGATCCCGGCTCCCCGGAGCTGCGGGGGGCCACGGCCCGGCTGGCGTGCGCCGGTCCGGCCGCCGGGGTCCATCTCCTCTGCGCGGTGGAGACCCCGGCCGCCTCCCCCGCGGCTCCGCTGCTCGCCAACTTCGAGACGGCCCGCGCGGTGTCCCCGGCCTTCGGGGAGTGCGGCGCGGTGGCGATGCTGAGCGGTGAGGTGGCCACGGCGCTCCGGCTGATACACCTTCCCGCCGACCGGCGCGGGGCGCACGGACCGGGAGGCCCGGCCGCACCCGCCGCGGACCCCGCCCCGGCCGCGTACGGCGGCCACGGGGCGCACGGCCACGCCACCCCGTACGGCACGGCGGGGCCCGCCGCCGGGCCCGGCGGCCCGCCCTCCGGCGACCCGGCGGACACCCATGGCGTCTCGTCCCGCGCGGTGCCGGTGGAGCGCGCCCCGGGCGGTCGCCGTCCCGGGGTGCCGGACAACGGCACGGCCGCGGTCGCCGACGCCGTGTCCAGCGCCTGGGCCGAGCGGTTCGCCCGGTCGCTCGCGCCGCTGCGGCTGCCGGACACCGGGGTGGGGGCACACGGTCCGGGCGGATCGCGGCGGGTGGCGGTGACGCTGCCGCGTGCCGCGCGGCTGCTGGACGAGCTGGGGCTGGCCCGCGCCACCCCCGCCTCGCTGACGGCCCGTTGGGCCGCCGCGGCCGACCCCGGGACTCCGCCGGGCGGGCGGCTCTGCGCGGTGCTCGGCGCGGGGCCGCACGGCCCGCTCACCGTGGACGTGGCGGCCGAGGGCCCGCATCTGCTGGTCGAGGGCGGCGCGGGAAGCGGCAAGACCGAGCTGCTGCGGTCGCTGGCCGCCTCCCTGGCGGCGGCCGACCGGCCCGACCGGCTGGCGATGGCGCTGGTGGACGGCGGCGGGCTGCGCTCCCCGCAGCCGGAGGCCCGCGGCGAGGGCCTCCGGGCCTGCACGGACCTCCCGCATGTGACGACGTATGTGACCGGCGTCGACCCGGTGCGGATGCGGGCCTTCGCCCAGGCGCTCAGCTCGGAGCTGAAACGGCGGGCCGAACTCCTGGACGGGCTGGACTTCTCCGCGTGGCACACCCGGTGGGCGGGCCGTGCGGAGCGGCCGGCGCGGCGTGCGGCGGAGCGCCCGGGCGGCGACCGGCGGAGCGGTGATCTGGAGCCGGAGTCCGGCGGCACGCTGAAGCTCCGGATCCGCGGCGGCGGCCGTCCCGGGGAAGGCGGCGCTCCGGCCCCGGGCGCCAACCCGGCCGGACCGCACGGGAGTTCCCCCGGTGGCGCCCCGGGAGGCACCGGCGCGGCACCCGCCGGTACGGTGCCGGCCCCGGCCGGGAGCGCGCGGAACGGCGCGGCCGCCGGGGCGGAGCCGGAGGCCCGGGCGGCGGCCGGTCCGGAGGCGCTGCCCCGGCTGGTGGTCCTCGTCGACGACTTCGACGCCCTGCTGTCCCCCGCGCTCGGCAGCACCGGCCGCCCGGCGGCCGGCTCGGTGGTGCGGGCGCTGGAGGCGGTGGCCCGGGAGGGTGCCCGGCTCGGGGTCCACCTGATCGCGGCGACCGGCCATCCGGAGCGCACGGCCGGCACCGCGGCGGCGGAGGCCGCCGGGGTGCGGGTCTCCCTGGAGGTGCTGCCCGCCGTGACCGACGGGCCGGAGAAGGCCGGGGCGACGGCGGGGCGCGGCCGGCTGACCGGCCCCGACGGCTCGGCCGTCTGGTTCCAGGCGGGCCGGGTCACCGGCCGCATCCCGCGGACGGCCACCCAGCGTCCGACGGTGGTGCCGCTCGACTGGGAGCGCATGGGCGACCCTCCGACGCGCCGCCCGCTCCGCGAACTGGGCAACGGGCCGACCGACCTGGCGCTGCTGGCCAGTGCGCTGCAGCGGGCGGCCGAGTCCGCCGACGCGGCTCCGGCTCCGCCCCTGGTCTGACGGGGCCGGGGTCCGCCGCGGCCCCGCCCTCGGCGCGGGAGCGGCGGGCCGGGGCCGGTGCGGACCAGCGCGGGCGCGGGGCGCGCCCGGCCCCGTACACACCCCGCCGGCCGCCCCCGGGTGTCTGCCGCCGGCGCGCCCTGCCCGGGCCGCGGTCCACCCGCTCGCCCCCGGGAACCGTTCAGCGCGCGAAAGGGGTCGGGTACCCCGCGACCGCCCTGCCCGAACGGGTTTCCGGGTGCCGTCCCCTACGCGGCGTTCAACAAGTCTGACTGCCCATCACGGCCCGGTCACAATCGGTCAGTTGATCATCGTCCCGGTATTGCGACCGCTCTCCTCCGGGGCATAGGACTGTCGCACAGTACGTACGGGACGAGCCCCGTGCGGTCGTCCGCCGGGCGGGCGCCGCACACGGGCCGGCCCCCTCACGGGGGTTCACGGGTGGGGCCCAGGCGGGACCCAGGAGAGGTCGGGCACGATGCGCACAACTCTCACCACCGCGAACGGAGCGGCACGCGGAGCGCGCTCCGCAGGCAGTCACACACGACGTACCACACGGGCCGTGCTGGCCGCCGTCACCGCGAGCGCGCTCGCGCTCACCGCCGCGGGCTGCGGCGGAGGCGGAGACGACGGGAAGGAGGGCGAGAGCGGAGGTGAGGGCAAGAGCGCCGTCACCGTCGACCTTCCGAAGCTCACGGGGGAGAAGCTCCAGGTGGCCGCCGTCTGGACGGGCGCGGAGCAGAAGAACTTCAAGGCCGTGCTGGACGAGTTCGAGAAGCGGACCGGCGCCGAGGTCTCGTTCGTCCCGACCGGCGACTCCATCTCCACCTTCCTCGGCACGAAGATCGAGGGAGGCCAGCCGCCGGACATCGCACTGCTCCCGCAGGTCGGCGCGCTCAAGCAGTTCGCGTCCCAGGGCGAGCTGAAGCCGGCCGGTGAGGAGGTGCAGGAACAGCTGGAGAAGAACTTCTCGCAGGGCTGGCGCGATCTCGGCGCCCACGAGGGCAAGCAGTACGGCGTCTACTTCAAGGCCGCCAACAAGTCCCTCATCTGGTACAACACCGCGGCCTTCGAGAACGCGGGCGTGGAGGAGCCCGCGACCTGGGACGACTTCCTCCAGACCGCCCGCACCATCTCCGACTCCGGGGTGGCGCCGGTCTCCGTCGGCGGCGCGGACGGCTGGACGCTCACCGACTGGTTCGAGAACGTCTACCTCTCCCAGGCGGGGCCGGAGAAGTACGACCAGCTCGCCGAACACGAGATCAAGTGGACCGACCCCTCCGTCAAGGAGGCGCTGGAGACCCTCGGCGAGCTGTTCGGCGACAAGACGCTGATCGCGGGCGGCCAGGAGGGAGCGCTGCAGACCGAGTTCCCGAAGTCCGTCACCCAGACCTTCGCCGGCGGTGACGCGCCGGAGGCCGCCATGGTCTTCGAGGGCGACTTCGTGGCCGTCAACATCTCCTCGGACACCGAGGCGGAGATCGGCACCGACGCCAAGGTCTTCCCGTTCCCGGCCGTGGGCGAGGAATCCCCGGTGGTCAGCGCCGGTGACGTGGCCGTCGCGCTCAAGGACGGCAAGGGCCCGCAGGCCCTGCTGACCTTCCTCGCCTCCACGGACGCCGCCGAGATCTGGGCCAAGGCCGGCGGCTTCATCTCGCCCAACAAGGAACTGGACCTCAAGGCCTACCCGGACGACGTCCAGCGGGACATCGCCAAGGCCCTCGTCGACGCGGGTGACGACTTCCGCTTCGACATGTCCGACCAGGCGCCGGCCTCCTTCGGCGGCACCAAGGGCGAGGGCGAGTGGAAGGCGCTCCAGGACTTCCTCAAGAACCCCGACGACGTGGCCGGTGCCCAGAAGCGGCTGGAAGCGGAAGCCGCCAAGGCCTACAAGAACTGACGGGCGGCCGCGACCGATGACGACAGCGACCGCGGGGGGCGCCGCCACACCCGGCGCCCCGCCCCCCGTCACCAAGAAGGGCGTGGCCGGCACCCGGGCCTGGATCGCGGCGTGCTTCCTGCTGCCCGCGCTCGTGCTGCTGGGCGCGCTCGTGGTCTACCCCATCGGGTACTCCGTGGTGCGGAGCTTCTTCGACACGGAGGGCACCGGCTTCGTCGGCCTGGACAACTACGGCGAGCTGTTCTCCGACCCCGGCACCCGCACCGCGCTGAAGAACAACCTGGTCTGGGTGATCGTGGCCCCGGCCGTCTCCACGGCGCTCGGCCTCATCTACGCCGTGCTGACGGAGCGGGTCCGCTGGGGCACCGCCTTCAAGATGATCGTCTTCATGCCGATGGCGATCTCCATGCTGGCGGCGGGCATCATCTTCACGCTCGTCTACCAGCAGGACCCGGAGCGCGGGGTCGCCAACGCCGTGTGGACGGGCATCCACGACACCTTCTCCGAGTCCTCCGCCTATCCCGGCGCCCGGCCGCGGCCGAACACGGGCATCGAGAAGACGGCCGGCGGCTCCTTCACCACCGAGGAGACCGTACGGGCCGGGGACCCGGCCGGGCTGCCGCTGGTCGGCATCCCCCCGGCCGGGATACCGAAGGACGCGGCGGAGGCCGTGGCCGCCGAGCCGGACGGGGACAAGGTCACCGGCACCGTCTGGCTCGACTTCACGCCCGGCGGTGGCGGCGAGGCCGGGGTGATCGACCGCGGCGAGAAGGCCCTGGCCGGGGTGAAGGTCGAGGCGGTCCGGGACGGCGAGGTCGTCGCGAGCGCCGAGTCCGGCGAGGACGGGACGTACAGCCTGCCCGCGAGCGCGGCCGGGGCCCAGCTGCGGCTGCCCGGCTCGAACTTCACCGAGGCGTACAACGGCATCAACTGGCTCGGCCCCAACCTCGTCACCCCCGCCATCATCGGCAGCTACATCTGGATGTGGGCCGGCTTCGCGATGGTCCTCATCGGGGCGGGGCTGGCGAGCGTGCCACGCGAGCTGATGGAGGCGGCCCGGGTGGACGGGGCCAACGAGTGGCAGGTCTTCCGCAAGGTGACGGTGCCACTGCTGGCACCGGTGCTGGCGGTGGTGACCGTCACGCTGATGATCAACGTGCTGAAGATCTTCGACCTCGTCTACATCCTGGCGCCGGGGGCCACCCAGAACGACGCCAACGTCCTCGCCCTCCAGCTGTACCTGCTGTCCTTCGGCACCGACGCCGAACAGGGCGTCGGCAGCGCGATCGCCGTGGTCCTGCTGTTGCTGGTGGTACCGGTGATGGCCTTCAACATCCGCCGCATGCGAAGGGAGCGACGCCCGTGAGCGCCTCGACGGATACGGGCCCCGGGGGCTCGGCGGAGCGGAGCGGTCCGGCGGTGGCGAAGACGGGAAGCGTGCCGGGCCCGTCCGGCCCGCCCGGTCCGGCCAGGCCCTCGATCGTCGCGCGGCTGGCGGCCCGTACCAGCGGCGGGCTCGTGCAGGCCGTCCTGCTGGTGATCGCCCTGTTCTGGCTGACGCCGACGATCGGCCTGCTGGTCTCCTCGCTCCGCGAGACCTCGGACATCGCCACCAGCGGCTGGTGGACGGTCTTCACCGAGCCCGCGCAGCTGACCGTGGACAACTACGCCAACCTGCTCGGCAACGACGACATCACCACCTCGCTGTGGACGACCGTGGCGATCACGGTGCCGTCCACGGTGCTCGTCATCGTCATCGGCGCCCTGGCCGGCTACGCCTTCGCCTGGCTGGACTTCCCGGGCCGCGACTGGGTGTTCATGGTGGTCGTGGGGCTGCTGGTGGTGCCGGTGCAGGTGGCGCTGATCCCGGTGTCGAAGCTCTTCAACAGCCTCGGAATCTTCCAGACACTGGCGGGCGTGGTCTTCTTCCACGTCGCCTTCGGCCTGCCGTTCGCCGTCTTCCTGCTGCGGAACTTCTTCGCGGAGATCCCGCGCGAACTGCTGGAGGCGGCACGGCTGGACGGAGCGGGCGAGATCCGGCTCTTCACCCGGGTCGTGCTGCCGCTGGGCGGCCCGGCGATCGCCTCGCTGGGCATCTTCCAGTTCCTCTGGGTCTGGAACGACATGCTGGTGGCGCTGATCTTCGCCGACCCGGGTTCGCCGCCGGTCACCGTGGCGCTCCAGCAGCAGGTACGCCAGTTCGGCAACAACATCGACGTCCTGGCGTCGGGAGCCTTCGTCTCGATGGTGATCCCGCTGGCGGTCTTCTTCGCCTTCCAGCGCCAGTTCGTCAACGGAGTGATGGCGGGCGCCGTCAAGTAACGGCGCTCGCTCCGCACGCCGCAGTGGGTACTGGCCGCTCCGGTACCCACTGCGGAGGCGGGCCCGCGGGCCGTCCGCGGGCGGGAGCTCAGTGGATGAGGCGGCCGGTGAAACCGTCGCGGATGAGCGACTCGAAAGCGGCACGCGCGTCCCCCGGGACGTGCTGTTCGATGGCGAAGCCGAGCCCGGGATACTCGATCACCCGCTGGAGGTCACCGACGAGTTGGTCGGTGACGAGCTTCTCGTCACCAATGCTCTTGAGGTAGTCGTCGAACTCCAGTGGCTCCGAGGCACAGATCACGTCAGCCTCCGGCCACAGTTTGCGCGCGGTGGCGAAGGAGCGCCGCTCCATATACGGCATGGAGATCAGCATCACCCTCTTCACCGTGACCCCGGCGCCGGACAGGGCCTCGCGGGAAAAGGTGATGTTCTGGCCGGTGTTGCGGGCCTTGGGCTCCACCAGGATCGCCTCATCGGGGACGCCCAGTTCGATGGCGTGCTCCCGGAAGTGGACGGCCTCACCGCGGGGGAACCGCTCCGGGACGGTGGGATTGGGGCCGCCGGTGAAGACCAGGATCGGGAAGAGCCCGGCGCGATACAGACGGGCACAGTACGCGGGTACACCAAGGTCGTGGCTGCCCAGCCCGATCGCGGCATCGACCGGCCGGACCTGGTGGTGCATCTGGTGATAGGCCCAGAGCAACTCGGCCTGCTGCCGCTGGTCCTCGGTGAGCGTCCGCTGGTCGTCCGTCACGCTGTGTCTCCCTGGTCACCGTCGCCGGGGGCGGGCTGTCCCGCCCGGGTACGGGCGAGGTGAACGGCGAAGACGCCGAGGGCTTCCTTATCGGGCGGGTAGATGTCCCGGATCGCGGTGAGGAGCTGGTCGCGGGTCATGCCGGGTCCGCCGATCACGGCCGGGTCCTCGGCGTCCAGCATCGCAGTGAAGGAGTTGTATTCCTTCACCGCGGTGACGCGGGTGGTCAGCGCCTGGTCCGCGCACGTGATGCGCAGCATGTCCCCGGCGGTGATCCTGCGGATCTTGGGATAGCCGACGCGCACCTCGATGGTCTTGGCGCCCGACGCGATGAGGTCGAAGTAGGGCTTCCGAATGCTGAGGGAATACTCGGCAGGCTGGTACAGGCCGGTCACGTGACACCTTCTTCGGGTTCGTGTGCTGGGGCTGCGGTGACGGCGCAAGCGGCAGCGCCGACTGCCACCAGCCGTTCACGCAAAGTCTCGACGGCCTCCCGGCCGGGATGGCGGCGGGCCAGGAACGCGGTCAAGTCGCCGGCCCGGTGGCGGACGGAGTCGACCACGCGGGTGGAGTCGAGGGCTTGGTGACCGAGAGCGACGGCGGCGTCGGAGTCACCGAGGAGGGCATGGGCGAGGGCGAGGTCGATGCGGGCGATGGCTTCGCGGCTCGGGGACCGGGAGGCCTCAGGCGCCGACTCGTAGGTTGCCAGAGCCTGTTCAGCGTACTGCCGGGCCTGTTCGGCCTGACCGAGCCAGATGAACGAGGTCGCTGAGTAGGAGGTCAGCGCATAGTCCGCCAGGGGCAGCACGTCCAGGCCGAAGCGGCGGGGTGACCGCGGCGGCAGAATCCCATAGGCGTCCTCGGCTGCTCGGAAAGCGGTGGTGAAGCCGTCCGCGTCACCGTCGGCGGCGGCAGCGCGTGCGGCCTGGGCATGGAGCCGCACGGTCAGCGGATGGGGTACCGCTGCTTCGCTGAGACCCTTAAGGGCAGCGTTGCGCGCCTTTCCGGGCCTCTGTTCATACAGGTTGATGGAGGCGGCGGCGTCCATCGCCCATGCACACAGCCGGCCGTGGCCGGCTTGCTGTCCGTGGACGAACGCGTCGGTGGCGAAGGCCAGACCGGTGCGGGCGTCTCCGAGGTCGTGGGCGAGCCAGGCCAAGAGCTCGGACAGCCAGCCGGCGAACGTCAGCAGTTCACGTTCCTGTTGGTGGGTGTGTCGGCCCGCGAGGAGAGCGGCGACCTTGCGCCGGTAGTCCATCACCGCATCGAAAACCGCCTTGGGCGGCTTCAGGGAGTACGCGCGGTTGAACTCGGTGACAGCAAGGTCGAGGTGATCCAGAGTTCCCGAGCCGAGTGAGGTCGCCTCGGCCTGGCGGGTGAACTCCATGGCCTCAGCGGCGGCCTGATCAAGAATCCTTGCTGCGGCGGCCGGGGAGGCCATGGCCAGTCCGGCGAGTTTCACCGCGTCGCGTCGCTTCGTTGCCTCCACCTCCGTGAAGGTCCACGGGTCTGCACCCGCTTGGGCTGCTTCCCTCTCGGAGAGTGTTCCATCCGGGCCATGCCCCCTCCAGAGCGGACTGGATCCATCCGCCGCAGGTGCGGGTGAGTAGTCGTGGGCGAACCCCAACTCGACGGGGCCGGTGGCGAACAAACGGCACAGCAGATCCTGGTAGTCGGGGCTGGGCAGTCGGCCGGCCTCCCAGTCCTTCCAGGAGCGTTCGGAGAGGCCCACCTTGGCCAAGCACTCCTCCTCAACCAACTGGTGGGCAGCGGCGACGGCCTGGGCGACCGTCCAGCCCATGGCCAGGCGGCGGCATTTGAGACGGCGGTGGCCGCAGTGGGCCTCGATCTCGGCAGCCACCTGCGCGGCCAGGGCTTGCGGCATGAAATCGGGGGACCCGGCCCGACCCAGGATCCGCTCGCGCAGTGATCTGCCGCACGACACGTCGTGGACCGCCCTGGGCTGCTGTCTCACTTGGGATCTCACCGGTCGACTCCCCCTCGGGCACAAGGCGGCGTCAGGTCGGTCCGCCTGTGATGGCCAACGAGTTCGGGCTTGCCACGGCACGCCATGAGACTCTCCGCCATGGGCGGACCGACCGCCCACTGGGGGTCGTCGAACCCGCCCATTGAGGGCGGGCACCTCTCACTACCTGCAACAACGCGGGCGGATCAGCCTTGATCCCGGTGCCACGTCCGGCGGACGGCACCAGCCGCGTCCACCACCGCGGCGCGGACCCTGACCCCGAAAGCGAGATCCGGCCATGTCCGAACTGAGGACACAGAAGTATTTTGACGCCAGGCCCCAGTCCGTAGGCCTGGCACGCGAGTTCACCACCGCGACCTTGTCGTCCTGGGGACTGGACGAGCTCTCGGACGATGTCCGGCTCTGCGTCTCCGAATTGGCCACCAACGCGCTCGTCCATGGAACGGAGCCCGGACGCGGCTTCCTCGTCATCCTGAGCAACGATGACAATGTCGTACACCTTGAAGTGCACGACAGCCGCAGCCTTCGCCGCGACAGCCACCGGCCGCACGTCCACCACCCGGACCCGGCGGACGCCTCCGGCCGCGGGCTGTTGCTCGTGGAGATGCTCACCGATGCCTGGGGAGTCGAGAGCCGCCAACCGTTCGGCAAGATCGTCTGGTCGCGTTTCAAGGCCGTCGCCGCCACCCGGGAAGCAGCATGCTCGCCGGCGCCGCCCGCCGTACCATCCGGCCACCTCCCCTCTCTCCAGGGTCCGCACTGACCCATGTGAGGGAACCTCGGCCGGTCCCCAGCCATCAGTCCCGAACGCGCGCCCCGAAGGCCCGGCGACGAGCCGCCATCGGCCGCGCTCGGGCCGGATCTGCCACCACGGCGGATAACTTTGTCCTCATGGATGCCGATATGCCACCGCCGGTGGAGGCCGCGCAGATCAGCGTGATCGTCATCGGCTACAACGACGCGGCGCACATCAGGACGGCGGTCCGCTCGGCCCTCGGCCAGGGCCCCGCCGTCCGTGAGGTGATCGCCGTGGACGACGCCTCCACCGACGCCACCGGTGCCCTGCTCGACCGGATGGCGGCTCACGAGCCCCGGCTGCGGGTGCGGCACCGGACCGTCAACAGCGGCGGCTGCGGCAGCCCCCGCAACGACGGGCTGCGGCAGGCCACCGCCCCGTACGTGATGTTCCTCGACAGCGACGACGTGCTGCCGCCCGGCGCCGCCGACGCTCTCCTCAAGGCCGCCCTCCGGCACGCGGCGCCGGTCGTCGCGGGCGCCTGCCTCCGGCGCGAACTGCCGCTGCGGCGCGACACCCGCTGGCAGCGCGCTCTCTACCTGGCCGAGGCGGTCCACGACGCGCCGGAGCTGCAGCCGCGCCTGGTCCGCGACACCCTCTGTGTCAACAAGCTGTACGACCGGTCCTTCCTCGCCGCGCACGGCATCACCTTCCCCGAAGGCCCGTTCCGCTACGAGGACTTCGTCTTCACCGCCCGGGTGCTGGCCGCCCGCCCCCGGATCGCCGTCATCCCCGACACCGTCTACATCTGGCACGTCCGCCGCACCGCCGCCCGGCCCTCGATCTCGCTGGACCGCAGCCGGGTGGACGGCTGGCGGGCCCGGCTGACGGCGCACCGGCTGGCCGTGGACACCCTGCAACTGGCCGGGCAGCGGCGGCTGGCCCACGCCGCCCGGGTGAAGTTCCTCGACCACGACCTGCGGATATACCTGCGGGAACTGGGCCGGCGCGACGAGGACCACCGGCTCGCCTGGTGGGACCTCACCCGGGAGCATCTGGAGTCGTTCGGCGAGGAGGACCTGCTCGCCGCCCGCGCGCCCGCGCGGTGGAGCGCCCGGGTCATCGCGGCCGCCGATCACCCCCGCGACGTGGAGCGGCTGGCCGGGCTGGCCGTCCACCCGGCCCGGCTGCTGCCCCCGTACGCGCGGGTCAACGGCCGGCCGGTGTGGGCGATCGACCTGCCGGCCGTCCTGCTCGACCGGGTGGACGAGACACCGCTGCACCGGCTGCCGGTGACCGTCGACGGCACGCTCCGCGCGCACGAGCGCGGCACCGGCGGCAGAGGCCGCGGCGGCGGGAACGGAAGCGGAAGCGGTGTCCGGAGCGGGGACGGGAGCACCGGTGGCAGCGGTGCGGCGGCGGGCGCCCTCGGCCTCACCCGGCCCCGGCTGCGGCTCGTCCTGCGCGTCCACGAGCTGTACGGACGGCTGATGGCCGCCGGGGGCCCGGTCACCGTGGACGTCGAGCTGCGCCACCGCGACGACGGCCGCCTGGGGCTGGCCCGGAACGCCGTCCTCACCCGGGACGACACCGCGGCCCCGTCCTGGACGGCCGAGGTCCTGCTCGGCCTGGACACCCCGGGCACCGCCGGACCGGCCGCCCCCGCCGGCGGGCGCGGCGGAGCGCCGGAGATCTGGGACGTCCGGGTCAGGATCCACTGTGCCGACGGCGGTTCGCTCTACACCGGCGTGCGGGCCGCCGGTCCGCTGCCGCGCCGCGGGGTGGCGGCCGGCCGGAACGGTCTGCTGCTGGTGCACCCGTTCGAGGCGGCGGGCGGCTCACTCGCGCTGCGGGTGGCGCGCGGGCCGCGCAGCGCGCTCCGTATCGCCGGCCGGGCGCTGCGGCGTGGGCTGGTCGAGCGGTGGTGAGTCCCGCCCCGCTCCCCCGGTGCCCACTTCGCCCACGGCTCCTTCGCCGTCCGTTCAGCGGTCGATCTCGTCGAACAGGGCTTCCCAGCGGTCGAGCACAGCCGGCAGCGCGAGCGGGGCGACGTGCTCCCGTGCCGCACGCCCGAAACGCTTCCGCAGCGCGTCGTCCGCCACCAGTTCGCGCAGCGCGGCGGTGAACGCCTCCTGGTCGCCGGGGCGCACCAGTCTGCCGGTGCGGCCGTCGGCGACCAGCTCCCGCACCCCGTCCGAGAGGTCGAAGCTCACGACGGGCACCCCGCAGGCGGCCGCCTCCGCCACGGCCATCGGGCGCCCCTCGCGCTCGCTGGTGAGCGCGAGCACGGACAGTTCGCGGTAGGCGGCGGCCACGTCGCGCACGCTCCCCCGGAAGACGACCCGCTCCGCGCAGCCGAGCCGGGCGGCCCGCCCGCGCAACTCCGCTTCCAGCGGCCCGTCGCCGAAGAGGTGCAGCTCCCAGCCGGGGCGGTCGGGCGCGATCTCCGCGAAGGCGTCGATCAGCCGGTCCAGCCGCTTGATCTCCTCCAGCCTGCCGACGGCGCCGATCCGCCGGGTGTCGAGCGGGGCGGGCGCGGAGGCCGTGAAGGGCAGCGGATTGGGCATCACGGCGGCGTTCGGCAGCCGCTGCCGGCGGAAGTCGGCCGCGTCGCCCTCACTGAGGAAGAGGGACTTCTCCAGCTCCGGGTAGTGCCGCAGGATCAGCCGGAGGTTCGCCGAGGCGCGTGCCTGTGCGAACGACTCGTGGTACTGGCCGATGCCCTTGAGGTGCGGCCGGTCGACGGCGGACAGCCAGTCCACGGCCCAGGGCGAGCCGATGACGACGTAGCCCCGGCCGGCGGTGGCGAACCGGGCGGCCAGCCGTGCCCGGGCCCGGTCGCGCTCCGCTCGGCGCGCCCGGTTCTCCAGCAGCCGGGCGGGACCGAGGCGTTCGGTGAGGCTGCGGGCCGGGCGGAGAGGCGCCGCGGGAGCGGGGTAGAGCGTGGTGTGCCGGTAGGCGGGGTCGGCGTGGTAGCGGTACGGCTCCGGGCTCGGCCGGATGCCGATCAGCTCGGTGCGGTGCCCGCGCTCGCCGAACCCCTGTGCGAGGGTGTGCAGCACGCGTTGCGAGCCGCCCATCGAGTCGACGTCGATGCCCACGAGAAAGACGGTGCGCGCCCCGGCCGCCGCGCCTGCTCCGGCGCGTGCGCTCCCGTGTGCGCCTCTGTGTGCGCCGGCGCCCGCGCCGCCGCTCACGGTGCGCCCCCCTCGAAGAACCGGTCGACCACGGCCTTGCTCTCCTGTCCGCTGTCCCGGGAGGCGAACATCGCCCGGAAGCGGGCGTACGCCGCCGCCCACTCCCCGGTCACCCGGTCCAGGTCCCGTACCGCCGCCACCAGTTCCGCGGTGGTCCGCAGCATCGGCCCCGGAGCGATGTCCGGCAGGTCGTAGTACGTTCCGCGCGAGCCGCCGCTGTACTCCTCGTAGTCGTCGGTGAACAGCAGGATCGGCCGGCCGAGGGCGGCGTAGTCGAACATCAGGGAGGAGTAGTCCGTCACCAGCGCGTCGGAGGCCAGCAGCAGGTCGTTGACGTCGGTGAAGCCCCGCCCGTCCCGGACCGCGTACCCCAGCTCCGGCGGCACGGTGAACCGGTCGTAGGCGTGCGGGCGGACCACCACGGTCCACTCCTCGCCCAGCCCCTCGGCCAGCTCCGCCAGGTCCACCCGGACCGAGTCGCCGCTGCCCCGCAGGCCGTCCCGGAAGGTCGGCGCGTAGAGCAGCACCCGGCGGCCGTCCGGGATCTGCAGCCGGGCGCGGGCCGCGGCGGCCCGGGCCCGCTGCGCGGGTTCGTCCCAGCGCACCAGGACGTCGTTGCGGGGCAGTCCGCAGCGCAGCAGCTCACCGGTGTAGCCGTTGGCGCGGACGAACGTGCGCTCGAACTCCTCGCTGGGAGCGATCAGGACGTCCCAGCGGGCCACCATGTCCCGGTGGGTGCGCCGCCGCTCCTCGCCGCCCAGCCGCAGTTCGGGGGTGTCGAAGCCCATGTGCTTCAGCGCCTGGCCGTGCCAGGTCTGCAGATAGCGGGTCTCCGGGCGCTTGGCGTAGACGGAGGGGATGCCGTGCGAGTCCACCCAGTACCCGGCCCGCGCGAGCGTACGGACGTACGCCCAGCTGCCGCGCCGGACGAGCGGCACCCCGGGCGGGAAGGACGAGCGGTCCCGCGCGTACGACCACACGCTCCGGTACGGCAGCCCGCGCCGCACCAGCTCCTCGTGGATGTAGCGGGGGCTGTCGGCGTACCCGGCGCCCTCCATCGCCTCGAAGAGCACCAGGTGCCGGTCGACCGGGAGCCGCCACAGCTCGCGCTCCACCATGGCCTTCAGCCGGGGACCCGACAGCCGCCGCCGCAGCCGCCGGGCCTCGCGGTGGACCGGTCCCAGCCGGGGCGCCACCTCGGCCGCCAGGCGCAGCGCGCCTCCACGCCGCCAGCGGAACTCCAGCCGGCCGGCGCCGCGGTCCTCGCAGACGACGCGGAGCTCGTGGCCGCCGAGCGGTCCGGCCCGGGGCAGCGCCGTCCGCAGGGGCCGCAGATCAAGGGGGGCCAGCAGCGGGTCCCGGCGGCTGAGGCCGTGCCGGGTGAGGACGACCACCGGGTGGCGGCGGCCGGCGAAGCCCTTGGCCCGCAGCGGGATACGGCGCGGGTCGAGGGCGATCTCGGCGGTGTACTCGCCGCCGGTGGTGCCGGTCGTGCCGGAAGGCTCGGCTGCGACGGCCGTCGAGGGCTCCTCCGGCTCCGCCCGCCGGTAGCGGAAGGGAACCTTCAGGGGCGGCCCGCCCGCGCTGAGCCACAGCTCGGCCGTCAGCCCGTCCTCCCGGCCCGGCGTCCCCGCGGTGTCCGTGAGCAGCCCCGCCGGGTCGTGGGTGCGCAGGCGCAGCCGGAGCAGCGGCCCGTCGGGTGCCAGGTCCTCGGCCTCGTGGCGTATCCGGCCGCCGGCGAACGGCTGTTCCGTCAGCCGCCACTCGGTGATGTCCAGGTCGGCCGCCGCGTCCGTCCCCGCGTCCGGGAGCCGCGCGCCCCAGTACGTCCGCCCGGCGCCGTCCCGTACCGCGTGGCGCGGTGCGATGCCCGGCCGTCCGAGCCCGCGGGCGCTCTGCCGCACCTCCGCGTACCGGCCCTCGCGGAGCAGCCGCAGACAGACGCGCTCGTCGCGCGGGAGCGACGCGACCGCCTCCGGGGCGAGGCCGTCCAGGTAGGGGACGGTCTCGGCGGCGAAGCGCGCGGTCCACCCGGGGCCGCGGAAGGCCAGATCTCCGAGGTAGAGGCGGAAGTCGTGGTGGAGGAACTTCCGGTCCTTCGCGGGGCGCAGACCGGCGTTGCCGCTCTCCGCCAGAAAGGTGTCGATCATCCGGGCCACGGCGATCCGGTCGACGACGTTACGGATGCGGTGGCGGCTGGAGGAGATCGACGGCCGGGCCGGGTCGGCCGCCAGGTGCCAGGTGTAGACGGGCCACGGGACCACGGCGAACCGGCGGGCCAGGGTGAAGGCGCGGGCGGAGAAGAGCTGGTCCTCGTAGTGGACGCCCTCGGGGAAGCGCAGCCGGTGGCGGGCGATGAAGCCGGCCGCGTAGAGCTTGTTGGTGGAGAGGTGGTCGAAGAAGAACTCCGGGGCCTCCCGGATGCCCTCGACCACCCGTTCGTCCGCGAAGAGGTCCGGGTACCAGAGGCCGGTGGTGCCGGACTCCTCGTAGAGCCGGGTCACCTCGCCGGTGACGAAGTCCGCGCCGGTCCGCTCGGCGGTGAGCAGCAGGGACTTGCAGGCGTGCCGGGGCAGTTCGTCGTCGCTGTCCAGGAACATCAGCCAGGGTGCCCGGGCCTCCTCGATGCCGCGGTTGCGGGGGGCGCTGCAGCCACCGCTGTTCGCGGGGAGCCGGCAGACGCGCACCCGGTCCGGGTCGGCGGCGGCCAGGCGGCGGGCCGTCTCGTGGGAGCCGTCGGTGCTGTGGTCGTCGACGATCACGGCCTCGACGGCGTGCAGCGTCTGCGCGAGGACGGACCGCACGGCGGCCGGGAGGCGGTCGGCGTCGTTGTAGACGATCACGATCACCGAGACGTCCGGGGTCCGCCTCCCCTCTCCGGTCGTCATGCTCATCCCTGCCTTCCGGACGGGCCGGACACGGACAGAACGGGATCATCCGCCGTCCCATCGTACGGAGACGCGGGCAGATCCGCGCGGGGACGGAACGGGCACGGCGGCCCCAGCACCGGGCCGCACGGGCCCGCACGGCCCCCGGAAACGCCGCGCGGGGGCGGCCCGGCCCGAGCCGGACCGCCCCCGCGGTGCGGAGCCGGGCCCCGTCCGCGACGCCCCCGTCAGCGGTGTGCGCGCAGCAAGGTGCGCATGGTGCGCATCGCCACGGAGAGATTGGCCAGATCGAACGCGTCCGAGCCGTGGATCTCGTCGAGCGTGGCCCGGGCGCGGGCCAGGATCGCGCTGTTCTTCCGCTGCCAGGCGTCGAAACGCTGTTCGGGCGTCGAGGTGCCGTTGCCGGCCGCGAGCACATCGGCCGTGAGCGCCGCGTGCGCCGCGAAGAGGTCCTCGCGGATGGCGGCGCGGGCCATCGACTGCCACCGGTCGGAGCGCGGCAGTTCGATGATCCGGTCCATCAGCCGGCTGATCCGCAGCCGGTCCGCGAGGTCGTAGTACACCTCGGCGACATCCAGCGGCGTCTTGTCGTTGCGGTCCGCGATCGCCACGATGTCGAGCGTCGGGAACGCCGACGAGAAGCCCGCCACCCGCGCGGCCAGCTCGCCCGGTACGCCCGCGGCGGTCAGGTCGTCCAGGTTGGCCTGGTACCACTCCAGGTCCGCGCCCCTCAGCAGCTTGGGGAGCTGGGACCAGACGGCCTCCACCCGCTCGCCGAAGAAGTCGATCGTCTCGGCGATCTCCAGCGGCTGCGGGCGGTTGTTGAGCAGCCAGCGGGTGCCGCGCTCCACCAGCCGCCGCGAGTGCAGCCGGATCCGGGTCTGGACGACCGCCGGGACACGGTTGTCCAGCGCCTCCACCGCGTCCCATACGGAACTCAGGCCGAAGATCGCGCGGGCCGAGGTCTGCGCCCGGACGACCTCCGCCGTCGAGGCTCCGGTCTCCTCCCGCATCCGGTGCAGAAAGGTGGTGCCGGCGCTGTTGACCGTGTCGTTGACCAGCACGGTGGTCACGATCTCGCGGCGCAGCGCGTGCCCGTCGATCTGCTCGGGGAACCGCTCGCGCAGTGCCTGCGGGAAGTAGGCGTGCAGCAGCCGCTGGAGGTACGGGTCGTCCGGGAGATCGGTGCCGATCAGCTCCTCGGCCGCGGTGATCTTGTCATAGGCGAGCAGCACAGCCAGTTCCGGCTGGGTGAGGCCGCGGCCGTTCGCCAGCCGCTCCTTGATCTGCCGGTCGGCGGGCAGGAACTCCAGCGCCCGGTCCAGGTCGCCGGTGCGTTCCAGCCGGCGGATGGCGCGCTGGTGGGCGTGGAGCAGG
Organism: Streptomyces xinghaiensis S187; assembly: GCF_000220705.2. Taxonomy (GTDB): domain Bacteria; phylum Actinomycetota; class Actinomycetes; order Streptomycetales; family Streptomycetaceae; genus Streptomyces; species Streptomyces xinghaiensis. The sequence continues at coordinate 4,460,367 of NZ_CP023202.1, read as the reverse complement.
CTGGACGCCTGGGTCACGGCGTTGGCGAGCGCGACGTTCTGCGCGTAGTTGTTGCGCAGGACCAGGGCGCCGACCTCGTCGGTCATCTCGGCGAGCAGCTTGTTGCGCTGCTTGACGGTCATGTCGCCGTTGGCGACGACCGCGTTGAGCAGGATCTTGATGTTCACCTCGTGGTCGGAGGTGTCCACCCCGGCGCTGTTGTCGATCGCGTCGGTGTTGACGTGTCCGCCGGTGCGGTCCGGGCCGCCGTGGACGGCGAACTCGATCCGGCCGAGCTGGGTCGCGCCGAGGTTGCCCCCCTCGCCGATCACCTTGGCGCGCACGTCCCTGCCGTCGACGCGGATGGCGTCATTGGCCTTGTCGCCGACGTCCGCGTTGCTCTCCGAGGCCGCCTTGACGTACGTGCCGATGCCGCCGTTCCACAGCAGGTCGACGGGTGCGCTGAGGATGGCCTTCATCAGCTCGGCCGGGGTCATCTTGGTGATCCCCGCCTCGATCCCGAGCGCCTCCCGGATGTGCGCGTTCACGGGGACGGACTTCGCGGAGCGCGGGTGGATCCCGCCGCCGGGCGAGAGCAGGGAGGCGTCGTAGTCCGCCCAGGAGCTGCGCGGCAGTTCGAAGAGGCGGCGTCGCTCGGCGTAGGAGACGGCGGCGTCCGGGTCCGGGTCGAGGAAGATGTGCCGGTGGTCGAAGGCCGCGACGAGGCGGATGTGCTCGCTGAGCAGCATGCCGTTGCCGAAGACGTCCCCGGACATGTCGCCGACGCCGACGACCGTGAAGTCCTCCGTCTGGGTGTCGTGGCCCAGCTCGCGGAAGTGCCGCTTGACGGACTCCCACGCGCCGCGGGCGGTGATGCCCATGCCCTTGTGGTCGTAGCCCGCGGAGCCGCCGGAGGCGAAGGCGTCGCCGAGCCAGAAGCCGTAGGCGGTGGCGACCTCGTTGGCGATGTCGGAGAACGACGCGGTGCCCTTGTCGGCCGCGACGACAAGGTAGGTGTCGTCCCCGTCGTGCCGGACGACGTCCTCGGGGTGGACCACCTCGCCGCCGACGAGGTTGTCGGTGATGTCGAGCAGACCGGAGATGAAGGTCTTGTAGCAGGCGATGCCCTCGGCCAGCCAGGCGTCGCGGTCCACGGCCGGGTCCGGAAGCCGCTTGCCGACGAAGCCGCCCTTGGCGCCGACCGGCACGATGACGGTGTTCTTCACCATCTGCGCCTTGACCAGGCCGAGGATCTCGGTCCGGAAGTCCTCGCGCCGGTCGGACCAGCGCAGCCCGCCGCGGGCCACCTTGCCGAAGCGGAGGTGGACGCCCTCGACGCGGGGCGAGTAGACCCAGATCTCGTACGCGGGGCGGGGCGCCGGCAGATCGGGGATGGCCTGCGGGTCGAGCTTGAAGGAGACGTAGCCGTGCCAGCGGCGTCCGGTGTCCGCATCCCGCTCGCCGCGTCCACCCTCCGCATGCCGGCCCCCCTTGCCGCTTCCACCCTCCGCATGCCGGCCCCCCTTGCCGCTTCCACCATCCGCATGCTGGCCCCCCTTGCCGCTTCCACCATCCGCATGCTGGAAGTGGTTGGTGCGCAACGTGGCGTTGATGACGGTGAGGAAGGAGCGCAGGATGCGGTCCTCGTCCAGGCTCGCCACCTGGTCGAGGGCGCCCTCGAGTTCCTCCAGCAGCCCGTCGGTGAGCTCGCGGCCGGCCCGCTGCCGTTCCGGGGCCATCCGGGCCTCGAACAGGCTGACGAGCAGCCGGGTGGTGTGGACATTGTGGCGGAGGGTGTCCTCCATGTACTCCTGGCTGAACGTCGAGCCCGCCTGCCGCAGGTACTTCGCGTAGGCGCGCAGCACCATGGCCTGCCGCCAGGTCAGTCCGGCGCTCAGCACCAGCGCGTTGAAGCCGTCGTTCTCGGCCTCGCCCTTCCAGACGGCGGCGAACGCCTCCTGGAAGCGGTCGCGGGCGTCGTCGCCGAGGTAGTCGCCGTCGGTCTTCGGCATCCGCAGCCCGAAGTCGTAGATCCAGGCGGTGGTGCGGTCGGCGCAGCGCAGCTCGTACGGGCGTTCGTCGACGACCTCGACGCCCAGCCGCTGGAGCACGGGCAGCACCGCGGACAGCGAGACCTGCTCACCGGTGCGGTAGATCTTGAAACGGCGTTCGCCCGGGGCGGCGCCCACCGGCTCGTACAGGCTGAGCGCGAAGTCCCGCTCACCCGGGGTGAGCTTCTCCAGGTGCTGGAGGTCGGAGACGGCGCTGCGCGGCGAGTGGTCGGCCTTGTAGCCCTCGGGGAAGGCGTCACCGTAGCGCCGGGCGAGCTCGGCGGCGTACTCCTCGCCGAGCTCGGCGTGGAGTGCCTCGGAGAAGCCGTCGGTCCAGGAGCGGGCGGCCTCGGCGAGGCGTGCCTCGATCCGCTCGGCGTCGGCATCCGTCAGGTCGGGGAGCTCCGTGCCCTGCGGGACCCGGATGACGAAGTGCAGCCGGGAGAGAATCGATTCTGTGTTCCAGGCGGTGAAGTCGACGCTGGTGCCGCCCAGTTCCTCCTTGAGGATGTCGATCAGCCGCAGCCGGACGGTGGTGTTGAAGCGGTCCCGCGGCAGGTAGACCAGGGCCGAGTAGTAGCGGCCGTACTCCTCCTGGCGCAGGTAGAGGCGGAGCCGGCGGCGCTCCTGGAGGTAGAGCACGCTGGTGGCGATGGAGCGGAGCTGGCCGACCGGGGTCTGGAACAGTTCGTCCCGCGGGTAGGTCTCCAGGATCTGCAGCAGGTCGCGCCCGTCGTGGCTGTCGGCGTCGACGCCCGCGCCGGAGAGCACCTCGGCCACCTTGCGGCGGACGACCGGCACGCGGGTGACCGACTCGGTGTACGCGGCGGAGGAGAAGAGGCCGAGGAAGCGGCGCTCACCGATGACGTTGCCGTGGCTGTCGAACTTCTTGACCCCGATGTAGTCGAGGTAGGAGGGGCGGTGCACGGTGGCCCGGCTGTTCGCCTTGGTCAGCACCAGCAGCCGGTGCTCGCGGGCCTTGGCCCGGGCGTCGGCCGGCAGCCGGCTGAACGAGGACGAGACCGGCCGGCCCTCGCTGTCGCGCCGGTGGTTCGGGTCGGAGCGGAGGATGCCGAGCCCGGTGCCCGGGACCGCGCGCAGCGCGTCCTCCTCGCCGCCGCTCTCGCCGGGCACGGACGTCAGCTCGTACTCGCGGTAGCCGAGGAAGGTGAAGTGGTCGGCGGCCAGCCAGCGGAGCAGTTCCCGGGCCTCCTCGACGTCCTGCGCGGGCACGTCCTCGGAGATCGGCTCGGTGTGGAGGTCGTCGGCGAGGCGCAGCGCGGCGCCGTGCATCTTCTCCCAGTCCTCGACGGTCTCCCGGACGTCGGAGAGGACCCGGCGCAGATCCGCGGTGATCTGCTTGAGATCCGCGCGGTCGGTCTCGCGGTCGATCTCGACGTGGATCCAGGACTCGGAGAGCGCGTCGAGCGTGCGCTCACCGGGCGCCCGGCCCGGGTCGAGGACCTCGATCAGCGTGCCGGTGACGTCGCGGCGGACGGGCACCAGCGGGTGAACGACGACGTGGATGCCGCGGCCCTGGCGGGACAGCTCGTTGGTGACGGAGTCGACCAGGAAGGGCATGTCGTCCGTGACCACCTCCACCACGGAGTGGCTGCACGTCCAGCCGTTCTCCTCGACGGTGGGGGTGTACACCCGGACGTTCGCCTTGCCCTGCGGGCGGTTCTCGGCGAGCCGGAGGTGGGAGAGGGCCGCGCCGAGGACGTCGACCGGGTCGCGGTCGACCAGGTCCTCCGCCGCGGTGTGCCGGTAGTAGCGCTGGAGGTAGGCGCGGAGGGCCTCCTCGTCGAGGATTCCGTCGCGGTGGAAACCGGCCGGCTGTCCGCCTCCGGCCGGGCTCTTCTCGGCGACCCGGGCTGCTCGGGCGAGCAGCTCGGCCTTGGCTTCGTCCAGCTTGTTCTGCATGTCGTTCAGGCTCCTGTCGCGCGCCGTTGCGTGACGTGGGTGAGGGTGACGGTGTGCCGCGACGCGGGGAACACGGAGGATCGCGTCGCGTCCGGCCTGATGCCGGGATGAGAGAGGACCGGTCCGTTACCGGCCATGGTCGGCCGCTGGGGCCGCTGCCGCGATCCGGCGCCGCGGGCATCGCCGCGGCGCACCGGGGGGCGCGGTACCGCCGCCGGCCCGCGCCACGGGTTCGGGCCCCGATGGCGACGGCCGGACGAAGGGGCGGCGCTGCCCCCGCGGGATATCGCGCAGATCACGGCCCCAGGCTATCGCTCCGCACACGGGCTGGGTCATCAGCCGATTATTCAGAAGACCGGGGCGAAATTTGACGTTGTGGACAGTGACAGCGGGGGGCACCGGGGGCATTCGGGACGGCCGCCCGACCCCGGCCGGTGGGTTGGACGGCGCACACCGCGGGCAGCGCCGAGGCCGGCGGGACGCCCACCCCGGCGCACGCGGGCGCACGGGAAAGCACCGGCCCAACCCGTGCGATCCGTACGCCCGTTCAGGGGGTTCACCCGCACCGGCGGCAGGCCGGGACGGCGCCGGCGCGCTCCCGGCCCGCTCAGCCGACCAGGGCCTCGGCCGCCTCCACCGCCTCGTCGAGGGTGTCCACGACCGGCACCCCGGCCTGCTCCAGACTGCCCCGGCTGTGCGATCCACCGGTGTAGAGCACGGCCCGCGCCCCGATGTGGCGGGCCGCCACGGCGTCGTCCAGCGCGTCACCGATCACCACGACACGGTCGGCCGGTATCGCGCCCAGCGACGTGAGATGGCTCACCATCTGCTCGGCCTTGCCCACATGGGAGGGGCCCCGGCGGCCGTCCACCCGGGTGAAGTGCTCCTCGATGCCGTGGTTCCGCACGATCGGCACCAGGTGCTCGTGCGGGGCGAGGGAGCACAGCGACTGGGTGTGCCCGCCGGCCCGGCGGCGGTTCAGCAGCTCCTTGGCACCGGGGGTCAGCCCGGCGCTCTCCGCGCGGGCCCAGTAGTGCCGGTGGAAGACCGCGTCCATCCTCTCCCACTCGCTGTCGGTGGGCATCCGCCCCATCAGCCGCTCGTAGAAGCGGGGCACGGGCACGCAGTACAGCTCCCGGTACCGCTCCAGGGTGATCGGTTCCAGGCCGAACTCCGCGAACGAGGCGTTCGTCGCCTCGATCACGGCCTCGATGTCGTGGAAGAGAGTGCCGTTCCAGTCCCACACGATGTGGGCCGTCCGCTGTCCCATGCCCCGACGGTAGCGGCGGGCACCGACAACGCGGCGGCCGGGCACCGGAAACGGCCCCGGACCAGGGGGTTTCCGGCCAACCGGCCAACCGTCCGACCGGGCCCGTCAGTCCAGCAGGTGCTCGATCTCCTGGGTGGCGTACCAGAGCAGTTCGTGGTCCTCGGCGCCGTCCACCGTGAACCGCGCGTCCTCGTCCCCCCGGTCGGCCGCGCCCAGGGCGGCGGCGGCCGCCGCCACGTCCGGCTCGGCGTCCTCCGCGTCGATGTGGACGGCCGCCGCCTTCGTCAGCGGTACGGCCGCCCGGATCCGCACCTCGCCCACGGCCGCGGGGTCCAGGGCCCGGTCCGGGTCCGCGGTGACGAGGCCGTCGGGGACGTCCACGGCCACCACGAGCCTGCGGCGGGGCGCCCCGGGGTCGATGGCGAGCAGCCTCAGCGAAGCCTGCGCGGCCCGGCTCAGCGCCGCGTACTCGAGCTCCTCGACGTCCTCGGAGACGTACCACTCGCGCAGCGCGGGCGTGACGGCGTAGGCGTCCAGCGGGGCGGGGCCCAGTTCGCCCGCCCGCCGGGCCTCGGCGAGTCCGGGCAGGGTGGTGGGGACGTAGACGCGCATGGCTGCCGTTTCTCCTGGGGCACTGGCTGACGGTGCGGCCAGCATACGGGCGGCGTCCTCTTTCGGATTGTCGGGGCGGCCCGCCGGAGACCGCCCTCGGGCCCCTTTCCGGCTTCGACGGGATGACAAATGCCCAGCTCAGCGGCGTGCACTCACTCTGATAGGTGAATCTCTGCGCGCCCCGCTCCGGCCGATCCGCGCAGTTGCGCACCGCTCCCCGCGGCCGTTAGAAGTCTCGGCGGAGCGAAGTTACCGCCCGGTAGAAGCCGGGCGCCGACAGAACGGGGCATCGGTATGGACAGGATCGGTACGGCCGGAACGGGGCGCCGCCCGACGGGCCCGGGCCGGGGACGGAGCGGCCCGCCGGCCCGGCGCGATCCGCGCGGCCCCGCCCCCACGGGCGCCGTCCCCGGGGTGATGGCCCGCCGGCGGCGGGAACGCGAGCTGCTGCCCCGCTACTGGTTCGCGGAACGCCTGCTGCTGACCCTCAGCGGACAGCGCCCGGTCCACTGGATGCTCGGCCACACCGCCGGCCCGGCCTACGACCAGCTGGTACGGCTCGCCCCGCGAGCACCGCTCGCCCCGCCCCGGACCTCCGTCCGGGGCACCGGGCCGGTCCCCGTCGTCGGCCGCTGCGACGAGTACCGGCCGCGTCCGGGCGTCATCGAGGCCTACGCGCGCGTCCTCACCGGCGACCGGGTACGGGCGCTGGCCTTCCGGCTGGAGCACGGCCGCGACGGCCGCTGGCGCTGCTCCGCCGTGGAACTGGGCCCCGAACCCGGCATCCCGGCCGCGCGCGGCGGAACGGGGGTCTGAGGCGCGCCGGAAGACGGCGGGGGCGGGCGCGCCGGAAACGAGGGCCGGAAGCCTGCCGGACACGGGCCGGGGCCGGACACCTCGCGGTGTCCGGCCCCGGTGTGCCCGCCCCGCAGGGCGGGGCGACGGCGTCACTTCTTGCGGCGGCGGCCCTTCTGGGCCTTGCGGCGCTCGGCGCGGGTCATCCCGTCCGACTCGGAACGGGCGGGCCCGTCGTTGGTGAAGTCGCCCTCGACCACACCGCCCTCGCCGTCCACCGTGGGGGCGGAGAAGTGCAGCCGGTCCGGGCGCTGCGGCGCCTCCAGGCCCTTGGCACGGATCTCCGGGCGCGGGGCGGCTCCGGACACCGCGGGGACGGGCTGCGGCTCCTTGTCGAGCGAGGGCCGGCCCTCCGCCTCGGGCCGTTCCTGCACCGGAACCTCCTCGACCTGCTGCTCGACCTGGACCTCCAGGTTGAACAGGTAGCCGACGGACTCCTCCTTGATGCCGTCCATCATCGCGGTGAACATGTCGTAGCCCTCCCGCTGGTACTCGACCAGCGGGTCCTTCTGGGCCATCGCGCGCAGGCCGATGCCCTCCTGGAGGTAGTCCATCTCGTAGAGGTGCTCACGCCACTTGCGGTCCAGGACCGACAGCACCACGCGCCGTTCCAGCTCCCGCATGATCTCGGAGCCGAGCTGCTCCTCGCGGGCCGCGTACTGCTCGTGGATGTCCTCCTTGATCATCTCGGAGATGAACTCCGCGGTGATCCCGAGCCGGTCGCCGGCCGCGTCCTCCAGGTCCTCGATGGTGACCTTGACCGGGTAGAGCTGCTTGAAGGCGCTCCACAGCCGCTCCAGGTCCCAGTCCTCGGCGAAGCCCTCGACCGTCTCCGCGTGGATGTAGGCGTCGATCGTGTCGTCCATGAAGTGCTTGATCTGCTCCTGCAGATCCTCGCCCTCCAGGACCCGGCGGCGCTCGCCGTAGATGACCTCGCGCTGCCGGTTGAGGACCTCGTCGTACTTCAGGACGTTCTTACGGGTCTCGAAGTTCTGCTGCTCGACCTGCGACTGGGCGGAGGCGATGGCACGGGTGACCATCTTGTTCTCGATCGGCACGTCGTCGGGGACGTTGGCCATCGCCATGACGCGCTCGACCATCTGCGCCTTGAACAGCCGCATCAGGTCGTCGCCCAGCGAGAGGTAGAAGCGGGACTCACCCGGGTCGCCCTGACGGCCGGAGCGGCCGCGCAACTGGTTGTCGATACGGCGGGACTCGTGCCGCTCGGTGCCCAGCACGTACAGCCCGCCGAGGCTCACGACCTCGTCGAACTCCGCCTTGACGGCCGCCTCGGCCTTCTCCATGGCCGCGGGCAGCGCCTGCGCCCACTCCTCGGGGTGCTCCACCGGGTCCAGCCCGCGCTGCCGCAGCTCCGCCTCGGCAAGGTCGTCCGGGTTGCCGCCGAGCTTGATGTCCGTACCGCGGCCCGCCATGTTCGTGGCGACGGTGACGGAGCCCTTGCGGCCGGCCTGGGCGACGATCGTCGCCTCCCGGTCGTGCTGCTTGGCGTTGAGCACCTCGTGCGGCACACCGCGCTTGCTGAGCTGCTGGGAGAGGTACTCGGACTTCTCCACGGAGGTGGTGCCGACGAGAACCGGCTGGCCCTTCTCGTGCCGCTCGACGAGGTCCTCGACGACCGCGTCGAACTTGGCGACCTCGGTGCGGTAGATCAGGTCCGACTGGTCGATCCGGATCATCGGGCGGTTCGTCGGGATGGGCACCACGCCGAGCTTGTAGATCTGGTGGAACTCGGCCGCCTCGGTCATGGCCGTGCCGGTCATGCCGGAGAGCTTGTTGTAGAGGCGGAAGAAGTTCTGGAGGGTGATCGTGGCGAGCGTCTGGTTCTCGTCCTTGATGTCCACCCCCTCCTTGGCCTCGATCGCCTGGTGCATGCCCTCGTTGTAGCGGCGGCCGGCGAGGATACGGCCGGTGTGCTCGTCGACGATCATGACCTCGCCGTCGATGACGACGTAGTCCTTGTCCTTCTTGAAGAGTTCCTTCGCCTTGATGGCGTTGTTGAGGTAACCGACGAGCGGGGTGTTGACCGACTCGTAGAGGTTGTCGATGCCCAGCCAGTCCTCGACCTTGCTGACGCCCGCCTCGTGGATGCCGACGGTGCGCTTCTTCTCGTCGACCTCGTAGTCCCCGGTCTCCTCGATGCCGCGCTGGGGGTTGGCGGGCTCTCCCTTGGTGAGCCGCGTGGCCAGCTTGGCGAAGTCCGCGTACCACTTGGTGGCCTGGTCGGCAGGGCCTGAGATGATGAGCGGCGTACGGGCCTCGTCCACGAGGATCGAGTCGACCTCGTCGACGATCGCGAAGTTGTGCCCGCGCTGCACCAACTCGTCCTTCGACCACGCCATGTTGTCGCGCAGGTAGTCGAAGCCGAACTCGTTGTTGGTGCCGTACGTGATGTCGCAGTTGTACTGCTCGCGGCGCTGCGCGGGCGACATGTTGGCGAGGATGCAGCCCACGGACAGGCCCAGGAACTTGTGGACCCGGCCCATCATCTCGGAGTCGCGCTCGGCGAGGTAGTCGTTGACCGTGATCAGGTGGACGCCCTCGCCGGAGAGCGCGTTGAGATAGGCGGGGAGGGTGCCGACGAGGGTCTTGCCCTCACCGGTCTTCATCTCCGCGACATGGCCGAAGTGCAACGCGGCCCCGCCCATCATCTGGACGTCGTAGTGCCGCTGGCCGAGGACGCGCTTGGCCGCCTCACGGACCGTCGCGAAGGCCTCCGGGAGCAGGTCGTCCAGGCTTTCGCCGTCGGCGAACCGCGCCTTGTACTCGTCGGTCAGCGCCCTCAGCTCGGCGTCGGAGAGATGGACGAAATCCTCTTCGATGGAGTTGACCTGGCCCGCGATGCGGTGCAGCTTGCGCAGGAGCTTGCCTTCGCCTGCACGCATGAGCTTGTTGAAGACGGACACTTGGGGTGGTCTCCTTGCCGGTCGGGCCTGGCACGGTCGGGTGCGAGGGCACGACGAGGTGAGGCCTCGCCGCAACGGCCATCGTAAGTCAGGACACACCCGCATCGGGAGGTCCGTCGCCACGAAGGCATGCACTCGCTCCGATGACCCAACGTCCGGACCGCCCGGAAGGTGCCGGGAACGCGGGCCGTTTCCGCGAGCGGGAACACCGGCGGGCGTTCCGCCACCCCGCCGCGATGTCAGTGGATGCCTCTAGGGTGCCCGTCATGACGAGCCTGCCCTCACCCGCTCTGGAACTCTCCGCCGACGAGGCCCGCCGCATCGCGCTGCGCGCCCAGGGGCTGCTCGGCGCCCCGGACCGCCGCGCCGGAGTCCGCGGCGTGCTGCGGAGCCTGGGCGCCGTCCAGCTGGACACCATCTCCGTGCTGGCCCGCTCACACGAACTGGTGCCGTACGCACGGCTGGGAGCGGTCGGGCGGGAGAGCGTCGAGTCGGCTTACTGGGACGGTTCACACGCCTTCGAGTACTGGTCCCACGCCGCCTGCATCCTGCCCGTCGAGGAGTGGCCGCACTTCGCCTTCCGGCGCCGGGCCCGGGCGGCGCGCGGCCACCGCTGGCACGTCATGGAGGACTCCGAGCGCTCCTGCGCCGCCGTGCGGGACCGCCTCAAGAACGACGGCCCGCTGACCGCCTCGGAGTTGGGCGGCGCCAAGAACGGCGGCGAGTGGTACGACTGGTCGGAGACCAAGATCGCGGTGGAGTGGCTGCTCGACACCGGCGAGGTGGTCTGCGCCCGGCGCCGCGGCTGGAAGCGGGTGTACGACCTCGCCGAGCGCGTCATACCGGACACCCTGTTCCACGACGACCTCGACGACCGCGCGTGCGTGCGCCGGCTGGTCGCCCAGGCGGGAGCGGCGATGGGCGTGGCCACGCGCGCCGACCTCGCCGACTACCACCGGCTCAGGGCCGAGCAGGTCGACGAGGTCCTCGCCGACTCCGGGCTGGTCCCGGTGACCGTCGAGGGCTGGGGCAGGCCCGCCGCCCGCGGCGGTTCCCGGTCGGCCGCCGGCCGGTCGCCGGGCCAGGCCTGGGCGGACCCGGCGGCGCTCACCACCCCGCCGAGGGGCCGGCACCGCACGACCCTGCTCTCCCCGTTCGACTCGCTGATCTGGGACCGGCCCCGCACCGAGCGGATCTTCGGCTTCACTCACCGGCTGGAGGCGTACGTTCCCCGGCCGCAGCGGATCCACGGCTATTTCGCGATGCCGCTGCTGTCCGGCGGAAGGCTGCTGGGCCGGGTGGACCCTGCGCGCGAGGGCACCACCCTCGTCGCCCGGCAGCTTTCCCTGCTGAGCGGGCGGGCGGTGCGGCCGATGGCGGAGGCGCTGGCCGAGGCGGCCTCGTGGGTGGGGTGCACCCGGGTCCGCGTGGAACGGACCGATCCGCCGGAGCTCGCCGCTCCGCTGGCGGAGGCCCTCGCGGAGATCACCGGCTGAGCCCGCGGAGCGAGGCACTCCCGGGGGCACCCCCCGGGAGTGCCGGGGGAGAGGGAGGAGCGGGAGACGGGCCGGCGCCGGCCCGCCGCTCAGCGGATTTCCAGGATCTTCTCCCGCATCGCGTACACCACGGCCTCCATCCGGGAGTGCAGCTGCAGCTTCTCCAGGATGTTGCGCACATGGTTCTTCACGGTGTTCTCGCTGATGAACAGCTCCTTGGCGATGTCCCGGTTGTTCATCCCGGTGGCGACGAGCTTGAGGACCTCCAGTTCGCGGTCGGTGAGCCGGGGCGCGGGCACCAGCCGGCGCTCGTCGGTGCGCTGGATCATCGACTTGAACTCGGTGAGCAGCTTGGAGGCCATCGAGGGGCTGATCTGCGACTGCCCGTCCGCGACCGCGCGGATGGCCGTCGCCACCTCGTCCGTGGAGATCTCCTTGAGGAGATAGCCGGTGGCCCCGGCCTTGATGGCCTCGTAGAGATCGGCCTCCTCGTCGCTGATCGTCAGCATGATGATCTTCGCGCTGGGAGCCACCTCCTTCAGCGACGTACAGGCCTCGATGCCGCCCCGCTTCGGCATCCGCACATCCATGAGGACGATGTCGGGCAGCAGATCGGCCGCCTTCTCCACCGCCTCGGCGCCGTCCCCGGCCTCGCCGATGACCTCGATGTCCTCCTCCTGGGCGAGGACGATCTCCAGCCCGCGCCGGAAGAGGGCGTGGTCGTCCACCACGAGGACCCGGATGGGCTCGCTGCGCGACCCGTTCGCGTCCGCACCGGTTTCGACGGCATCCTCGCCGTCTCCTCCGGTCACGGGCCCGAAGCTGTCCGCCATGGTTCCTCCCCCCGAGGGCATGGCCCTCGATCGCGTGCCGGGCCAACCCATCCTGGCGAACGGCGGGTTGACCGCCTCGCCATGATTCCATGCCCGGGCGGTGGAACGGTGCCTGAGCGGTCGCACGTTGGAGCCCCCGGGGGCGCACGGACGCTCCCGGGGGCATGATCGGTCACCGCGCCATCGCGGGCGTCGGGTCAGCCGCCCAGCGCGCCGCCCGCGCCGCTCGGCGGTTCGGAGACCATGGGGTCCGACTCCAGGTGGATCACGCCGTAGTCGTAGGCGTGCCGGCGGTAGACCACACTGGGCTGCTTGGTCTCGGCGTCGATGAACAGGTAGAAGTCGTGCCCGACCAGCTCCATCTCGTAGAGCGCCTGGTCGAGGCTCATCGGAGCCGCGGTGTGGGTCTTCTCGCGGACCACCAGCGGCCCGTCGCCCTGGACCTCGAGGGACCCGATCCGCTTGGTGGTGACGGTCTCCTCGGGCGGGGAGGCCACGGCGGTGCCGCCGTTCAGATGCTCGGCGAGCGGCGCGGTGGCCTCGGCGACGCTGGTCGGCGTGCGGCCCGGCCCCCGGTGGACCCGGCGCTTGTCGCCCCGCTTGCGCAGCTGGGCGTCGAGCCGCGCCGTGGCCGCGTCCAGCGCGGCGTACGGATCGGCGGCGGCGGCCTCCGCCCGGATCACCGGTCCGCGGGTGCGGAGAGTGATCTCCACCCGGTCGGAGCGGTTGGCCTGCCGCGGGTTGTGCTCCTTGGACACCTCGACGTCGAGGCTGATCACCTTGCCGTCGAGCCTCTGGATCTTGTCCAGCTTCAGCTTCTCGGCCACGTGCTTGCGGAAGCGCTCGGGTACCTCGGTCTTGCGGCCCTTGACGACGATGTCCACGCAGAACTCCGTTCCGGGTCGCCCCGCTCGGGGCGGAGCGCATCCCTCTTGCCCTCGGTCCGGACGGCCGCCCCGGGGACGGGGCCCGTCCGGCACTGCGTCTGCCGCACCACCACGGCGTGGAGCCGGGCGCTGCGGCTTTCACCTCCTCCTCCCCAGCCGACAAGATCAACATCCCGTCGGCTCCGGGTCGGCGGTCATGCTCTGACTCGCACCTGTCCTCGCCGGGTCACACCAAAACCCGCCAGAAGTGGCATAAATCCCGCCACCCCTCAGAACCGAACATAACTCGCCCGAACGGGGGATGGCACCCCTTTGCGCCCTCCGTCTCTTCCGGATGCGCCGTTCCTCTCTCGCCCGGATCACCTCTCTCACCTGTAACGACGCGCGTCCCGAGTCGGTTCCGGTCCGGCACCGCGGGCCTGGGCACGGCTCCGGAAGGCGCTGGGCGGCGCCGCGACCACCGCCGCACCGACCACCTTCCCGCCCGCCGAGCGGACCGAACGTGCCGATTCCGCCAGCGACGCGCCCGTGGTCATCAGGTCGTCCACCAGAACCACCGGAGCCGACCGGAGCAGCTCCCCCGCCGGCCCGGCCACCTCCAGGGCGCCCGCCAGATTGGCGGCCCGGGCCCCCGCCGGCAGCCCGGACTGGTCCGCGACCCTCCGCCGGTGCCGCAGAGCGGGCACCACCCGGGCCGGCCGGCACCCCGCAGCACCGCGGCGGCCGCGAGGGCGATACGGCGGGTGGGGTCGTGGCCCCGGCGCGCCACCGAACGGCGCGCCGACGGCACCGGCACCAGCAGCCACGGATCCCGCCCCGGAGCCCGCCGCGGGACGGCTCCGGCGAGCGCGGCGCCCAGCGGCCGGGCGAGTGACAGCGCCCCCCGCTCCTTGTGCGCGAGCAGCACGGACCGCACCTCGCCCCCGTACGGCGCGGCGGCGCGCACCGGCGGCAGTCCCGCCGGCGACGGCACCGGCCGTACCGGGGCCGCGGGCCGCCCGGTCAGCGCCGTGAGGCACCCGTCGCACAGCGCGGTACGCGCCCGACCGCACCCCGCGCAGTCGGCCGGCAGCACCAGCTCCGTGATCTCCCGCCACCACTCCCGCACGGCGATCACTCTGCCCCGCGCCCCGGCGGCCCCGCCACCCCTGTGGAAAACCCCGGAGGCGCCCCCGTCCGGGCGGCGGCCTCCACTATCCCGGATAGACCGGTTCCGATCCCTTCTCGGTCACCAGCTGCCAGTTGGCGCCCATCGGCGGAAGCCTGACGATCCCGTCCTCGGAGTCGGCGAGCAGCGGCTTGTCCTCGTCCTCCGAGGCCGCCACCGCCGTCACACCGTTGGCGCCCGGAAGGGGCGGCGTGTTCACCGCCGAGCCGTCCGTCCGCACGTACTGCAGCTGCTGTACACCGGAGGCGCGGCCGACGACCACCAGCCGGCTCACGCCCGCCCAGGACGCCGACTCCACATGCTCCAGCCTCGGGGTCACCGGGCGCAGGTCGTTCACCGACAGTGGTGGCGTCCCGGGTCCGCCGCCCGTCCGTTCGATCCGGCCCAGTTCCAGGGAGGTGCGCTCACCGCGCTTCACGACGAGCGCGATCCGCACACCGTCCGAGGCGACCCGGAGCCCTTCGATCCGTCCGTCCCCGAGGGAGGGGACCACGATCTCCCGCGGTTCCTCCGCTCCCCGGGCCAGGTACAGCAGCCGCGGGCTCTCCGGGTCACGATCCGCGATCCACAGATTGCCGCTCCCGTCCCAGCTGGGCCGGGACAGCCCGTCCTCCGCCCGGCCGGCCCGGCTGCGCAGCAGCACCTCACCGGGCTCGGCCCCGGTCTCGATCGGCGCCATGTACAGCGAGCGCCCGTCCTGCGAGACACCGGCCGCCAGCCGTTCGCTGCGGGCGACCGCCACCGACCGCAACGCCACCTGCCCGTCACCGAAGGGACCGGCGACCAGCGAAGGCACCTCACCACCGGGCGGCAGGCTCGCCAGCCGCCCGCGGGCATCCAGGAAGTACTGGCGTTCGGACGGCTCCCGCAACCCCGCCGGGGCGTACGCATCCGCCTGGCCGCGGTTGACCACACACAGCCGCGCACCCTTCGGATCGACCAGATCCACCTGCCTGACCTGGGCCGATGCCAGGTCCTGCACGGCGAAGAGGAGCTGCGCGGCCATCTGGTTGCACTGCACCGGGCCCACCCGCGCGCCGCGGTCATTGAGCCGGACCCTCAGCCCGTTGGAGTCGTCCAGTGAGAGTGTCTCGTCGGCCAGCCGCGTCCCCGCGGGGAACTTCGACTCGACCACCGGGTCGAGCCAGCTGCTGGGCCCCTTCAGCAGCGCCTTGACGGTCGAGGTGACGAAATCCTCGCGCTTTCCTATGCGCTTCCGCAGATACACGGGATCGGCGACCAGCACGTCCCCACCGGTCCCGCTGTCCTCCTGGGAGCCGGGCACCGCGAAGTAGTACTTGTTGACGGGACGGTAGATCCGTTCGAAGTCGGAGCGACCGAGTACGAGCCCTTCCGGCGGCTGGTCGATCCGCCACTCGCCGCCCACCTTCGCCAGCCGCACCCGCGTCTCGTACTCGGCCTCCGCCGGCCGGTACGCCTGGTCCTGGTCGACCGAGGCGATCTGATCGCCGCTGAGGACCGCCACGGCGGAGTCGTCCTGCCGGTCGACGGCCCGGGGATCCATACGGGGCACGGGCCCGTCGGCCAGCACCGTCGTCACCGAGGAGGGCCGCCAGCGCCGTGATGCCTCCTTGGTCAGATACTGCCGCGCCGTACGGAAGTCGGCCTCGTCGCTGGTCGTCGCCTCGAGGAAGCCCCGCACGATGTCGGCCGGCAACTCGCCCTTCCGCGGTGGCAACCCGAACACCCGTACCTGTGCGTCGGCGTCGGCCCGCTGGGACACGTCCACCTGGCGCACGCCGCCACTGTCGGGCATCGAGGCGCACCCGGCCAGCAGCCCCCCGCAGAGGACCAGCGCGCCTGCGCGCACCGGGCCGCCGGGCCTCCTCCGTCCCCACCGACGCTGGTCAGACATCACCCGAGCCGTCCTCCCGATCGTCGTCAGCCCTGCCCTGCCGCGGGCCGCCGGTACCGGCCCCGCGCCCGGCCGTCGACCGCCCGCCCTCGCCCCGTGCCACGACCCGGGTGCCGCTGCCCGGAAGCGCCGCCGGGTCCGCCACCGCCGGTGCCGGGCGCGGCGCGGGCGTCGCACCCGGCGCCGCGGCCCGGGTGGCTCCCTGCTCCGCCGGGACGCCGTCCTGCGCCTGCTCCCGGTTGCGCCGGGAGTCCTCCGGCTCCAGCGGGATGGGCGAGCCGCGGAGCGTACCGTCGGCCGTGCGCGGCAGCGTCAGCCGGAACTGGGATCCGCCGCCCGGCTCGCCCCAGGCCTGCAGCCAGCCCCCGTGCAGCCGCGCGTCCTCGACGGCGATCGACAGGCCGAGTCCCGTTCCGCCGGTCGTCCGGGCACGGGCCGGGTCCGCCCGCCAGAAGCGGTTGAAGACCCGGGTCGCCTCCCCCGGCTTGAGCCCGACGCCGTAGTCCCGTACGGCCACGGCGACGGCACCGCCCGCGGCGGCCAGCCGCACCACCACATCGCGCCCCTCACCGTGCTCCACGGCGTTGACGACGAGATTGCGCAGCACCCGCTCGATCCGCCGCGGATCGGCCTCGGCGATCACCGGCTGCTCCGCCCCGCGGACGACGATGCGGCTGCCCTTGTTCTCGGCGAGCGGCTCGGCCCCCTCGATCACCTGGTCGACCACGGTCCGCAGATCGATCGGCTCGGCCTCCAGGGCCGCCGCTCCGGCGTCGAACCGGCTGATCTCCAGGAGATCCGACAGCAGCGACTCGAAGCGGTCCACCTGGCCGCGGAGGAGTTCCGCGGAGCGCGCGGTCACCGGGTCGAAGTCCTCCCTCACGTCATGGATGACCTCGGCGGCCATCCGGACGGTCGTCAGCGGGGTGCGCAGCTCGTGCGAGACGTCGGAGACGAAGCGCCGCTGCATCCGCGAGAGCTCCTCCAGCTGCTGGATCTTGTGCTGGAGGTTCTGCGCCATCTTGTTGAAGGACTCACCGAGCCGCGCGATGTCGTCCTCGCCGGTGACCTTCATCCGTTCCTGGAGCAGGCCGGCCGCGAGCCGCTCCGAGATCCCCGCCGCCATCCGCACCGGGGTCACGACCTGCCGCACCACCACCCAGGCGATGGCGCCGAGCAGCACGACGACGAACACGCCCGCGGTCGCCAGCGTCGTCTTGACCAGGCTCAGCGACTTCTCCTCCTGTGTGAACGGGAAGAGGTAGTAGAGCTGGTAAGGATTGCCGTTGACGTCGTTGAGCTGCTTGCCGATCGCGAGCCCCGGCTCCCCCGCCCCGGAACTCCGGAGGATACGGGTGTGCTGCATGTACGTGCCGGGCTCGGCGTCGACGGAGTCCCGCAGCGCCTGGGGCACGCTCTCCTCGGGCTGGACATCGCCGGAGGACCGGGGCGCACGGGTGCCGGAGCTGTCGTCCACGAAAGGCTGTTCGGTGTCCGAGCCGAGCGCCACCACGGAGTAGACGCCCTGGCCCCCGCTCGCGAGCTGCTGCACCAGGTCGGTCAGCCAGACGCCGGAGTTCAGCTGGACCCGGCTGCCCGCGGTGGCGCCGGGCTCCCCGCGGGCATCGGCGTCCGCCTTGTCCTGGGCCACCCGGAAACCGCCGGCCGCCTGGGACTGCGCGGCACTGGTCTTGGCGTCCTGGAGACCGTTGCGCACCTGGCCGATCACCACGACGCCGAGCAGCAGCACCACGCCGAGCGACATCAGCAGCGTGCTCGCGACCACCCGCAGCTGGATGTTGCGCCGCCAGAGCCGGAGCGCCGCCAGCAGCGGCCGCCGCACCCAGCGCAGCACCATCCGCAGCAGCGGGTTGACGGGACCGCCCGGCGCCCCGTCCTGCAGCAGCCCGCCACCCTGCCGGAGGCGGTCGTAGAGCGAGATCCTGCCCACCGGATCGACGGGCCGCCCCTCGTTGCGCTCCGGAGCAGCACCGTGCCCGGCCATGTCAGCCTGGTCCCGCCTTGTATCCGACACCACGGACCGTCACCACGATCTCCGGCCGCTCCGGGTCCTTCTCGACCTTCGAGCGCAGCCGCTGCACATGCACATTGACGAGCCGCGTGTCCGCGGCGTGACGGTAGCCCCACACCTGTTCGAGCAGTACTTCCCGGGTGAAGACCTGCCAGGGCTTGCGTGCCAGCGCGACCAGCAGATCGAACTCCAGCGGGGTCAGCGCGATCGACTGCCCGTCCCGCTTCACCGAGTGACCCGCCACGTCGATCACCAGATCGCCGATCGCGAGCTGCTCCGGCGCGGGCTCCTCGGAGCGCCGCAGCCGCGCACGGATCCGCGCCACCAGCTCCTTGGGCTTGAACGGCTTGACGATGTAGTCGTCGGCGCCGGACTCCAGGCCCACCACCACGTCGACGGTGTCGCTCTTCGCCGTCAGCATGACGATCGGCACCCCGGACTCGGCCCGGATCAGCCGGCACACCTCGATGCCGTCCCGGCCGGGCAGCATGAGATCGAGCAACACCAGATCGGGCTTGGTCTCGCGGAAAGCGGCCAGAGCCTTGTCACCGTCCGCGACGAACGACGGCTCGAAACCCTCGCCGCGCAGCACGATGCCGAGCATCTCGGCCAGTGCGGTGTCGTCATCGACGACGAGAACGCGTCCCTTCATACCGACATCATCCCATTAGCTGATCGTGACCTGGCGTGACCTGGAGCACAGGTCCCCGATTGCGTCCCCCGTGACGGGCGATACGACACCGTGTTCGGTGACGATCGCCGT
This sequence comes from Streptomyces xinghaiensis S187, assembly GCF_000220705.2. Classification (GTDB taxonomy): domain Bacteria; phylum Actinomycetota; class Actinomycetes; order Streptomycetales; family Streptomycetaceae; genus Streptomyces; species Streptomyces xinghaiensis. The sequence goes on along the minus strand of NZ_CP023202.1, from coordinate 4,441,698 downwards.
CACCAATTCCGGCGGAGTGACGTCGAAGGCCGGATTGTACGCCTGAGTCCCCAACGGGGCCAACGGTATGCCCATACCCGCTTCCCGTGCGCCGCCGGGGACTTGGGGCGGAACGAACTCCGTCACCTCGTGCCCCGGACGCTGCTCCACCTCGATCGAGGCGCCGTCGGGGGTCTCCGGGTCCACCGTGGTGCTCGGCGCCACCACGATGAACGGCACATGGTGGTAGCGCGCCAGCACCGCCAGCGGATAGCTGCCGATCTTGTTGGCCACCGACCCGTCCGCCGCGATCCGGTCCGCACCGACCAGCACGGCGTCCACCTCACCGGCCGAGAAGAGCGAGCCGGCGGCGTTGTCCGGCAGCAGCGTGTACGCCATGCCGCTCCGCGCCGCCTCCCAGGCGGTCAGCCGCGAGCCCTGCAGCAGCGGGCGGGTCTCGTCCACCCACAGCCGCCGAAGCTCCCCCGCGCGGTGCACCTTCCGCACCACCGCGAGAGCCGTGCCCTCACCTCCGGACACCAGCCTCCCCGTATTGCAGTGGGTGAGCAACCGGTAGCCACCGCCCGGCAGCAGCTCGCGCAGCAGCACCGCCCCGTGCTCCGCCATCCGCGCGCTCGCCTCGGCGTCCTGCCGGTGCAGCTCCCGCGCCTCGGCGAGGGCCGCGGCCCCGGCCTCCTCGGGTCCGCCTCCGCCACCGGCCACCTTCCGGTACGCGGCCAGGGCCCGGCGCACCCCGTAACCGAGGTTGACCGCGGTGGGACGGGCTCCGGCGAGCAGGCCGGCCGCTTCCTCCACGTCGTAGCCGCGTACGGCGGCCAGCGCGACACCGTAGGCCCCCGCGAGCCCCAGCAGCGGAGCACCCCGTACGGCGAGCGTGCGGACGGCCTCCACCAGGGCGGGCACATCCGTGCACACCAGCTCGGTCTCCTCACCCGGCAGCCGGGTCTGGTCGAGCAGCACCAGCACCGGGCCCTCCGGGGGCTCGTCCCAGCGCAGCGAGGGAAGGGGGGTGGGGTCGCCGGCCGCCGCGTATACCGCGTTCTGATCAACCATCCGTCCAGTCTGCCCGTGCGGTGGAGAGATCAGAAGGTGCCCTCGGCTCCCGAAGGCAGGGCCCGCCCCGCGCGGGGCGGGCCCCGTGGCACGATGGCAGCCAACCGGCCGTCACCGCGTGCCCGGGCCGGCACTCGCCGGCGCAGCCGGACGGCCCGCGGACGGCACCGCGAAGGAGCGATGATGAACGACTCTCCGGGCTGGGCCTCGCCCGGATCGGCCCCCTCCGGCGACCCGGGCCGAGACGGCGGGAACCCCGCCGGCCCCGACCGGGACGACTCCGGCAGTGGCAGCGGCAGCGAGCCTCCGGTGAACTGGTCCAAGGAGCAGCCTCCCGGCGGCCGGTGGGCCGCGCCCGCCGGTTCCGGACCGACCCCGCCACCGGAAGGCGGCGGCCCCGGCGCCCCGGGCGGCTGGGGCACCGGCTGGGCCCCGCCGCCCACCGTGGCCAAACCCGGCATCATCCCGCTCCGCCCACTGGGCATCGGCGAGATCCTGGACGGCGCCGTCTCGACGATGCGCGCCCACTGGCGCACCGTGCTGGGCATCTCCCTCGCCGTCGCCGTGATCACCCAGGCCGTCTCCACGGTCACCACCGGCCTCTGGTTCAACGACCAGACCGGGCTGGCCGCCCTGGAGAACGACCCCGCTCCGACCCCCGACGAGATCCTGGACGCCCTCAGCGGAGCCCTCACCGGCAGCGCCGTCACCGGATTCGTCAGCATGCTCGGCACCATCATCGCCACCGCCATGCTCACCATGGTCGTCAGCCGGGCCGTCCTCGGGCGCCCGGTCACGACCGGCGACGCCTGGCGCAGCGCACGCCCCCAGCTCCTGCGCCTCTTCGGACTGCTCTTCCTCATCCCGCTGATCATCCTGGCGGTCAGCGCCGTGGCGGTGGCACCCGGGCTCATCCTGACCGCCGCCGACCCCACCGGGGCCGCAGCCGCTCTCACCCTCGCGGGCGGGCTGGCCGCCCTCGTCCTCGCGGTCTGGCTCTGGATCCGCTTCAGCCTGGCCGCACCGGCCCTCATGCTGGAGCGGCAGGGCGTCATCGCCTCCCTGCGCCGCTCCGCCAAGCTGGTCCGGGGCGCGTGGTGGCGGGTCTTCGGCATCCAGTTGCTGACCCTGGTGCTGCTGGTGTTCGTCGCGGCCGTCATCGAGATCCCGACCAGTCTGATCGCCGTGGTCGTCGGCGGCGAGAGCGCCACCGACTGGATGGCCGGCGAGACCGCGGAGACCGGCTGGCTCTTCCTCATCGTCCTCGGCATCGGCGCGGTGATCAGCTCGACCATCACCTTCCCCATCAGCGCCGGTGTCACGGCTCTCCTCTACATGGACCAGCGGATCCGCCGGGAAGCCCTCGACCTGGAACTGGGCCGCGCGGCCGGCCTCCCCGGCTACGGGACACCGGGCCCCGGAGACGGCCGGGCCGACGGAACCACCCCGGGGAGCTGATGCGGTGATCGCGGCAGCGGGCGGTCTCGCGGCGGCGTGGTACGGGGTCCGCGCGGAGGACGGCGTCCCCGTGCGGACCCCGCGTCTGCCCGCCCGCGAGGCGGCGGAGGACGAACTCTCCAAGCGGATGTACCAGGAGCACGAACCAAGCCTCCTCCGGCGCGCCCTCGACCGTTTCTGGGAGTGGCTCGACACCCTCTTCACCGCAGCCGCCGGGGTGACCCCCGGCGGCCCGGTGGGCCTGGCCGTCGTCATCGCCGTACTCCTCCTCCTCGTCGTGGCGCTCCGTCTGCGACTCGGCCCGCTGCACCGCGCCCCCGCCGGCGCGGTGCCGCTCTTCGACGACCGGCCGCTGAGCGCCGCCGAACACCGGGCAGCCGCCGAACGGCACGCCGCCGCCCAGGAATGGGACCTGGCCGTGCGGGAACGGATGAGAGCCCTCGTCCGGTCCCTGGAGGAGCGCGCCCTGCTCGATCCCCGCCCCGGCCGCACCGCCGACGAGGCAGCCGCCGAGGCGGGACGTCCGCTGCCCGGCCACGCGGCCCGGCTGCACACCGCCGCCCGGGACTTCGACGACATCACCTACGGCGGGCGCCCCGGTACTCCGGAGGTCTACGGCCGGCTCCGGGATCTGGACGCCGACCTCCAGCGCAGCAAGCCGCAGCCCGTCGCGGCCAGCACAGGGCCCGGACCCGGGGGAGCCGCATGACCCGGACAGCCGCCGCCGAGACCTCGGCCACTCCCACCGCCCACCAGCTGTGGACCCGCTCCCGCGGCCTGCTGCTCGCCCTCGCCGTTCTCGTGCTGGCGGGCATCGCACTCGCCGCCGTGCGCTCCGGCGAGCAGCACGGCCGGCTCGACCCGCGCTCCGCGGACCGCTACGGCAGCCGCGCCGTCGCCGAGTTGCTGGCCGACCGAGGTGTACGGACCACCGTGGTCACCGCCACCACAGAGGCCGCCGCCGCGGCCGGTCCGGACACCACCCTGCTGATCACCAACCCCGACCTCCTCACCGAACGCCAGCGGAAGACCCTGAGGAACGCGGCCACCGCACCGGGGGTGCGCACCGTGCTCCTCGCCCCCGGGCCCGCCGCCACCCGCACCCTGGCACCGGCCGTGCAGGTGGCCGAACCGGCCGAGGTCTCCCCCCGCTCCCCGGACTGCGACTTCCCCGCCGCCCGTCGGGCCGGAGACGCCGAAGTCGGCGGCATCCGCTACTCCCCCTCCTCGAAGGCGCCCGAAGCCGAGAGTTGCTACCTCAGCGACGGCCTGCCGACCCTGGTCCGGCTCCCGGACACGGACAACCGCGACACCGTCCTGCTCGGCTCACCCGACATCCTCTTCAACGACCGGCTCGCCGAACGCGGCAACGCCTCCCTCGCCCTGCAACTCCTGGGTTCACGAGATCACCTGGTCTGGTATCTCCCCTCACTCGACGATGCCGCCTCCGACGGCGAAGAACGCGGCTTCCTCCAACTCCTGCCCTCCGGCTGGAGCTGGGCGGTGGCGCAGTTGGGCGTCGCGGCCGTCTTCACCGCGCTCTGGCGGGCCCGGCGCCTGGGACCGCTCACCCCGGAACGGCTTCCGGTCACCATCAGGGCCTCGGAGACCACCGAGGGCCGGGCCCGCCTGTACCACCAGGCTCACGCCCGGGACCGCGCCGCCGAGATCCTCCGCTCAGCGACGAGAACTCGGCTGGCCCCGGTCGTCGGCGTGGCCGGCGCCCGGGCGCACCGCGCCGAGGTGCTCTGCCCGGCCCTGGCCTCCCATGTCCCCGGCGCCGGCCCCGATCTCCCCACACTGCTCTTCGGGCCGGTGCCACCGGACGACCGGTCCCTCATCCGCCTCGCCGACGAACTGGACCGCCTCGAACGGACCGTCACCGCAGGCGCCCCCGTTTCTCCCACCGCACCTCCTGATGCTGCTCCAGTCCCCACCAAGAAAAAGGACACCACCTCGTGAGTGCCCCGACCGCCGACAGCGCCCGTGCCTCCCTGGAGGCGCTGAGGACCGAGATCGCCAAAGCCGTGGTCGGCCAGGATCCGGCCATCACGGGCCTGGTCGTCGCGCTACTGTGCCGCGGCCACGTCCTGCTCGAAGGCGTCCCCGGAGTCGCCAAGACCCTGCTCGTCCGCGCCCTGGCGGCCTCGCTCGAACTCGACATGAAACGCGTCCAGTTCACCCCCGATCTCATGCCCAGCGATGTCACCGGCTCCCTGGTCTATGACGCGCGCACGGCCGAGTTCTCCTTCCAGCCCGGTCCCGTCTTCACCCACCTGCTGCTCGCCGACGAGATCAACCGCACTCCGCCCAAGACCCAGGCATCGCTCCTGGAAGCCATGGAGGAGCGCCAGGTGACTGTCGACGGAGTCCCCCGCCCCCTGCCCGAGCCGTTCCTCGTGGCGGCCACACAGAACCCTGTCGAGTACGAGGGCACCTACCCGCTGCCGGAAGCCCAGCTCGACCGCTTCCTGCTGAAGCTGACCGTGCCCCTGCCGTCTCGCGAGGACGAGATGAACGTGCTCATGCGCCATGCGCAGGGATTCAACCCGGGTGATCTGCAGGCCGCCGGCCTCCGTCCGGTGGCGAGCGCCACCGATCTGGCAGCAGCCCGCGCCGCCGTCGCCGGCACATCCGTGTCACCCGAGATCACGGGTTATGTCGTCGATATCTGCCGTGCCACCCGGGACTCCCCCTCTCTCTCCCTCGGTGTCTCCCCGCGGGGCGCCACCGCTCTGCTGTCGACTGCTCGGGCCTGGGCATGGCTCACCGGACGCGACTACGTCATCCCCGACGATGTGAAGGCCCTGGCCCTGCCCACACTCCGCCACCGGGTTCAGCTCCGCCCGGAGGCAGAGATGGAGGGCATCACGCCCGACTCGGTGATCCAGGCGATCCTCGCCAACGTCCCCGTCCCCCGCTGAACGCCGCGAGGAACCATGGCTCTCACCGGACGAACAGCTCTGATCGCCGCTCTCGGCGCTCTGGTCACCGGCCTGCTGATGCCCGGCATCACCGGGCTGCTTCTCGTGAACCTCCCCCTGCTGCTGGCAATTCTCGGAGACCTCGCACTCGCCGCGCCAGTGCGCAGGCTGCACTTCACCCGATCCGGTGAGACGTCAGTTCGGCTCGACGAACAGGCGTCCGCCCACCTCACCGTCACCAACCCCGCGGGCCGCCCGTTGCGCGCCCTCATCCGCGACGCGTGGCCCCCCAGTGTGCTGGCCCCGGGGGGCGGCACGGCCCTGACCCGCCACCGGCTGACCGTCCCGGGCGGCGAACAGCGCCGCATCACCACCCCGCTCCGGCCCACGCGCCGCGGCGACCGCCGACCCGACCGGGTTACCGTCCGGTCCTACGGCCCGCTCGGGCTCGCAGCACGGCAGGGCCACCACCGGGTGCCCTGGCGCCTGCGCGTCCTGCCGCCGTTCCCCAGCCGCAAACACCTCCCCGCGAAGCTCGCCAGACTCCGCGAACTGGACGGCCGCACCAGTCTCCTCACCCGCGGTGAGGGAACCGAGTTCGACAGCCTCCGGGAGTACGTCCCCGGTGACGACACCCGCTCCATCGACTGGCGCGCCACGGCCCGCCAGTCGTCGGTGGCCGTCCGCACCTGGCGTCCGGAGCGCAACCGCCACATCCTCCTGGTTCTCGACACCGGAAGAACCTCGGCAGGCCGCGTGGGCGACATCCCCCGGCTCGACGCCGCCATGGACGCCGCCCTGCTCCTGACCGCCCTGGCGGGGCGGGCCGGGGACCAGGTGAGCCTCCTGGCCTACGACCGCCGCGTTCGCGCCTCCGTACAGGGCCGCACAGCGGGCGACCTCCTGCCGGCCGTGGTCGGCGCTCTGGCCCCCCTGGAACCCGAACTCGTCGAGACGGACGCCCGGGGCCTGGCGGCCGCCGCCCTGCGGACCGCTCCGCGCCACTCGCTGATCGTGCTGCTGACCACGCTGGACGCCGCCCCCGTGGAGGAGGGCCTGCTGCCGGTGCTGCCTCAACTCACGCACCGTCATACGGTTCTGCTGGCCGCGGTGGCCGACCCCCGCATCCAGCAGATGACGGAAACCCGGGGCACCGTCGAGGCCGTCTACCAGGCAGCCGCCGGCACTCGCACACAGGCGGAGCGGACTCGTACAGCAGACCGGCTCCGCCGCCACGGCGTCACCGTGGTCGACGCCACCCCCGAGGAGCTCGCTCCAGCCCTGGCTGATGCCTACCTCGCGCTCAAGGCGGCCGGCCGCCTTTAAGGGCCGCCGGCGAACGATACGACGGCTGGAGAAAGCCGGGAAACGCACTCCACAAACACAAAAAAGCCCTGTAGGGGACCGGAGTCCCCCACAGGGCTTTCTACTCTTCTCAAGAATTGTTCGGCGGCGTCCTACTCTCCCACAGGGTCCCCCCTGCAGTACCATCGGCGCTGAAAGGCTTAGCTTCCGGGTTCGGAATGTAACCGGGCGTTTCCCTCACGCTATAACCACCGAAACACTATGAAACTATACGAACCGGACGGCAACACAGTTCGTTGTTTCAGAACCAACACAGTGGACGCGAGCACCTGAGGACAAGCCCTCGGCCTATTAGTACCAGTCAACTCCACACCTCACGGCGCTTCCATATCTGGCCTATCAACCCAGTCGTCTACTGGGAGCCTTAACCCCTCAAAGGGGTGGGAGTCCTCATCTCGAAGCAGGCTTCCCGCTTAGATGCTTTCAGCGGTTATCCCTCCCGAACGTAGCCAACCAGCCATGCCCTTGGCAGGACAACTGGCACACCAGAGGTTCGTCCGTCCCGGTCCTCTCGTACTAGGGACAGCCCTTCTCAAGACTCCTACGCGCACAGCGGATAGGGACCGAACTGTCTCACGACGTTCTAAACCCAGCTCGCGTACCGCTTTAATGGGCGAACAGCCCAACCCTTGGGACCGACTCCAGCCCCAGGATGCGACGAGCCGACATCGAGGTGCCAAACCATCCCGTCGATATGGACTCTTGGGGAAGATCAGCCTGTTATCCCCGGGGTACCTTTTATCCGTTGAGCGACGGCGCTTCCACAAGCCACCGCCGGATCACTAGTCCCGACTTTCGTCCCTGCTCGACCCGTCGGTCTCACAGTCAAGCTCCCTTGTGCACTTACACTCAACACCTGATTACCAACCAGGCTGAGGGAACCTTTGGGCGCCTCCGTTACCCTTTAGGAGGCAACCGCCCCAGTTAAACTACCCACCAGACACTGTCCCTGATCCGGATCACGGACCCAGGTTAGACATCCAGCACGACCAGAGTGGTATTTCAACGACGACTCCACCCGAACTAGCGTCCGGGCTTCACAGTCTCCCACCTATCCTACACAAGCCGAACCGAACACCAATATCAAGCTGTAGTAAAGGTCCCGGGGTCTTTCCGTCCTGCTGCGCGAAACGAGCATCTTTACTCGTAGTGCAATTTCACCGGGCCTATGGTTGAGACAGTCGAGAAGTCGTTACGCCATTCGTGCAGGTCGGAACTTACCCGACAAGGAATTTCGCTACCTTAGGATGGTTATAGTTACCACCGCCGTTTACTGGCGCTTAAGTTCTCAGCTTCGCACACCCGAAAGCGCACTAACCGGTCCCCTTAACGTTCCAGCACCGGGCAGGCGTCAGTCCGTATACATCGCCTTACGGCTTCGCACGGACCTGTGTTTTTAGTAAACAGTCGCTTCTCGCTGGTCTCTGCGGCCACCACCAGCTCACACCGCAAGGGTGATCACCAGCAATGGCCCCCCTTCTCCCGAAGTTACGGGGGCATTTTGCCGAGTTCCTTAACCATAGTTCACCCGAACGCCTCGGTATTCTCTACCTGACCACCTGAGTCGGTTTAGGGTACGGGCCGCCATGAAACTCGCTAGAGGCTTTTCTCGACAGCATAGGATCATCCACTTCACCACAATCGGCTCGGCATCAGGTCTCACCCTTACGCGGAGGACGGATTTACCTACCCTCCGGGCTACACCCTTACCCCGGGACAACCACCGCCCGGGCTGGACTACCTTCCTGCGTCACCCCATCACTCACCTACTACCCCCTCGGGTCGTCGGCTCCACCACTCCGACCTCGTCCGAAGACTCAGCCGGCGGCTTCACGGACTTAGCATCAGAAGGTTCAGCGCTGGCGCTTCAAAGCGGGTACCGGAATATCAACCGGTTGTCCATCGACTACGCCTGTCGGCCTCGCCTTAGGTCCCGACTTACCCTGGGCAGATCAGCTTGACCCAGGAACCCTTAGTCAATCGGCGCACACGTTTCCCACGTGTGTATCGCTACTCATGCCTGCATTCTCACTCGTGAACCGTCCACCACTGCCTTCCGGCGCGGCTTCACCCGGCACACGACGCTCCCCTACCCATCAGCACCCCCGTTAGGGGTATATGTGCCAATGACACGACTTCGGCGGTACGCTTGAGCCCCGCTACATTGTCGGCGCGGAATCACTTGACCAGTGAGCTATTACGCACTCTTTCAAGGATGGCTGCTTCTAAGCCAACCTCCTGGTTGTCTCTGCGACTCCACATCCTTTCCCACTTAGCGTACGCTTAGGGGCCTTAGTCGATGCTCTGGGCTGTTTCCCTCTCGACCATGGAGCTTATCCCCCACAGTCTCACTGCCGCGCTCTCACTTACCGGCATTCGGAGTTTGGCTAAGGTCAGT